>NZ_BBQF01000002.1:0-320000 GCF_000813345.1 Sulfurospirillum arsenophilum NBRC 109478 | reverse complement strand
AAAAAAGCGTACCGAAGACTGGCACGTAAATACCATCCTGACATCAACAAAGATGCAGGAGCAGAAGAAAAATTTAAAGAGATCAATGCGGCCTATGAAATCCTCAGCGATGAGCAAAAACGTCAGCAGTACGACCAATACGGCGACAATATGTTTGGTGGTCAAAATTTCCACGATTTTGCCCATTCTCAAGGTGGCGCTAATTTAGATGATATCTTACGCAGTATCTTTGGTGGCGGAGGCGGTTTCGGGGGTGCTCGAGGTGGATTTGGCGGCTTCAGTGGCGGAGGTTTTGGCGGAGGCGGCTTCGGCGGTTACAGTGAGCCTGATTTGGATGTAAGCGCTAAAATTATTATTCCTTTTAATGTTGCTATATTGGGTGGAAAACACTCCCTTTCGTACAATAACGAGAGCTTTGATGTGAAGATTCCCGCAGGCATTAAAAATGGCGAAAAGATGCGTGTTAAAGACAAAGGCAAGTCGTATCAAGGTCAAAAAGGCGATCTTCTTCTCAGTGTAGAAGTTGCATCAAGTCCTGAATACACCAGAGAAGGCGATGATCTTATTAAAACAATAGACGTTCCTTTAAAAACGGCTCTCTTTGGCGGTAAAATCGCTGTCGATACGCTGTATAAAGAGATCACGCTTAAAGTCAAAGAAGATACAAAAAATGGACAAAAATTTAGAGTCAAAGAGTATGGCGCACTGAACCGTAAAACACAAAACAAGGGTGACTTGTACTTAGTAGCCAACATCGTTCTTCCTCCCGTTGCTTCATTGGATAGTGCTTTGAAAGCAACCATGGAAGCTAACTTACCAAACTAAACTCAAGAGGAGTATGCCATGCATCATGGGTATGAAGAACCAGTCTATTTGATTAGTGTAGTTGCTAAAGTACTTACTATTCATCCTCAAACACTTCGTCAGTATGAAAGAGAAGGGCTAGTGCTACCTTCTCGAACAGATGGCAAGATGCGTCTTTACTCACAACGTGATATTGATAAAATCAAGATGATTCAACGCCTTACCCGCGATCTTGGTGTCAATCTTGCGGGGGTTGACATTATCATGCAACTCAAAGAAAAAATCGATGATTTTGAAACATTGGTTGAGAGTTTGCGATTAGAGCTGAGTGGGCTTACGAAAAAAAGTGCTCAAACTAAAAACCCATTGGTTAAACATAAAAATAGTTACGAAATCATTTTATTTGGGGAATAGTTGTGGATAGTGTATTAGCGATCATTTTAAGTGCAACGGCTATAGCAACGCTCTTTAACATCTTGTTAAAGCGTTTTAATATACCGACTATCATTGGGTATATCATCACAGGATTTGCCATTGCTTATATGTACAATTTGGGTCGCAACAATCTCTCTCTTACTCACATAGCAGAGTTTGGTGTTGTTTTTTTAATGTTCACGATTGGGCTTGAGTTTTCGATCAAGCATCTTTTGAGGATGAAAAAAGATGTTTTCTTTTACGGCTTATTGCAAGTCTCTTTAGTGGGAGGTGTCATTGCTTTAGGCGCTGAGTATTTTTTTGGGATTGAACAAAAAAGTGCCATCATCATTGGTTACGCATTAGCACTTTCTTCAACAGCCATTGTTTTAAAAATTCTCAATGACAGTGGAACCATTCATACCATTTACGGGCGTAAAGCACTTGGAATTCTTCTTTTTCAAGATATTGCAGTCATTCCAATTTTATTGATGATTAACATCTTTTCAAATCAAACCAGTTCACTTTCATCGTTGTTATTGCAAACGCTGTACAGTGCTATTATCATTTTAGGATTGATGTTTTTGATAGGCAAATACCTTCTGAATCGCTTCTTATCATTAGTGGTTTGGGCTGATACGCAAGAAATTTTCATTGCTTCGGTGTTATTACTCGTGGTTGGAGCTTCATTCTTAGCGCATACTTTAGGCTTTTCTTACTCTTTGGGTGCTTTTTTAGCGGGTATGATGATGTCTGAAACGCAGTATAAGCATCAGATTGAAGCCGATCTTGTGCCCTTTCGTGACCTTTTATTGGGACTCTTTTTTATCACCGTTGGTATGCAGATCGATCTTAATTTAATCGCGCAAAATTATGGCACCATTTTACTCTTTTTAGCATTGATGATGGCATTTAAAACACTGGTTGTATTTGCAATTTTATTTTTCTCCGTGGGCGGTAGAGTGGCGCTTAAGACGGGGTTGGCGCTCTGCCAAGGCGGTGAATTTTCACTGGCTATTTTAGCGTTAACAAGTTCATCGCATCTGATAAGTACTAAAACGTCACAAATTCTGATTGTTACGGTTGTTTTATCCATGATCTTGACACCTTTTATTTTAAAAAATATGAAAAAAATTGTTGATTCTATTACTAAAGAGCCAAATAACGGTGACTTTATGATCCATTCATCGGGAATTAAAGATCATATTGTTGTGTGTGGTTACGGAAAGCTTGGGCAAGAGATTGTTTATCGCCTTAAAAAGATGAATGTTAACTATTTGGTATTAGAGCATGACATTACACTGGTAAAATTGGGACAAAGTAGGGGCGAGCCTGTTTATTTTGGAAATGCTGCTGAGAAGAGCATCCTTAAAAATGCTTTTGTGGAAGATGCAAAAGCGGTTATTATCGCGATCAATAATGAGAAAAAATTAATTCTTCTGTGCGAAGTGTTAAAATCATTTGATGCACCCATTAAAATTGTAGCAAAAGCCAGTGATTATGATGAGAAAAAACTGCTTAAAGCGTTACAAGTCAAGCACATTGTCAATGAAGGACGAGAAGCGGCAAAAGCGCTTCTGCAGGTGGCATTAGAAGAGAATCCTATTGAGTGATGAAAAGTGCTATTTCATCGCTTAAAAAGTAGTCGTTATTAAAGACGCGATTATCTTTACATGTAAGCTTTTTTTCTTCCACTAAAATTTTCACTCTTCCTTGCTCTTTAGGACTAAAATGCACTAGATCAATGCCAATATTACTTCGAAGACCTAAGAAAAGTTTTTCTACATGTAAATCTTCCAGACTTAATGCTTCAATCTCTTGTGCAAGAGGATTTTGGATGTAGGTTTCAATGTCTTTACTCGGGTAAAAACGTCTGTCTTTTAAAAATCCAACCGCGCCCGCACCGATTCCAAGATAGTCTTGATGCTCCCAATACCCTTTATTATGAACACTTTGATAGCTTCCAAAATTGGAAATTTCATATTGCGGAAATCCTGCTTCTATAATTGCTTTTACAAACTCTTTGGCAAGCTTCTCAGAGTCATTGACGACATCCGTTCGCTTGTAAAAAGGAGTTTCTTCTTCCAGTGTGAGAGCATAGGCACTCAGATGGTTGATGGGAAGGGATGAGGCAATTTTGAGATCTTCATGAAGCAGAAAAGGTGTATCCATAGAGGTGCCATAAATGAGATCAAGTGAAATGTTTTTAATACCCAGTTTTGAAGCATTTTCGATAGCCTCAAAAGCAATTTTAGGGGTGTGGTTACGTCCCAAAAAAGCGAGTTTTTCTGCATTAAAACTTTGTACGCCAAAGCTTAGACGATTGACGCCTAGTGCCTTCATCGTTTGTATCCACTCCTTGGTTGCCGAGTGAGGATTGGCTTCTGAAGTGACTTCTGCATCGTGGCTTAAATAGGGCATTATCATCTCAAAAAATGGTTCATACCACGAAGCAGGAATGGTTGAAGGAGTGCCTCCTCCAATAAAAAGTGAGGTAATACTTCCTCTTTGAGCATTAAATTTTTCAAGCTCAAAGCGTAGTTGCGTCGTAATCTGGTGCATATAGTTTTGTTTCAGTGTTCCTTTGTTCTCATAGGAGTTAAAGGCGCAGTAGTGGCATTTGCTATCGCAAAATGGGATATGAAGGTAGGCTAACACATAATTCCTTGTATCAAGCAAGTTTAATGACTTTTTAGGTACTATTTTAACAAAAATATAGAGGTAATGCGCAATTATGGAATCACCAAAACGATACAGACCAAATGTTGCTGCCGTGATTGTCTCTGCAAAATACCCTTTTCAATGCCAACTTTTTATTGCTAGTCGTAGCGATATAGAAGGTGCATGGCAATTTCCTCAAGGTGGTATTGATGATGGCGAAACGCCGCGCGATGCGCTTTACCGAGAACTTGAAGAAGAAATTGGCACTGGTGATGTTGAGATTATAGCAGAGTATCCTGAGTGGTTACAATACGACTTCCCTCAAAAAATTGCTCAGAAGATGTACCCCTTTGATGGACAGAGCCAAAAATATTTTTTAGTAAGACTCAAAAAAGATGCAAAGATTAATCTTGCGACGAAAGAGCCAGAGTTTTGCGACCATAAATTTGTCAGTTTAGAAGAGGTGTTTGATTTTATTACCTATTTTAAGCGCCCAGTATATAAACAGGTGTTAGAATATTTCAAAAAAGAAGGGTATCTTTAAAATGTTGATCGTTCAAAAATACGGAGGAACGAGTGTTGGCAATGTTGAGCGCATTGAAGCCGTTGCCAAAAGAGTCATTGAGAGCAAACAAGAGGGACACGATCTTGTTGTGGTTGTTTCAGCGATGAGTGGAGAGACCAATAAGCTTTTAGATTTTGCAGCGCATTTTAGCAAAACGCCAAATAACCGTGAAGTGGATATGTTGTTAAGTTCTGGTGAGCGAGTTACCAGCGCTTTACTTGCAATTGCTCTTGAAGCACAGGGCTATACAGCTGTCTCCATGAGTGGCAGGCGTGCAGGCATTGTAACGGATGATATACACACAAAAGCTAGAATCGAGCATATTGATACCACCGCAATGAAAGAAGAGCTCAAAGCGGGAAAAATTATCGTTGTTGCAGGTTTTCAAGGTGTAACTGAAAGCGGTGAAGTTTCAACATTGGGACGTGGTGGTAGTGACCTTTCTGCTGTTGCTATTGCAGGTGCACTTGAAGCTGATCTTTGTGAAATCTATACCGATGTGGATGGTGTTTATACCACCGATCCTCGCATTGAGCCAAAAGCAAAAAAACTTGAAAAAATCAGTTATGATGAAATGTTAGAACTTGCAAGCCTTGGTGCAAAAGTACTTCAAAGCCGTTCCGTTGAAATGGCTAAGAAGCTTAATGTTAACCTTGTCACACGTAGCAGTTTTAACAAGAACGAAGGAACACTTATTACAAAGGAAGAAAAGATTATGGAACAACCATTAGTTAGCGGTATTGCACTCGATAAAAACCAAGCGAGAGTCACTCTTCGTGGTGTTACAGATAAACCTGGCATTGCGGCTGAGATTTTCAAAAAACTTGCTGATTGTAACGTTAACGTTGATATGATTATCCAAAACGTAGGACATGATGGTACGACAAACCTTGGTTTTACCGTTCCTCAAAATGAACTTGATATGACCAAAGCAGCCATGAGTGAGCTAAGAGCGAGTGATGTTATGGAATATGACAGTGACATCGTTAAAGTTTCTGTGGTCGGTGTGGGTATGAAATCACACAGTGGCGTGGCGTGTAAAGCATTTGATACCATGGCTAAAGAAGGTATCAACATCGAGATGATCAGCACAAGTGAAATTAAAATTTCGATGGTTATCCAAGCAAAATACGGCGAACTCGCTGTTCGAGCGCTTCACAGTGCATACCAATTGGATAAATAATCGATGCAACAATTCTTAAAGTGGACATTAGAAGAAATCCGCAAAGACGGCTCTATGATGAGTTGGATGGAAGAGAAGAGGTTCGAGTGGGTTCCTCTTGCCGCTTCCATGTTAAAAAATCTTCT
The DNA here is from genome assembly GCF_000813345.1 of Sulfurospirillum arsenophilum NBRC 109478. Classification (NCBI taxonomy): domain Bacteria; kingdom Pseudomonadati; phylum Campylobacterota; class Epsilonproteobacteria; order Campylobacterales; family Sulfurospirillaceae; genus Sulfurospirillum; species Sulfurospirillum arsenophilum. The sequence goes on along the minus strand of NZ_BBQF01000002.1, from coordinate 314,248 downwards.
TGATGGCCATACGTTTATTGTGATTACAGATGATGATAGAGCGTGGTTTTGTCACTATATGCTTCGTGCTATCAACAATCATCATAAAAATAGACCTCTTTTACCTTTTATTGCATTACAAACACTTTATCCAAATTTGTACCAAGTCAAAACGAAAGAAGATATAGAGCTTTTGGAAAACATGCTCTCACAAGCATTCCCAAGTGGTTATACGTTTTTTTATGTCGGTAAAAACAGCGATGTAAAGATGCAAATCGCTAAACGTAAAGACGATAGTTTTTTATGGATTATGGACGAACATGTCCAAAATAGTTTTTACCTTTTAAGTGATGATGATAGTTTAGATATTAAATTGATTCAACTTTTTAGACTTCTCGATAAAAGTATCGATGCCGTGCTTTTTGCCGAGGTTAATTTTGAAAACGAGTGATGAAGAGGTTTTTAGCCATATTTTGATTTGTAAAAATGTGGAAAAAGCAAAAGAGAGCCTGCAAGAAGAGTACGCCAAAGAGCGCCATCTTTTCTATGTTAAAGATGAGTTTTTGATCGATGATGCCAAAGAGGTCATCAAAGAGGCGTATATTGCAGAATCTACACATAAATATCTGATTTTAATTGCCAAAGGCTATCGCGTTGAGGCACAAAATGCACTTCTGAAGATTTTTGAAGAGCCTCCGCGTCACATTGTTTTTATTGTCGTTGCCCCTTCTAAAACAGCTTTTTTACCAACCATTCGTTCACGCTTACTTCAAAAAGAGTTGATTGTGGAACATGAAAGCATTCGCAGTGGACTGGATCTTCAAAAACTTGACCTTGGCGATATTTACCCTTTTATTCAAAAGCATCAGAGTGCTGAAAAGAGCTTTCTAAAAGAGTTGGTTCAAGCCATTGTGTACGAATCAATCAATGAACATCATCTTCGTTTTAGTGAAAAAGAGCTGGAGCATTTTCAAAAACTGCTTCATCTTGTTGAGTTAAATACGAGAGCTCAAACGATTTTAACGTCTCTTTTGCTTTCTATTATGCTAAGAAAACACCGATGAAACTCTGTAAACTCTCTTCCAAAAGTGATATAAAGGCACTCTTCCAAGCTTTACATGTAACCAAAGAAGGTAGTGCTATTTTAGAGCAAAAGGCACATTTGAATTTTATTTATATCAAAGATCTTAAAACGCCCGCTGCAAATATTCTCAAACAAGATGCTCTTTCCATTGGAGCTGATCTGGCCGTTCCAAAAGATACGATTACATGTAAAATTCCTTTGGTCGATGCGATTTTAATTGCGAACGATAAACAGCTTAAAGAGCTTGCTCGAAAAGAGAAAGCACAACCGTTTGGACTTAAAGCTATAGCAGAAAAACTAAGTGAATTTATCTTTACATGTAACGATGATTTTACGGTGATGGGCATCATCAATACCAACGAAGACAGCTTTTTTCAAGGCAGTCGTTTTAGTGGTGAACATGCGTTAAAACATATTGAATCCATGATAGAAGAGGGTGCTAATATCATCGATCTTGGTGGTGTTTCAAGTCGCCCTGGAAGCCTTGGTGTGAGTGAGGCTGAAGAGCTGGCTCGCATAAAGCCTATTATTGATCTGATTTTCCAACATAAGCTTTTTGAAAAGGCTCAATTTTCACTGGATAGTTACTCTCCATTATGTTTGGAGTATGCGCTTACGCATGGCTTCAGTATTGTTAATGATATAACAGCGCTTGCGAACAATGAAGTTGCCCGTGTGGCAGCAAAGTATGATGCCACAGTCGTTTTGATGCATATGCAAGGTGATCCCCAAAGTATGCAAAAAGAGCCAGTGTATGAAAATGTTATTTTAGAGGTTGATGCATTTTTTGAAGAGCGTATTGCAAAAGCAAAAGAGTTTGGAATCAGCAAGATAGTGTTGGATGTTGGTATTGGGTTTGGAAAGGGCTTAGAGCATAATCTACAGCTTCTTAAACACCATGAACATTTTTTACATTTTGGCTGTCCATTACTTGTAGGTGCTAGTCGAAAATCGATGATCGACAAGATCATTCCTACACCTATTTCTGAGCGCCTAGCGGGCTCATTAGCCCTTCATCTCAAAGCCTATGAACATGGTGCAACCATTTTGCGTGTTCATGATGTCAAGGCACATGTACAAGCTCTTAGCGTGCTTCGCGCACTCAATCAAACTATTTAGGATTCTTTTTTGGAAAAAATATTAAGCCTTTTAACGCGTATCAGCGAGCTTTACACTATTCCCCAGTGGATTGTAAACAGCGGCGCCATTGCTATTTGTATCATTTTAGTTGCCTTCCCTTTTGTTGCTCGCTATCTTATGCGCCCTAAATACTACAAATTTCGTGAACTCATTTTATTTAAAGTGCTCTGGCGATGGAAGTATAAAAAAGGGGACATTATAGGTCTTTGGTGCTATTGTCCAAAGTGCCAAAATATGCTTATGGTGGATGATGAAAATTGTAGATCATCAGAGTCGTTACAAGACAAAATTACGTTTTTTGTTTGCCCTGCATGCGGTGGTCATGAACTTGGTCGTTTAGTAGGGGGCGATAGACGCTATGTTTTAAGTTTGGTTAGGCGTGAGATTTGGCGTTATATTCGTGAAGGAACGTACAATGAAGTTGCAACAGCCACTAAAGAGGCCTTAGAAATTTATGTGCAACTTGAAGAAGCAAAGGCAGAAAATAGTGAAGATGCCTCTTCTGAGCCAGTAGAAAACAATGCTACAATGAGTGAAACAGAATCTCTAGAAAGCACTGAATTATCTGCTATTGGACCAGAAGAGCATTTACCTGAACCTTTACATGTAAATGAAGCTAAAGAAGAGCCCACTCCTGCAGTTCCTATCTCAACCAAAGATGAGCCAAAACTATCTCAAGAAGAGCGCAGTGCCGAGGAAATAGAAGCGGTTATGCACGAAGAGGAGAAGGAGATCAAAAAAGATGGAGTTTGAAGTTTACTATTACGCGATCTTTTTACTTACAGGGCTTGTTGCAGGCTTTATTGACGCTATTGCAGGAGGCGGTGGCATTATCACGATTCCTGTACTTTTAGCCTCTGGTATGCCTCCACATATCGCTCTTGCAACCAACAAACTCCAAGGTACTTTTGGAAGTGGGATGGCTTCTATCAATTTTATTCGCAAAGGATTTATTAAGTGGTCTGAAGTTTTTATCGGCGTCATTTACACCTTCATTGGTGCAGCGCTTGGAACGTATGCCATTTTACTGATGGATGCGAGTATCCTTGCGAAGATTATTCCCGCGATGCTTATTGGTATTTTTATTTATACGCTTTTATCGCCTAAAATGGGAGAAAATGATCGTCATGCTTACCTTGGTAATCACCTTTTTTTCTTGATATTTGGTATAGGACTTGGCTTTTACGATGGCTTTTTCGGACCAGGAACGGGAACGTTTTGGACCATTGCCCTTGTGACACTTTTAGGATTGAACCTTAAAAAAGCAACGGCACAAACCAAAGTTATGAATTTTACAAGCAACATCGTCTCCTTGGCAGTGTTTCTTTGGAGTGGCAATGTGCTTTTTGTGGTAGGTTTGCTAATGGGCTTTGGGCAGATTGTAGGAGCATATATTGGCTCTAACATGGTTATCAAAAAAGAGGTGAAGTTTATCCGTACATTTTTCTTAATCATGGTTGGACTTACACTTTTAAAACTTATTTACACCAGTTACATTGCATGACACACGAAGAATATTTAGCCAAAATTGATCTTGCCAATGAATGGGCAAAAGCCTATTACGTCGATGATGCTCCTGTAGCGAGTGATGAAGAGTATGATACACTTTATCATGAGATCGTTGCCTATGAAAAGGCATATCCACTTTTTATCGATGAAAATAGTCCTACCAGACGCGTGGGTGGTTTGGTACTTGAAGGTTTTAATAAAGCAGAGCACAAAGCGCGCATGTGGAGTATGGAAGATGTGTTTGATGAAAGTGATCTGGATGCGTGGATAGAGCGTGTTAAAAAAGTAAAAGAGATCTTCACCTTTTACTGTGAACCAAAATTTGATGGTGCAAGCATGAATCTCATCTATGAAAATGGGATTCTTGTGCAAGCCATCACGAGGGGCGATGGAAGCATTGGTGAGGATGTTACTGAAAACATCAAAACCATTGGTTCGATTCCTTTGCGCATTGACTATACCGAGCTTATTGAAATTCGTGGTGAAGTGGTTATTAAAAAAGCAGATTTTGAAAAGCTTAATGTTGAACGCATGCACAATAACGAGCCCCTATTTGCCAATCCGCGCAATGCAGCAGCAGGGAGCCTTAGACAGCTTGATACCAGCATTACCGCAAAGCGTAAGCTCATGTTTTATCCGTGGGGCATAGGTACGAACAGTTTAACACAGAGTTTTTTGAGTCAAAAAATGAGTTTTGTCTATAGCCTTGGCTTTTTACAACCACCTCGTATCGTTGTAACCAAAAGCGTGGATGATGTGCATACACTTTATGCAGAACTCATTGCGAAACGTGACGAGATCGAGATGATGATGGATGGTATGGTCGTGAAGATCGATGATGTAAGCTTGCAAGAAGAGCTTGGTTATACCGTCAAATACCCAAAATGGATGGTTGCGTTTAAATTCCCTGCGATTGAAAAAGTGACACGACTTCGTGATATTACCCTGCAAGTGGGCAGAACAGGCGTGGTAACCCCCGTGGCTGAAGTGGAAGCAGTGAACATCGAAGGTGTTATCGTGGAGAGAGCCACACTGCACAATTTTGATGAGATAGAGCGTAAAGATGTTCGCATAGGCGATAGTGTCATTATCATTCGCAGTGGGGATGTCATTCCAAAGATTATTAAAGTTTTAGAAGATCGACGCGATGGAAGCGAAACAAAAGTAGTACGCCCCCTTCTTTGCCCTGTGTGCGGTGAGGAACTTTTTGATGAGGGCGCACTGATTAAATGTCAAAACCTCTCGTGTGATGCGAGAGTTGTTGGAGCAATTATCCACTTTGCTTCTAAAAAAGCTCTCAATATTGATGGTCTTGGTGATAAAATCGTTGAGCAACTCTATGCGCAAAAATTAGTTTTACATGTAAAAGATTTGTATGCACTTTCTTTGGATTCATTGCTCGCGTTAGAAGGCTTTAAAGAGAAAAAAGCACAAAACCTTTTAGAGGCAATTGAGCAGAGTAAAGGGGTGGCTTTAGCGAAGTTTATTAACGCTCTTGGCATTGAACATATTGGTGAAGTGGCGGCTAAAAAGATTGCACGAGCGTTTGGTTTAGAGTGGTTGGAAGCAACGTACGAGCAGATCATCGCTCTTGAAGGTTTTGGCGAAGAGATGGCAAAGAGTTTGGTAGAGTTTATCCATGTAAATCGTACTGAAACGCATGAGTTGATGGATATTATCAATCCCATTGCCTCTAAATTAGAGATAACAGAGTCTGCATTTACAGGGAAAACGGTGGTTTTAACAGGCTCTATGAGCCAACCACGCGATGAGATTAAAGTGATATTAGAGAAATTGGGTGCAAGAGTAAGTGGAAGTGTCTCTAAAAAGACCGATTTTGTCATTTATGGCGAAGAAGCAGGCAGTAAGTTAGCTAAAGCCTTAGAACTGGGTGTAAAGACACTGAGTGAAAGTGAATTAAACGGGATGATTGAATGAGACTAGATAGTTATGTGTTTGAAAAAGGGTTCGCTCAAAGCCGCAATAAGGCAGCAGAACTCATTAAAGAGGGTAGTGTTTGGCTCAACGGTAAAGTAGAGCGTAAGAGCTCTGTGGAGATTGGAGAGAGTGACACGGTTGAAGTTGAAAAAATTATGCAATATGTGAGTCGAGCAGGACTCAAGCTTCGTGGATTTATTAATGAATTAGGCTTACATGTAAAGGGTCTTGACGTTCTTGACATTGGCAGTAGTACGGGTGGTTTTGTACAGGTATGGCTTGAAGAAGATGTCAAGAGTGTGACGGCTGTGGATGTGGGTAGTGAACAGCTTCACCCCACACTAAAAGTCGATTCTCGCATTATTTTGCATGAAAATAGTGATATACGACTTTTTAAGCCTGAACAAACCTATGATATGGTTAGTTGTGATGTGTCCTTTATTGGTATAGCTTCACTTTTAGAGCACATTGATAGGCTCGCAAAAAATGAGATTATCATCTTATTTAAACCACAATTTGAAGTGGGTAAAGATGTGAAGCGTAGCACTAAAGGTGTCGTTAAAGATGGCTCGGCTATTATGCGCGCACATTATCTGTTTGAGTCACAAGCTGTTACGCTTGGTTGGCATTTGATAGACAAAAGAGAATCACTTGTAAAAGGGAAAGAGGGGAATGTTGAGACGTTCTACTATTTTAAAAAAAGAGAGTGTTGATACATTAGCCATCGGTAGTTTTGATGGCATTCATGTAGGGCACAGACAGCTCCTTAATCATTTGGGTGACAATGGCGCACTGTTTGTCGTTGACAAAGACCAAGCCAACCTGACCCCGGGAATTAAGCGTAGTGAATATGCGGGTTATCCGTGTATGTTTTTTCATTTTTTAAAAATAAAACACCTTACGGGCGAAGAATTTGTCGCTCTTTTAAAAAAAGAGTTTGTCAATCTTAAAAAGATTGTCGTTGGCTATGACTTCTTTTTTGGACAGCATCGTTCATGCAATGCACATGATCTTCAAAAATTCTTTGATGGGGAAGTGGTCATCGTTGAAGAGTTTAGTTACCAAGGCATTTCTGTTCATTCAAGCTTAATTCGTGAATATTTAAAAGAGGGGCGTTTGGAAGAAGCAAACCGCTTTTTAGGGCGTGAATATGCCATAACAGGCGATGTCATTTCTGGGCAGGGACTTGGTAAAAAAGAACTCGTTCCAACACTAAATCTCAAAGTTTTAGAGTATCTCATCCCGCATGAGGGCGTTTATGCAACACGAACACGCATTGGACAAAACATCTATAAATCAGTCTCTTTCGTAGGGACACGCCATACTACCGATGGCGAGTTCTCCGTTGAAACACATATAATAGACGAACATATTGCTGAAATTCAAGGCTTTGTTGAACTCTTTTTTGTGGAATTTTTACGGGATAATCAAAAATTTAATAGCCTTACAGATCTTAAACAACAAATCGAAAAAGACATTAAAGAAGCCAAAAAACACTTAGGTACGTGCAGAGTTTACTTAAATGATTTCTTGTAGTTGTACATTTTAATATCTGCCTCTTCCAGTATGCTTTTAAAGCTATCTTTGGTTTTAAAAGCTGCTACACCAAATGAAAAATCAATATAAAAGAGCTCTTTATTGTGTTTAAAAGGCGTTTTTATGAGGTTCTGGTTAACAGTATGTAAAATTTTATGTATTTCTTCTTTATCATTATGATAGTCGCTTAGGATTAAAAACTCGTCGCCTGCATAACGAAGAGCCGTGACATTTTGTATTTTTTTGAGCACTCTTCCAATGACATGTAAAACTTTATCGCCGATGATATGACCAAATTTATCATTGACCTCTTTAAAATCATTAATATCTATAAAAGCTAAAAACCCATTATTTTTGAAGTGATCATCTCTGAGAAATTTCTCAAAAAGCCATCTTCGATTATACAAGCGTGTCAGCTCATCAATGTAAAGCTCTTCTTGCAGTGAAGCGATTTTGGATTCGAGTTCGATCATATTGTTTTCAATGAATTGCAATGCCATATTGTCTTTATTGATAATGGCGATGCGTGCATTGACGACATTTTCTTTGAGTGCTGAAGCAGAGCGTTCCGTTTCATTTTTAAGGAGTTGAATTTTACGCAATGCATAGAGCATGGCTGCTTCTTTATCGATGTCGCTGAGTTTTATACCTAACTCTTTCGCTTTAGAGTAAAAAATATCTCGATAGATCTCTGGTAAAACAATCTCAAGATTTCGTATCTCTTTGATGGTCAGATCTGTAAGTTCTTGCAATTGCTTGTTCATGATGTGACCTGTGTGGAAATACTAACAGTATAAAAATAGAATGCTTAATAGTAACTAATATTTTGTTATAATCGCGAATATTTTCGACAATGGAAGCATATTGTAATGGATAAAGTATTTACCAAGCCTATCACTAAACAATTCGAGTTTGACGAGGATGTCGCTGCTGTTTTTGACGACATGCTGGAGCGTTCTATTCCCTTTTATAAAGAGGTAATTGATCTTACATGTAAAACGATTTGTCACCATGTAAAAGAGGGTGCACATATTGTTGATCTTGGTTGTTCAACCGCCAATACTCTTTTAGCGCTGCATAAAATGAGTAACAAAAGCTATCATCTTTTAGGCATTGATAATGCTGAAGCGATGTTACATCTCGCACGCCAAAAAACGCATGCGTATGGAGCTAAGATTGAGCTTGTTTCCGCAGACATTACCCAAGTTGCACTAAGTCTCAAAGATGTCATCATTGCCAATTATATGCTTCAGTTCATTCGTCCCCTTCAACGTGCAGAGTTTGTCGCTAAAATCCATGAAGCACTGAACCCAAATGGTCTTTTTATTTTTAGTGAAAAGATTGTTTTTGAAGACAAAGTACTCAATAAACAGATGATTGATCTTTACTATGACTTTAAGCGTAAGCAAGGTTACAGTGACTTTGAGATTGCGCAGAAAAGAGAAGCGCTGGAGAATGTTTTGATTCCTTATACGGAAGAAGAGAACAAAGCTATGCTAAAAGGTGCTGGATTTGAAAGTATAGAGACTATTTTTAAGTGGGGAAACTTTGCGACCTTTATCGCAAAGAAGAGGGTGTAGAGAAAATTTCTCTACACTAATTATTTAGCATGAAATAGTTTAGGATTTTTGTTTTTGATATACTCAATCACTTCAACAACTTCTTCAAAGCCCATTTCACTGTCTTCATCTTCATCTTCGAAGACTTCATCAAGACCATTAAGGTAAAGATCGATAGCTTTTGGTAAATCTTCTTTTTTAACACCGGCAAAGTAGAGTGCCGCCCCTAGCATATCCGCCAGTTGCATTGCCATCTCTTCAATTTCAATTTCGGCTTTTTCTAACTCTTTTTGGAGTTCTTTTGCTTCCATGATTATCCTTTATTCGCGATGATGCTCATCACTTGTGATTTGATGTTATCATAGATAAAAGCATCTTTGAAGTTGCTGAGAAGTCCACCGCTGGCATTGTGATGACCACCACCATTCGCGATTTGCGCTGCGATCTTACTGACATCCACTTTGCCATTAGATCGTAGGCTAATGGTCTTTTTAGAGGTAATGTCCATAAAGAAATCTAGGTCTGGGTTTGCGGTTAAAAAGTCATTGCCAATGACCGAAACATTACCAATGTTGTAGGTCAAAATACCTTTGTACTCTTTGTAGCTAATTTGCATTTTTTCTCTGTTTTTAGTGAGTAAAATGACATTGTAGGCTGAGACAAGATTGCTTAACGTGTTATTGTTGTTGGTCCTAAAAAACGCTTTTTTGATCTCGTGAATAGCATCATCCAAAGCAATATGTGCATCTTTACATGTAAAGTACTCTTGTGCTTTGGTCAGGATGGAAAAAATGTATTTGCTATTTTCTTCTGGGAACATGATTTTATTGACCTCTTTAGCGCCACTCACGAGTCCCATACACACTTTTCCCAGTTCAAATTCGGGCTCATTTTCAAGCCAAATATCCACAGAGTTGACGACATCTACGTATTGGCTCAATTTCTCATCTTTGCCATACAGTGCGCTGAAAAAGTCATACGTAATTTTGGTAGCACAGCGACTTGAATCTAAAAAATACCATTCAAAAGCGTCTGCACACTCCTGCCCTGTTTTGTGATGATCCAGTACAAACATCATGATCTCTTTGTCACAAATACTCACTTTGGACTCAAACTCTTTGGCTTGATCCATCGTAAGATTAAGGTCTGTAATTAAGATAACATGTTTTTCGGAGCTTGAGGTTTGTATCGTGGCTAAAATTTGATTAAAACATTCGTTGATCTCTTTGCCATAGTTAGAGTTGTAAAAATTAATCGAATCAAAATAATGAGCACTCACCATCTGGCAGCTATAGCCATCTAAATCCGTGTGTGAGAGGTGGTGTAACGTGTAGTTCATAAAAATCCTTAATGCTTAGTGATGTGGTAAATAGGGTATTGTTTTAGAGTTTCTCGATTTCGATCGATCCCATAACTTCAAATTTGGAGCTTGAATCAATCTCTGCATGTGAGAGTACCACGATGTCGAGTCCAAATTTTTCAAAAATGTCAGAAAGAGATTTTCGAAGAAGGGGATCAACGATGATAACCACAGGTGCAACACCTTTGTGCAGAAGTGTTGCTGCTTCGTCGCTACACGCTTTAACAAGGGTGTTAATCTGTCCGATATTCAGAACAAGATCACGTACGCCATCACGCTCTCTGAGTGCATCTAAAAGCTTTTGCTCCGTGCCTGCATTAAACGTAAGGAGTTTTAAAACACCATTGTCATCTTTGTACTGTTTTGTAATCACACGAGAGAGTTTTGCACGTACTTGTTCGACGATAATAGAGACGTTTTTAGTGACTTCTGCGACATCACTGATGGTTTCAACAATGGTAAGAAGATCTTTGATAGGTATCTTCTCATGCAGCAATGCTTTAAGCACTTTTTGAATGAGTCCCACGTTGGAGACTTTGAGACAGTCGTTAACCACAACAGGGTAATCTTTTTGGAGTTTATCAATAAGACTCTGTACTTCTTGGCGTGTGAGAAGCTCTTCGGCATATTTTTTAATCAGTTCGCTTAAGTGGGTTGAAATAACCGTGGCTGGATCAACCGTCGTGTACCCTTTGATAATAGCATCTTCTTTAGCCGCTGCTTCAATCCAAATGGCATCAAGACCAAATGCTGGCTCTTTGGTAGGTATGCCTTGGACTTTATCAATCGTCAAGCCACTGTCCATCGCCATAAATTTATCAGGATAAATTTCACCACTGCCAATCTCAATACCTTTAAGCAAGAGTTGGTAATGGTTTGGACTAAGGTGCAAGTTATCTCGAATACGCACTTGTGGGATCAGATAACCAAAATCAGATGCAATTTTACGACGCATACTTTTGACACGCTCTAACAGATCACCACCTTGTGCAGGATCAGCCAATTTAATGAGTTGGTAGCCCAAATCAAGTTCAAGGATTTCGAGTTTGAGAATGTCATTGAGTGTAGTTTCTTCCTCTTTCCGTAGCTCTTCAGGACTTTTCTTAGGTGCTGTGCTTGCTTGTGCTTTTGTTTCTGCCTCTTGTTTGGCTTTTTGAACCGCTACAGGAGTGGAAGCAAAGAATTTTTGGAATGAAAAACTACCTTCATTGGTCTGTTTAACAAGGTATCCAAGACCTAAAAAGATAAATCCTACAAACATTAAAGAGAGTGTTGGAAGCCCTGGAACAAGCGCAAATAAGACTAAGATGCTTCCTACAATAAGGAGGGTTTTATGTTCACCAAAGAGTTGTTCCATCGCGCCATCGGAGAAACTGACATCGTCTGCTTTGTTTGCACGGGTAATCAAAATACCCGTCGCAGTTGAAGTAATAAGTGCTGGAAGCTGAGAAACCAGACCATCACCAATGGTAAGGATGGTATAAGTTTGCGCACTCACGCCAAGTTCTAGTCCATGTTGAAAAGAACCTATAAGAAAACCACCAATAATGTTAATAATCGTGATGATAATACCCGCAACCGCATCACCTTTAACAAACTTACTCGAACCGTCCATTGCTCCATAGAAGTTCGCCTCTTGGATGATGTCTTCACGTCTTTTTCGCGCTGTTTTTTCATCAATCAAACCAGCATTAAGATCCGCATCAATCGCCATTTGCTTACCAGGCATCGCATCGAGTGTAAAACGTGCCGCAACCTCTGCAACCCTTGTAGAACCTTTGGTAATAACCATAAAGTTAATCAAAACAAGAATCGTAAAGACAACAACACCGATAACATAATTGCCTCCAACCACAAACTGTCCAAAACTAGAGACAATGTCACTGACGGCATCGGGGCCTAGGTGACCGTTGGTAAGAATCATTCTTGTTGTTGCGATGTTTAGCGACAATCTAAAAAGAGTAATGATAAGAATAAGCGTTGGAAAGGTCGAAAGATCCGTCGGTTTAGGGATGTAAAGCGAAATGAGAATAATAAGTACTGAAACGGATAATGATATAACTAAGAAAAAATCGAGTATAGCACTAGGTAGAGGGACAATAATAATCGCCAGAATAGCGACGATAAAAACAACAACAGTAAGATCTTTTGCTTTGACAATTGGTTCTAGGTAGGGAATGACCCTAGATAGAAGCGCATTTTGATTTTTAGCCAATAAACACCCTTAAACTTCGATAATATCTTTAAGTGTCATATTATCCAAAAATAGATCAATTTTCGTTTGAAGCTTATTTAAAATGGGCCAAACACGACAATACGTACCCTTGCCACCAGGGCATTTTTGGGTCGAAGGAGAGCATTCAAAAACCATTGTTTGTTTTTTTTCAGCACACTCAACAATCATTTTAAGGGTTAACTCTTCAGGTTTTTTAGCAAGCATAAAACCGCCATGTGCCCCTTTGAAAGAACTCAAAATATTTTCTTTAGCAAGTGATTGAAGGATTTTGGCCAAAAAACTTTTAGAGATGCCTAGTTGATTTGAGAGTGTATCAACATCTTGTGGAGTGTTCTTTTGAGAAATAATAATCAATGATAGCAGTGCATACTCACTGGCTTTGGTTAATAACATACGCTTTTCCTCAAGATTTCAAGTTAAATAAGATAAATATTGTACTAAATAAACGTTATATTTAGCTTTAATTACGAAGATAATTCCCAAAGGCTGGGCGGACTTGATTTTCTTTTAATATACAATTTTGTTTTTTTTAGCTAAAATTCCAAGCTTTTATTTTAAAAGTAAATTTAAATACCAATCAGGAGGTCATTATGGCTTTAGGTTCGGCGGAAAAACAAGCAATTGTTAGTCAGTTTGGCAGAAAAGAGGGAGACACAGGTTCTCCAGAGGTACAAATCGCGCTTCTTTCAAAAAGAATTGTTGATTTAACAGAACATCTTCAGAGTAATAAAAAAGATCACTCTTCAAGATTAGGACTTCTTAAACTCGTTGGTCAACGTAAACGATTGATGAAATATCTTAAACGTCAAGATTTTGTTACTTACAGCAAAATCATTAAAGAGCTTTCTATTAGAGATAACAAAAAATAGTCAGTACTTTACATGTAGGATGGAATTTCCATCCTACACCTCTTTTTCCTCTTCCTTTTCATCCCTTTTTTTACATGTAACCCAATTTTAATACCTTAACCTTAAGCATATAAATTTCACCATTATTTTTTTTCGTTTCAAAGTCATTTTATATTTATACGTAAAACCGTATAAATATAGTAGTTATATGAGTATAAATATCTAAAATACGTTATTTATACCAAATTATTGTATTAAAAATGTATTAAAACGTTATTTTTTAGATATAATAACTTATAAAAACATCGTATTTATGTATAATTAATTAAGCCTTAGCTAGAATCCTATACATGAAAACAAACGATATTTTTAATCTCCTTCATAATGCTGTTGAGTCAAAGTTTTTTGGCAAGAAGATTTCTCAGCGTGAGATGGCAGATAAATTGGGCGTATCGATGCGAACCTATCAAGATTGGAAACTTGGTAATTCACAACCTCAAGCCGCATCCGCTATTTTTAAAATGCTGGGTGAACTGGAAGAGGGCGATGCCTTGCGTTTAATTCAACGCATAGCACATGAACTAAAGGATGAGAAATGAGTACGTTATCCCAAAATGAAAGACAAGCATTAAATGATATTTTCAGTACTATTACTGAAAAAGAGACCTTCTTCTCCAAGCTCAAAGAGAGTAAAGGTGAGATCAAACACTTTTTAAAACTCCTTTTAATGCGCAATAGAAAACGCCTAAAACACCCCATTCGTTAATCAGCACTTCTTCTTACTAATTCCTTCATCATAAAATTTCTATGCCCTTTTAAAGCACTTTTTACTTTACATGTAAATCTATGCCTATTTTCTTTTTCTATTGCTTGACAATACTACACTCAATGTTGTATAATTTCTTCAGCAATTAAACACGAAGAGTGCTAAAAATGAAAAAACCTTCAAAGCAAGAGTTGATTTTAGATGCGATTATTCAAACCTATCTAAAATCAAAAATGCCTATTGGCTCATCAGAGTTACAGATGAAGATGACACTTGGTATCTCTCCATCGACCATACGCATTTACTTTAAAAAACTCTCCGACGAAGGCTCTTTAGTTCAATTACATGTAAGCGGTGGGCGTGTTCCAACACACAGTGCTTTAGTAGAATATTGGCAAGAGAAGCTTGATCCAACGCATCCTTTAGAGATCAAAAGTATTGATAAAATCAAACGCTCTACACATGAACATAATCTCTTTTGTATTGTCGAAAAGAGTGCTAATATAACGTTTAAAGAGTTGGTAACGGTCCAAAATCGTTTTTTAATTTTAGTATTTGATGGGCATGAAGTCGTTTTGAAGTTTAATGCTAAAGTTGAGCAGTTCTTAGAGCGCCTTGTAGGATGTCAAATGCGTGAACTCAAAGATATTTCAGCGCAAGTGGGACTTTATGAGTTGCATGAAAAACTCTCAGCCATTTTTTCACAAGCACCTATTTTAAGAGAAGGTGAGCGTGAGATGTACTCCATTGCACAAGATCTCCAAAATGATGCGTTTATCCAAAGGTTTCAAACGCTTCATTTTGTAGAATCTATTACTAATGGACTCTATTTTGATGGTTTTGTCCCAAGAGGATGTATGGCGATCAAGCAAAAAGCACAGCTCAAAGATGAAGATGCAACAGTCGATCTTTTCTGTTTTGGACGTATCGAGAGTGATTTTGAAGATTTCTTTAATCAAGTTAAGGAGTAAAACGTGGATGAAAAAATAAAAGAGGAACAGAATATCGCTGATGTTTCAGCTGAAATTGTTCCTGAGTGTTCTGAAAATGATGAAGACGTAGCGTGTGAATGTGAGCAAAAAAGCGAACTTGAAGAACTCCAATCCAAAGTTGCTGAACTTGAAGATAGGTATTTAAGAGCCAATGCTGATTTTGACAATATGAAACGACGTTTGGAAAAAGAGAAAATGCAGGCCATTTCGTATGCACACGAAGTGTTTGCACGCGATCTTTTACCTGTGATTGACTCTTTGGAAATGGCAATTCTTGCAGGAAGCAATGCTGAGATTGAAAGCGGAGAGCTTCTGAGTAAAGTCAAAGAGGGGTTAGGGTTAACCATTGAGCAGTTTAGAAAAGCTTTTGAAAAACATGGTGTTGAACTGGTAGATATTGAAGGAACTTTTGATCCGAATTTCCATGAAGCCGTTATGCAATTAGAGAGTGAAGAAAAAGGTAGTGGTGAGATTTTGCAGGTTTTCCAAAAAGGCTACAAGATCAAAGAACGTATTTTAAGACCAGCAATGGTTAGCATCGTAAAATAAATTAAAGTAAAAGGATAAAAAATGGGAAAAGTTATAGGAATTGATCTAGGAACAACAAACTCATGTGTCTCTGTGTATGAAAGAGGAGAGAGTAAAGTTATCCCTAATAAAGAGGGTAAAAACACGACTCCATCCGTTGTTGCATTTACAGATAAAGAAGAAGTTCTTGTAGGGGATACTGCGAAACGCCAAGCAGTTACAAATCCTAAAAGAACGATTTACTCTATTAAGAGAATTATGGGTCTTATGAGTAATGAAGATAAAGCAAATGAAGCTAAAAAACGTCTTCCATATGCGGTTGTTGATAGAAATGGTGCATGTGCGATTGAAATCGATGGTAAAGTCTATACACCACAAGAGATCAGCGCAAAAGTTTTGATGAAACTTAAAGAAGATGCAGAAGCATACCTTGGTGAAGAAGTAACAGATGCGGTTATTACCGTTCCTGCGTACTTTAACGATAGCCAAAGAAAAGCGACGAAAGAAGCGGGTACAATCGCTGGCTTAAACGTTCTTCGTATTATCAACGAGCCAACGGCTGCGGCACTCTCTTATGGTTTAGACAAAAAAGAGGCTGAAAAAATCGTTGTTTATGACTTGGGTGGTGGAACATTTGACGTTACTGTTCTAGAAACGGGTGATAATGTTGTTGAAGTTCTCTCAACCGGTGGCGATGCATTCTTAGGTGGTGATGACTTCGATAATAGACTCATCGACTGGTTGGTTGCAGAATTTAAAAATGAAAATGGCATCGATCTTAAATCAGACGTTATGGCACTTCAAAGACTTAAAGAAGCGGCTGAAAATGCAAAAAAAGAGCTCTCTTCTTCTAATGAGACAGAGATTAACTTGCCATTTATCACAGCCGATGCAACAGGTCCTAAACACTTGGTTAAAAAACTCACACGTGCAAAATTTGAGTCTATGATTGAGGATTTAGTGGCTCTTACCATCAAAAAAATCAAGGAAGTTGTGAACGATTCAGATCTTAAAAAAAGTGAAATTAAAGAGATCGTTATGGTCGGTGGATCAACACGTGTTCCTTTAGTTCAACAAAAAGTAAAAGAATTTTTTGAGAAAGAGCTTAACAAATCTGTGAACCCTGATGAAGTTGTAGCGATTGGTGCAGCAATTCAAGGCGCGGTTATCAAGGGTGATGTCAAAGATATTCTTCTTTTAGATGTTACTCCTCTAAGCCTTGGTATCGAGACTTTGGGTGGTGTTATGACTAAACTCATTGAAAAAGGCACAACGATCCCTGTTAAAAAATCTCAAGTATTCTCAACAGCGGAAGATAACCAACCAGCGGTTACCATTCATGCGCTTCAAGGGGAGCGTGAGTTTGCTAGAGATAACAAATCACTTGGTCAATTTAACCTTGAGAGCATTCCACCAGCACCTCGTGGTGTTCCACAAATCGAAGTTGCATTTGACATCGATGCAAATGGTATTTTAACTGTATCTGCAAAAGACAAAGCAACTGGTAAAGTTCAAGAGATCAAAATCTCTGGTAGCTCAGGACTTGACGATGCTGAGATCGAGAAAATGGTTAAAGATGCTGAGCTTCACAAAGAAGAAGACAAAAAACGTAAAGAAGCGGTTGATGCTAGAAATCAAGCCGATGCGTTAGCTCACCAAACAGAGAAATCTTTAGGTGAAATGGGCGATGCAATCAGTGCTGAAGAGAAAGCAAAAATCGAAGCAGAGCTTAAAGCCCTTAAAGAAGTTCTTGCAAACGAGAGTGCGACAAAAGAGCAAATCGATGCAAAAGTAAAATCTTTAAGCGAAGCGAGCCACAAACTTGCTGAAGCAATGTATAAAAAAGATCAAGGTGAAGCAGGTGCAGCTGGCGGTGAGAAACCAAAAGCTAAAAAAGATGACGATGTCATCGACGCTGAAGTAGAATAACAACCTCTTTTTTACTATCCTAGCCGTATTTTCACATAAGCGAATACGGCTAGGAGAAGCTCTTTGCTTTCATTTTTCTCCTAAAAACAAATAATCCTATTTATTTCACTTTGACGTGGTACAATATACACAATCAAAAAAATATTCGTTTGCTAAGCATACAAAGTGAAGGTGTTGTATTATGGGTAAAGTTGTAAAAATATTTTTAAATCAAGGTTTTACACCCGTTGACAAGAGTCTTTTTAGGCGTGGGACGTGCTTGGATTTTGACTGTTACATTCAACGATTTAATGGGTTTGTCATTTTACTTGAGAGTGGCACTATTTTAGACGATGAAATCTTCACTAAGCTCATCAAACGTGATTTACAAATTTATGTGGAAAATAAGAGCTATAGCGCGTATAAACAGTACCGAGAGGAAAGTCTTGCTAAGACCTATAATCTATCGGATGATGATGATTTTATGAGCTTTGAAGAGGCAGTGAAAAATTGTATCAATATTTACCAAATTGTAATGCGCACGGATGACATGACTGGAAAGTTAAAAGCTATTTACATCAATGCAAAATACCTTTTTGATGCGTGGATTAGGCGTAAAGAAGATAAACATATCCCCATTGAAGCGATTGATATCCTTGTAGAAGAACTGGTTTGCGTTGTCAATCAAGAGCGTATCACACTTTCAAAGATCAATGATTTTTTAGATGAAAAAGATTCTCTCTCAGCACATCTTGTTAAGGTTGCTTTTTTCTCGGCCATTATTGGAAGCCAAATAGGCATTGATATGTCGGATCAGAAAAAATTGGTTTTAGGTGCCATGTTACATGATGTTGGAAAGTGCGAATGGGATGAAATGCTACTGAATAAACCTGATTTTTTGGATGAAGAAGAAATGAAAATTGTTCAAACACATTCAGAAGCGAGTGTTAATTTAGTCAAGCGTAGTGGTTTAAAAGAGAGAGTCGTGATTAATGCGATTAAAGAGCATCATGAAAGACTTGATGGCAGTGGTTATCCTATTGGGCTTCAAAACTCAAGAATCAGTAAATTTGCTAAAATTATTGCTATTTGTGATATGTTCGATGCTCTTATTACGATAAAGCCTTACAGAGGTGCTTATAGCACCTATAACGCTTTATCCATGATTCGAGGTGAAGCTACAACGAGACTTGATGCTGATTATATTAAGCTTTTAATTCAGCATTTAAGGTAACGTAAACGCTTTACATGTAAAGCTTATCCACTGATGTTACGCAGTTTGCGTAACGGTATCTTAAACAATGAGTAAAACCCCATTGCTTAAGCTCAAGGATAGATCCCCGACACCTCCTAAAGCTTCATAAAACTTGTTTTATGAGAAACAAAAAGTGTGTAACATCAGTTATCCATTCAAATGTGAAAGATTTTCACTTGGCAAGCTTTTTTCCATAATTTCTATCTCTTCTTCCCCTGAGCGTACGACGTTATCATCTGTTGTAAGATGCCTTTTTTTGATTTTTTCAGGGTACTCGACATTTTGTAAAATGTATCGAATTGTGTTAATTCTTGCTTTTTTCTTATCATCAGAGAGAATAATCGTCCACGGGCATTTAGGATTGTTTGAGGCTAAAAGCATAGAATACTTGGCAACCGTATATTGATCCCACAATTCTTGTGATTTTTCATCTACAGGAGAGAGTTTAAACTGTTTAAGTGGGTCTGTTTTACGCTCTTTAAAGCGTTTTGCTTGCTCTTCTTTGCTCACCGAAAAATAAAATTTGAAAAAGATAATGCCTGCATTGGCGAGCATCGTTTCAAATTTGGAGACTTCGCGCAAAAATTCCTTGTGTTCTTCTTGGGTACAAAAGCCCATAACAGGCTCAACACCCGCACGGTTGTACCATGATCTATCAAAGAGAACAATCTCCCCAGCAGAAGGTAAGTGTTCTGTATAACGCTGAAAGTACCACTGAGAGCGTTCGGTATCGGAAGGCTTCGAAAGAGCTACAATTCTAGCACCCCTAGGGTTCAAGTGTTCGGTAATGCGCTTGATGGTTCCCCCTTTTCCCGCAGCATCACGACCTTCGATGATAATGAGCACTTTAAGCCCTTTATCTTTAACATGGTTTTGAAATTTAAGCAGTTCTATTTGGAGTCTTTTGAGGTCTTTTTCATATTTAAGTTCGCTTTTTTTGACCCAGATTTGGACTTTATCATCTTTCTCTTTTGTCGATTCTTTTGCGATTACTAACTCTTCATTTTGGAGTACTATTTTTTCTTTTTTCTTTTTGCCCATACTTTACTCCTGTCTTTACATGTAATGCTCTAATAATACTCTTAAAATCGTTGTAATTTAAAAAACATTTAGACTTCTTCGCTACAATAGAAAATTATTTTAAAAAAGGTGTTTGTGTGCAACATATTCTACGATATTCTGCCGTATTCTTTTTACTAATGGTCTCTCTTTTTGGTGCTGACAGGCCAAAGCTCTTAACGCCCGAAGAGGCTTTTAAAATCACAGCAACACACAACATTCAAGGTGTAATTATCAGTGTTGTTTTGGGGGAGGGCATCTACTTGTATGATGATAAAATTGCATTAGAGCTTATAAAGCCTAAAGCAGTTGACATCTCAGCAATGGTTGAAAAACCTAAACCTGAATATTTTCATGACACCATGACACAACGCAAGCCTTTTGAACTTTTTGTACCGCAAAGTTTACTGGAAAATGAGGTTAACAAGGGAAGTTTTACACTTAAATTCTCTTATCAAGGCTGTTCGGAACTTGGTATTTGTTATCAGCCGATGAGCAAAGAGTTTACTTTTAAACTCAAAGGTGGCAGTACACAGAGTAGTGCTTCTTTATCCGAGCAAGATAGCATTGCTGAGCGTTTTCTGAGTGAAAATGTAGCTTTAGTCCTTCTGAGCTTTTTTGGCTTTGGTCTTTTACTCTCTTTAACGCCCTGCGTTTTCCCGATGATTCCCATTCTCTCTTCTATCATTGTCTCACAACCAACTGTTTCCATGAATGCGAAAAAAGGGTTTTGGCTCTCTTTAGTTTATGTACTTGCGATGTCGCTAGCCTATACCATAGCAGGTGTTCTTGCTGCACTCTTTGGTGCTAATTTGCAAGCTTCCATGCAAAATCCGTGGGTCATTGGTGTCTTTAGTGCTATTTTTGTTTTATTGGCGCTTTCAATGTTTGGTTTTTACGAGATCAAGATGCCTTCTTTTATTCAAAATAGAGTTAATAAAAAAACAGGAGAAGCACAAACGCAAGGTGTATTTGGCATTGCGGTTATGGGCTTTTTATCGGCGCTTATTGTTGGTCCATGTGTTGCGGCTCCACTTGCGGGCGCGCTCATGTACATCTCTCAAAGTGGAGATGCACTCTTAGGTGGGAGTGCTCTGTTTGTCATGAGCCTTGGTATGGGAGCACCCCTTCTTCTCATTGGTACAACAGCAGGTCGTTATATGCCTCGCCCTGGAATGTGGATGCAAAACATCACAGCTTTTTTTGGCGTGATGCTTTTAGGGGTTGCCATTTGGATGCTTTCACGTATCATTCCAAGTTTTGTGAGTATGGCTTTGTGGGCAGTGCTTATCATCAGTAGTTCCATCTATTTTGGGGCGTTAGAGTCTTTTCGTGAGCATACCAAAGGGTGGCAAAAAGTACTTAAAAGCCTTTTATTTATGGCACTTGTGTATGGTGTAGCACTTTTAGTAGGCTTTTTAAGTGGCGCAACCAATCCCCTAGCCCCTTTTGAGAAGTTTACGCTTAAAGAGAATGTGGCAGTTTTTGCTTCATCGACAACATTTAATAAGATCAAAAATATAGATGAGCTCAATCTTGCGTTGAAAAATGCACAAAAGCCTGTTATGTTGGACTTTTATGCAGACTGGTGTGTGAATTGTGTGGAGTTTGAACAATTTACTTTTAGCGATGCTAGAGTGAAAGCAAAGCTTGAAAAATTCACGCTTTTAAAAGCCGATGTTACGAAAAATAGTGATGAAGATAAAGCGCTTCAAAAAGCCTTTAATATCTATGGACCTCCTGCCATTTTGTTTTTTAAAGAGGGAAAAGAGATTTCAGCGTTACGTTTGGTTGGCTTTAAAAATGCCGATGAGTTTTTAATACATTTAGAAAAATTAGGACTGTAAATGAAAGTTGTGTTGATTGTAGAAGTTGAAGGGTTAAAAGACCAAACGGTATTTGAAAAACACCTCAAAAAAGAGGGCATAACGCCGATAGAAGGTGAAACGTTTGCATATGAGGGCGACACCACAACGCATATGTTTAGCACTCGTACGTTTATCTTAGAAGTGGTCACAAAAGGGCTTAAAAAATCAGGTTTTGAGTCGTGTAAAATTATCTTTCAAGTGGGCGAAAATCCAATGGAAGCGTATCTTTTCAATCACGAAAATGATACATTTGAGGCAGTAGCGGTCTAAAATGTAAAGAGAGCTTCATGGCTCTCTTTGTTTTGTTTATTTAAAAAATGCGAGTGCTCGCTCTAAATCTTCTTTGGTATCGATTCCAAAACTTTGACTCTCCACTTCCACCATTGCAATTTTATACCCATGGTAAATGGCTCGCAGTTGCTCTAATTTTTCAATATGCTCGATGGGTGCGTAAGAAAGGGCACAAAAGGTTTCAAGCGATTTTTTACGGAATGCGTAGATGCCTAAATGTCCAAAATAGCCTTCAAATCCACCTTCACGATCATACGGAATGGCACTTCTGGAAAAATAGATAGCATTGCCAAGTGTGTCTAAAATGACTTTGACAAGGTTTGGATCTTTTACATGTAAAAGATCGATCTTTTTACATGCACTGGTAATCATAGCATCGGTACTTTTGGCACACTCAATCACACTTTTCACTACAGCTTCTTCAATGAACGGCTCATCAGCTTGCACATTGACAATGATCTCATTCTCAGGAAGAGCTAGTTTTGCTGCTGCTTCATTAATGCGATCCGTTCCGCTTTGATGCTCTTGAGACGTGAGAATCGCTTTAAAACCATAACCTTTTGCCAGAGTCACGACTTCTTCAGTATCAGCGGCAATAGCAACGTCATCAAGGTTTTGCACGCGTTTGGCTGTTGCAATGACCATAGGTAGCCCATTGATGTTAGCCAAGATTTTATTGGGAAAGCGTGTAGAAGCAAGGCGGGCAGGGATAATAATCATTGACGTGCCTTATTTAAAAAGTCAAAAATCTCTGCTTCAATGTTTTCTTTTGCGACAACTTTATCGTGAATAACAGGCTCGTTAAAGAGAGTGCTGATGCAGTTTGGAATCTTTACATGTAAAGATTTGACAATACCTTCAAGTGCTTCTTTATCACTGTATTTGACACTGTTTTGATTGATAGCATTGAGCATGGTTGGGGCAAATTTCGTCCATTCTGCAGTAGAACAAAGAACACACGGAAGTGGTTTTGCTTTAAGCTCTTTATACGCTTTAAGACACGTTGCGGTATGCGGATCCATCACATAGCCTTTGGCAGCATAGTGGCGAATTTGCTCTTTACCAAACGTATCATCACAGTAAACTGCTTCAAAATCATTTTGTAAACTTGCTAGTTCTTCTTTATTTAACGTATAAAGTTTATTCTCTTTGAGTGCTTCCATAAGCTCTTTAGTGCGCGCTGCACCAAATTTATCGAACAAGACACGTTCGACATTAGATGAGATCAAAATATCCATTGCCGGGGAAGTTGTTTGTAAAAGCGTTCTGTTTCGTAGGTCGTAAATACCTGTGCTAATCAGATCGGTTAAAATGTTATTGATGTTAGACGCTATGAGAATTTTCTCAATTGGAAGCCCCATCTTTTTTGCATAATACGCACCCAAAGCATTACCAAAGTTACCGCTAGGAATGATTGTGTAAAAAGGCTTTCCAAGTGCTACTTTGCCTTGTTTTAACAGCGCAATATAGGCATAAATGTGATAGATGATTTGGAAAATGATACGTCCAAAATTCACCGAGTTTGCTGCACTGAGTTTAATGTCTTTTGCACTAAGTGCTTCTTTGAAACTAGGTGATGCAAGCAGGGTTTTGAGAGCATTTTGAGCATCATCAAAGTTGCCATGAATACCAATAATTTTAAGATTTGGACTTTTTTGCGTTGTCATTTGAAGGCGTTGAACATCACTCGTTCCACCATCAGGATAAAGGCACACGACGTTGATGTTTGGCTTGTTGGCAAAGGTATCAAGCGTTGCTGGACCTGTGTCGCCACTGGTTGCTGCCAAAATGAGGTATTGTTCATCGAGCTTTTGAGCAAGATGGGAAAGAATGTAGCCAAAAGGTTGCAAAGCCATATCTTTAAAGGCACGCGTCGGGCCATGATAAAGTTCATTGACAAAAAGATCTTCTTCGATTTGCGTCAGTGGTGTAGGTTCATTCGCATCATCAAATGCATCATACAATGCAACCGCTTTTTGCATGACTTCTTCTTCAATATCAATGTTGAAGAGTCTTAAAATATCAAGCGTGATCTCTTTGTAGCTCTTTTTTGAAGCCTTTTCCAAAAATGCTGTATCAATTTTAGGTAAGTTCTCAGGCACATAAAGTCCGCCAAAACTTGCACTTGGATTTAAAATAGCAAATGAAAAGGGAACTTTATTTGGTTTAATACCATCATTTCCACGAGTTTCGATAAACATAATAGTCCTTATTCTTTAATAATTGTGCCAATACCATTTTTGGTAAAGAGCTCTAAGAGGATAGAGTGTTCAACTCTGCCATCAATAATGTGAGCGCATTCAACACCACCTCTGATGGTTTCTAAGCAAGCGTCAAGTTTTGGGATCATTCCACCACTGATGGTGCCATCTTTTTTAAGGGCTTTGATTTTTGTTTTATCAAGGCTTGAAATAAGATTGCCTTCTTTATCAAGAACACCAGGAGTGTCTGTGAGAAAAATTATTTTTTTGGCTTTCAACGCTACGGCAATTTTACTGGCGGCAAGATCCGCATTGATGTTATACCCTGGATGATCAACTGTATCACCTGCTGCAATAGGGGCAATAACAGGGATAAATTTCTCACGGATAAGGTGTTTGAGTACTTTTTTATCAATTTTGGTAATATCACCTACTAAACCGTATTTGCCATTGTCCATGGGTTTGGCATGCATAAAGTTTGCATCTTTGCCTGTAATTCCAATGGCTTTTGCTCCATGATGGTTTAAAAGGGTTGTTATCTCTTTATTAATACTTCCGCTTAGAACCATCTCAACGACTTCCATGACTTGTTCATCTGTAACGCGAAGTCCGTCAACGAAGGTACTTTTGACTTCTAATTTATCAAGAAGAGAGTTGATTTTTTTGCCGCCGCCATGGACAATAACAGGCTTAATTCCTACAAGATAGAGCAGAACAATATCTTTTGCAAATTGTTCTTTAAGCGCGGGATTGATTTGTGCAGCTCCGCCGTATTTGATAACAATGGTTTTTTTGCTAAATTGTTTAATGTACGGCAATGCGTCCATCAAGATTTGTGCTTGTTGTATTTTGTGTTGCACAGCAAATCCTTCTGTAAAGGTTAAAGCCTTATTTTAGCGTTTAGGAGCTAAAAGTGCGTTGATTTTTGTTTTGGTTTCGGAGAAGATTTCGACTTCAAGCTTGAGAATGGAGAGGGGGATATCAAACGTAGACATTTTCACAGCATCTTTTTGAGTTGTTAAAATGCTTGTTGCATTATGTTCACGAAGTAATGCTTCTAGCTCTTTTTCATTGTACATGTAATGATCTTCATACGTCACTTTTGCGATAACATTGTCTGGTAAATAGGCATCTAGTCTACTAGGTTTTGAGATGGCTGTCACTAAAAGCATTTTTTCTGTTGGATTGAAAACTTCTACATGGCGCACAAAATCATGTCCCTCTGAAATGACTAGATCAGCATATTTGTATAGAAAGCGAGGTTCTCTATAAGGACCACTAGGAAGACAAAAGCTGTTTTGTGGCTCAGGATTTGGTTTGACTAAAATATCGATTTTTTCAATATAGCTTTTAGAAAAACCATCATCTAAAAAGATGATTTTAGCACCTCGTTTTTTAGCAAAGCGAATTGCTTCGACACGATCTTCACTGACAATAACTGTCGAATCAGGTAATGATTTGGCATAGAGCATTGCCTCATCACCACTGGCCATTGCATCACACATAATTTTTCCATTATCAGAGACTAAAATAAGTCCATGTGATTTTCTTCCATAGCCTCGAAGAACAATGGCTATATTGGAGTGTTCTTTGGCTAAAGCAATGCAAAAAGGTGTTTTACCATTACCGCCAACCGTCAAGTTTCCAATGCTCACAATAGGTATGGTAAAAAAGAGTTTTTTTTGTCTGCCTCTGAATCGTTTGTACAAAACAATCGTGCAATAAATAGCACTCAAGGGGAGGAGAAGGTACGATAAAAACCGTTGAAAGAAAGAAGTTGGGTAGAAGAGATAGGCTTCTACCCACAATATAAAACGTGATCGATTAAACACGATTTTTAGCAATCTCTTTAATCTGTTCACAAATATGCAGAACATCTTTGTCACTTAGGCTTGAATAGATTGGAAGGGATAAAATTTGTTGGTAATTACTAAGCGCTTTTGGAAAGTCATTAACACGTAAATTGTACTTGTGCTTGTAGTAGCTTAAAAGATGGATTGGAATATAGTGAAGACCTGTATAGATACCACGCTCTTTCAGCTCTTTTGCAAAATTATCTCTGTTTTTATCAATTTTGATAATGTATTGTGCATACGTATGGTCGCGCTTTTTAATAGGTGTCGAAACGTGAGGACACGAAGCGAGCTCACGGTTATAGATGTCTGCAATTTCAAGTCTTCGCTCAATAAAGCTCTCATTTTTTTCGAGTTGACCGATGGCAAAAGCGGCATTTAGCTCATTAAGATCGTATTTAAGTCCTATATCAACAACATCGTAAACATAACCGAGGTTACCGAATTTATCCCAACCTTCACCTACAAGTGCATGGTTGCGAAGCAGGCGTGCACGGGCTGATAATTCAGGGTCTTTGGTGGTCATCATACCAGCACTCGATACGGAGTTATTGGATTGTGGATTAAAACGAAAAACGGTAATGTCTGCTTCAAGTGAACCAATTTTTTTACCATTATACGTAGCACCAAGGGCAGCTGTTGCATCTTCTACAATTTTGATGTCATACTGTTTCGCAAGTTCATAAATGCGAGCCATATCCGCAGGTTGTCCCGCTATGTGACTGATAAATGCACCTTTGAGCTTTTTAGCTTTATTGTTTTTCAAAACACTTTCTAATTGATCAATATCGATATTAAAATCATCTTTGTCAATATCTACAAAAATAGGCTCAGCATCAAAATGACGAACGACTTCGGCAACAGAAGGAAATGCGTTAACAGAGCAGATGATTTTATCGCCACGTTTAAGATCTAACGCACACATCGCAAGATGCATAGCCGCTGTTCCATTAACCGTTGAAATGGCATCGCCACATCCCGTGTATTTTACAAATTCTTTTTCAAGTATTTCAACTTTATTTGCTTTTTCCAAATCCAAAACTTCATTGATAAGGCTCTTTTCTCTTTGGTCGATAAATGGTTTATAAAATGGTATTTCTTTCATGTTTATCCTTTATTTTACCGCTGTCAAATCAGCTATGGTTGGGAGTTTACCTTTAAATCTATTACTTGCAATACGCTCTAGTGCCATCTCAACAAGCTCAAGGTCGTAGCCAGAAGAGAGAAGGGCTTCTTTATTCTTGCCTTCTTCCATATGGGCATAGAGAACTTGGTCAATGTCTGCGTAGCTAAATCCAAACTCTCCCTCATCACTTTGGTCTTCCCAAAG
The DNA here is from genome assembly GCF_000813345.1 of Sulfurospirillum arsenophilum NBRC 109478. NCBI lineage: Bacteria > Pseudomonadati > Campylobacterota > Epsilonproteobacteria > Campylobacterales > Sulfurospirillaceae > Sulfurospirillum > Sulfurospirillum arsenophilum. Next base: position 287,008 of record NZ_BBQF01000002.1, on the reverse strand, counting down.
ATCAGCTGATGGCGCTTTCGTGAGAATGGAGTGTGGCACACCAAGGTGTGCTGCAAATTCAAATATTTCTGTTTTATAAAGTTCACCAATAGGGTTGATGGCACATGCGAGGTCGCCAAAAATGGTACCGTAGCCAAGAAGAATTTCGCTTTTATTGCCTGTTCCTAGTACGAGCGCATTTTCACGTGCTGAAATGTCATATAAAACAGACATACGCATGCGTGCACTAAAGTTACCAATGCGAAGTTTTGAAGCATCTTTTTTATCGTGGAAGTAGGTGTCTACCAGTGGACCTACAGGAATTTTTTCAACTCTAATTCCAAATTTCTGGCAAAGTTCTGTTGCATGCTCTAAACTTGCATGGCTTGAAGTAGACGCAGGAAGCATGATGCCTAATAAATTATCTTTAAAAGCTTTATGCGCAAGAACGGCAACAACAGCAGAATCTACACCACCACTGATACCTAAGACTACTTTTGAAAAACCAGCTTTACGCACCTCATCTTGAAGGAATTTAACTAAATAATTTTCGATGGTTTGGTATTTGTTCACGACAGTAACCTCATAAGCAATTTGAGCAACGATCCAATTATACTAAACTTAAAATTAATGCAATCTTTTAAGCTTCCAAAGCAAACTAAGATGAGATGTGTTAAAATTTTAGAAATAACCAAAAGAAGTGAAAAATGCAACTAAAAAGTAAGGCCTGTGGGGCCTATGGAACCAATTGTTATATCGTAAGCATTGATGGAAAAGAAATTATTATTGATCCGGGTATGGATGCTACCGAGTGGGTATTGCACAATGTGCATCATCCTGTTGCGATTTTAAATACGCATGGCCATTTCGATCATGTGTGGAGTAATGCTGCCCTTGTGGAAGCGCTTCATATCCCAATTTATGCTCCAGCGGACGACTGTTTTATGTTGCAAGATGACCCTTTTATTCAAGGTACGCCTTCAAGTCATGCCGATGTTGCTGTGGTTGGCGATCAAAGTTTTGTTATAGAAGGTATCAACGTAGCGTTTATGCATTTTCCAGGGCACACACCTGGATGCAGTGCTATTTTAATTGAAAATGCACTTTTCAGTGGAGATTTTATTTTTAAAAACTCTATAGGTCGGTATGATTTTCCTTACAGTAGTAGTGATCAAATGCGCCAAAGTTTGGAAAAATTCCTACTCATTGATGCTGATTGGGAAATTTTTCCAGGGCATGGAGAAAGTACAACGCTTAAAGTTGAACAAAAAAACGTACCATATTGGTTTAGTTTTTTATGAAAACTCTTTTGGGTTGAAACTAGCGTGGAGTTCATCAATTTTTGTTTGAAGGATATGACGTTCAAGAATAACCGCTTGAAAGATACCTTCAAACACTTTAATCTCGTTAATCATTCCAACGACTTTAATTTCGCGTTTACGTGCATCTTCAAAACGACCTTTCGCTTCAAAACTGACTAAATCTCCTACTTTTGCAGGTGCAAAAAATTTAGAACGACATCCAATAATGACAACATTAGGTTCATTTACCGCGGCAACAGCAGCATATTCTGCTGATCCGAAAAGAAAACCACTGTGAATTAAGCCCAATTCATCAACACTCATTTCGTTGGTTGTTTGCAAAACGACTTTAGAACTGTTTTTTTTAAGTTCTGTAAGGTTTCCAATAAGAGAACTTTTAATTTTAAGATGCGTTTTGAGATCGTCATTTAAAAAATTGGTCGAATCGAGTGACATGTCATCCGATAATTCTAAATCGTCTTCAAAATTAGTGGTATTATCGATCATCTCTTTGATTAATCCCGCTTTACTCTGTGCCATGTAGCATCCTTGCTGTTTTCTATATTTAATTCTTGACACGCTTTTAAAGCAAAGCTTTAAAAACTACGTTAACACTAGGTTCTCTTGGGTAGAGATCCCACGCGCTTAGAGCGCTATAATTTTACACAAATTGATTTTTTCACAACACATCTATTACTAATGTGGGCAAATCGACGGATTTAACGTTTTGCTTTAATGTAAACTCTCTTAGGGGCAGGAAACCCTTCAATGGTAAGTTCTGGGTTGTTTGGATCTAAAAACTGTTCTAAACTTTCGCCGTAAATCCACTCAGTTTTGCGCTGTTCGTTGGCATCGGTTTTTTTGATCTCTAATACTTCAATATCTCTAAATTTTGCACGTTCTAGCCAGTTAATAAGTGCTGGGATCGTTGGTACAAAATAGACATTAGGTATTTTAGAGTAAGTTTTCGATGGACAAAGCGCTACAGGCGTATCGCCATCGATCATAAATGTATCTAAAATCAGCTCTCCCTCAGGATTAAGCCCTTGGTAGAGCGCTTTAAGGGTTTGAATAGGATCACTTCGATGGTAAAGGACTCCTAAACAAAAGAGGGTGTCAAATTTGTGCTCATACAGAGGAAGATGCTCGACCCCTAACATCTCATAGACAATATCGCTTTTCGCAAAGTGGTTTATAAAATCAAACTGTGTTTTATACAAAGCCGAAGGGTCAAATCCTACCAGCTTTTTAGGCTTTTGAGAGAGCATACGAAACAGATAATAACCATTGTTACAGCCAATATCACCAACAACTTTACCTTTTAGATTAAAGTAGGGCTCTAACAGATTGTACTTGATAAAACTTTGCCATTCGGTGTCGATAAATGTACCAAAAAGCTCAAAGGGTCCTTTGCGCCAAGGACGAAGTGCAAGGGCACACTCTTTGATCGTTTCTTTGTTGGAATCGTTTACATGTAAAGCATCAATCGTAACACTATTACCAAAAGTAGAGGTGATGTTTTCAATCAGAGGAAGAGACGCAAGTGCTTCTCTCATCGGTGCAATATCTTTCCACTCTAACCATTTTAATCGCTCTTGGCGAAGTTCATTTAAAGGCATACAGGGTTATTCAAAAAGGCTTTTGGTAGTTTCAACACTCTTATCAACCCCTTTTTTGACGCCATCGGTAACGGTTTTATACTCGACAAGATTTTCATCGCATTCTTTATGGTAGATACCCATGCCATCGTAGTACTCTTTACAATCACTGTAATAACGATTTGAGACACCTCTATCATTGAAATAGATGCAACCTTGTAAAAGAAGCCCTGTGAGAAGGATTAATATTGTTTTCATAGTAGCTATAATAGCATTTCATTTATTAAATTTTCAAGGGCTTCGATGGAGCAAATATTAGAGCATTTTAAAGCAATCACGGCAATTCCTCGTTGTAGTTATCATACGACGCAGATGAAAGAGAGTATTAAAACATTTGCAGACTCACTTGGATTTTTGGTACAAGAAGATCATGTGGGAAATATTCTATGCCAAAAAGGCAAACCAAAAATCTGTCTACAAGCCCATTACGATATGGTCTGCATTGGTGATACCCAGAAGATAGAGATCGTGATGGATGGTACTCTTTTAAAAGCCAAAAACTCTACTTTAGGTGCAGATAACGGTATGGGGATGGCAATCATGTTTTGGGCAATGGAGCACAATGATGATTTAGAGTGTCTTTTTACATCTGATGAAGAGGTAGGACTTATAGGGGCGATGCAGTTTAGCTTGCCTCTTAAAGCATCAAATCTACTCAATCTTGATGCTGAAGAAGAGGGCGAGATCTACATCGGTTGTGCAGGTGGTTCTGATATCATTGCTTCTTTAGTTTTGCAGTACACTCCTTTGGATGAAGATGCCAAACTCTATGAAATCAGCGCATTTGATTTTTTAGGGGGTCATTCAGGCGTGGACATTGATAAAAAGATACCTTCCGCCATTAAAGCACTGGGGTATGAGCTTTTAAAACACGACGTTTCACTTATTGCTTTACACGGTGGAGAAAGGCGCAATGCTATCCCTAAAAGTGCAACAGCCATTGTGTCTTCAAAAACAGCTTTACATGTAGAAGATTCACGTTTACATGTAAAGAGTTTAGAAAAGGGAGCTTATACCCATTTTATCGATCAATCAAGCGCTATTATTAAGGCACTTGGCGCTTTTGCTCAAGGGATACGTGAGTGGGACAGAGCCCTTAATATTCCTTCTATGAGCATCAATCTTGGCATCGTCTCCATGTTTGATAATGTGTTAAGACTTGACTGTGCAGCACGTGCGATGGACGATAAAAATTTGGCTATACTAACACATGAAACAATAGCTTTTTTTAAGGCACTTGGCTTTGATGTAAAACAGGAAGGTTGGCATGGTGCATGGAACCCAGAGACAACTTCATTTGCACTAAGTGTGCAAGCGGTGATGAAAGAGTTTTATCCTCACACAGCTTTTAAAGCGATTCATGCAGGACTAGAGTGTGGTGAGTTGATTTCACGTCAGCCTAAAAAGATAGAGGCTGTCTCTATTGGACCAACCATTCGCTATCCGCATTCACTAAGAGAAGAGTGCGACATAAACTCTGTTAAAAATACAGCCGTTATTGTTCAAAAAATTATTAACACCTATAAGGATTAAACCATGGCACTGATACACTCAGCTTCAATCGAACTTGGTCACGTACTAGAGCATTTTGAACTGGAAGATCCCACTGGAAAACGTTTTAAAAGTAAAGAACTCTTTGGTAAGGGTGGTTTTATGATCGCCGTGATGTGCAATCATTGTCCTTACTCAAATGCTATTTGGAAAAGGCTTAATACGGTTGCTGAATTTGCTAAAAAACTCGATATTACGACGGTAGCGATCAATCCCAATATTCACCCCAACTACCCCGAAGATTCACCTTCTCATATGCTTGATAAAATCAAAGAGATGAACATCGAGTTTCCTTATCTGATTGATGAAAATCAGAGCGTTGCAAGGAGTTTGGGTGCCGTCTGTACGCCTGATATTTTCCTTTTTGATGGCGAAGAAAAGCTCTATTATCATGGAAGGTTGGATGATAACTGGCAAGATGCACGCAGTGTCAAAGAAGAAGATCTTAGAGAAGCAGTGATGTTGCTCTTTAGTAAACAAGAAGCGCCAAAAGAACAATTCCCTTCACAAGGTTGTTCTATTAAATGGATCAATACGGTTACAGGTTAATTAGGGCTTGAAACTCTGTGTTGTCTTACAATACTCTTTTAAAAAACACGCTTCACACAAGGGATGGACAGCTTTGCAGGTGTATCTACCAAAAAGTACCATCGCTTGATGAAGGGTGTGTAGTTCACTTTTAAAAATCTTCGTTAACTCTTCTTCTGTTTTTGTAGCTGTTTTAGCACTTGAGAGTCCCAATCGGTGTGAGACCCGAAAGACATGGGTATCGACTGCCATTAAATTGGCATTGGCATATTCGATCATGACAACATGCGCTGTTTTTTGTCCCACCCCCGCAAGTCCCATCAATTTTTGTTCGTCTAAAGGAATCTCTCCATCATAAAGCTCAACCACTTTTTGAGCCATTTTAAGAAGATTGACTGCTTTGTTATTGAAAAAAGAACAGGAGTTGATAAATGATTTGACCTCATCAAGATTTGCCTTGGAGAGCGCTTCAACCGTAGGGTAACGCTCGAATAGAGCAGGTGTGATGAGGTTCACACGTTTATCTGTACATTGGGCTGAGAGCATAACGCAGACTAAAAGTTCGTACAAAGAGGCGTATTTCAGTTCAGTAACAGCTGTCGGATAGTGTTCTAAAAAAAGAGCTTTTATGGCTGTAATCTCTTTTTGGGTGGCTTTTTTCATTTCATTCTCATCTGTTTTTGAAAAATTATACCGACAATCCTTAAAATTAACATTTCGTTTAAGAAATAGTAATATGATTTGGGGTACAATACGCGAATTACTTCAATAAAGGATCTTAGTGAAAAAAGTTATTCTAAGTAGTATTGCTGCGGCAGTACTAGGTGTAAGTTTAAATGCAACAGTTTATGCAACTGTAAACGGTGAAGATGTCAATGACCAAGATATTGCTGTGCTTATGCGCGCAATGCAAGGTGCAAAGTTTGAAGAACTACCTTCTGATGCAAAGCAAAAAATTGTTGAGCAAGCAGTTGAGCGTAAACTTTTGACAACAGAAGCAACAAAAAGTGGTGTTGAAAAAGAGAAAGATTATGCTGAAGCACTTAAACGCATCAAAGCAGATCTTGCACTTGAAGTATGGATGAAAAAAATCTATGATGGTGTTAAAGTAGATGCAAAAGATGTTAAAGATTATTATGACAAAAACGCTGACAAATTTATGCAACCTGCAACAGTTAAAGCAAGACACGTACTTGTAAAAACTGAGCAAGAAGCTAAAGATGTTATCAAAGAACTTGATGGACTCAGTGGTCAAAAACTTAACGATAAATTTGTTGAGCTCGCAACGACAAAATCAACAGGACCAAGTGGTCAAGGTGGCGGAGAGCTTGGATGGTTTGCCGCAAATCAAATGGTTAAACCTTTCTCAGATGCAGCATTTGCACTTAAAAAAGGTGAAATCACTAAAACTCCAGTCCAAACACAATTTGGTTTCCATGTTATCTTAGTTGAAGATACAAAAGCTGCTGAAAAAGCAACCTTTGATGTTGTTAAACCACAAATCGAAAATGGCTTGAAAATGGAGAAATTCCGTATTTTAGTAGCCGATAAAGCAAAAACTCTTAGAAAAAATGCAAAAGTAACAATTAAATAACCCCTAAAAAAGCCTCTATCTCGAAAGAGGTAAAGGCTTTTTTTATGCATAGCGAAGCCTTAAGGCGTGTAAAAATTGAAATAAAAGGCGTTTTCATGTTGAATGCGAAAATTTTTGATTTTGTAAAACCGGGTGTTGTTACTGGCGATGATCTGCAGAAGGTTTTTGCGGTTGCAAAAGCAAACCATTTTGCAATCCCCGCTGTCAATGTCGTGGGAACAAATTCTATTAATGCTGTTTTAGAGGCAGCAAAAGCTGCTAATTCTCCTGTCATTGTACAATTCTCCAATGGCGGAGCTGAATTTTATGCAGGTAAAGGTGTCAATGGACTTAAAGCGGGTGTACTTGGCGCTATCAGTGGCGCATTACATGTGCATACATTGGCTGAAGCCTATGGTATTGCAGTGATTTTACATACAGATCACGCAGCGCGTAAGCTACTTCCTTGGATTGATGAATTACTCAGTGCAAGTGAAATGCATTTTGCAAAAACAAACAAACCACTTTTTAGCTCACACATGTTGGATCTTTCCGAAGAGCCATTAGAGCAAAACGTGCAAACGTGTGTTTCTTACCTTAAACGTATGAGTAAAATGGGTATGACGTTAGAGATTGAGCTTGGTTGTACGGGTGGCGAAGAAGATGGTGTGGATAACACCCACATGGACAATGCAGCCCTTTACACACAACCACAAGATGTAGCGTATGCTTACGAAGAGCTTTTGAAAATTAGCCCTAATTTTACGATTGCAGCATCATTTGGTAATGTTCATGGTGTTTATAAACCAGGTAATGTTAACTTAACACCAAAAATCTTAGATAATTCTCAAAAATACATCCAAGAAAAATTTAAAACCGATGCTAAGCCTGTGAACTTTGTATTTCACGGTGGAAGCGGAAGTGAACTCTCTGACATTCGTGAAGCCGTAGGGTACGGTGTCATTAAAATGAACATTGATACGGATACGCAATGGGCATTTTGGGAAGGGGTTAAAGGGTATGTTGAAAAATATGCACCTTACCTTCAAGGACAAATTGGTAACCCAGAGGGTGCTGATAAGCCCAATAAAAAATACTATGATCCACGCAAATGGCTTCGCCCTGGCGAAGAGGCTATTAAAAGCCGTCTTTTAAAAGCCTTTGAAGATCTTAATTGTTTAAATCGTTGCTAATCCAAAGAAGCCTCATTTTGAGGCTTCTTTTTCTTTACATGTAAATGTTTTCTCCTTCTCCTTTTGAAAAACGAACTTTCAATAACAACACTTTTTATCTTAAACGTGATGATCTTTTAGATAAAGATTTTTCAGGCAATAAAGCGCGTAAATTTCACTATTTTCTAACCCATGATTTTCCTCATATTAAGCGTGTGGTAAGTTCTGGATCTAATCAATCCAATGCCATGTATTCACTTTCAGTTTTAGCACGTCTAAAAGGCTGGGAATTTGTTTATATTTGCGATCATATTCCAAGCTTTCTCAAAGAAAATCCCATAGGGAATTATAAAGTGGCACTTGAAAATGGTATGCAAATAGTGGAGTCTTTGACACGAGAGGAAGAAGCACAAAAATGGCTTACTGAAACAAGTTTACATGTAGAAGAGGGTGGTAGGCAGATCGAAGCCGAAGAGGGCATAAAACGTTTAGCTGAGGAGCTTGTGCTTGATGTGAAGAGACATGGTCTTAGTAATCCTTATCTCTTCCTGCCCTCTGGAACAGGTACTACCGCACTTTTTTTGCAAAAGCATTTGCCTTTTCCTGTCTTTACATGTAATACCGTTGGTGATAGTGCTTATTTGCAAAAGCAGTGGGAGATGGTTGAACCCAATTTGAATTTTTATCCCGCCATTTTAGAGACCAAGCAAAAGTATCATTATGGAAAATTATATGTAGAATTATATGTATTATGGAAGCGCCTCAAAGATGAAATGGGAGTTGAATTTGACCTTGTGTACGATCCTGTGGGATGGAAAGCTTTTCTTGAGCATCGTGATAGTTTAGAAGGGACACCGATTTACCTTCATCAAGGAGGACTTCTGGGCAATGTTTCCATGTTGGCTCGGTATGCGCGTAAGGCAAATATGCTATAATAGACTTCTTTCATAACCCATTGAAAAAAGAGTATCGCTTATAGCACATCACTTTTTAAAACTAAAAAGATCATTATAGCTTTGGCTATGACTCAATTTTGAGTTTTAAAAATTAATGCACTCTTAGCAAACTCTTTATCTTTTCAAGGGTTATGAAAGAAGTCTAATAAAGAACTTTTACAGAGGATCGAGAATGTTACTTTTAAAAACCAATGAGCAAAATTTTAAAGCCCAATTTGATGAACTACTGCGTCGCGGGCACATGGACATGGAAAATGTCTCGAAAATTGTTTCAACTATTATTGCGGAGATTAAAGCTGAAGGTAATGGTGCTTTAAAAAATCATATTGAAAAATTTGATAAATGGCACGTTGAAAATGATGAAGCACTTGAAGTGAAAACCACTGATATGAAAAAAGCGTACGATGCACTCGATTCCAAACTCAAAGAGGCGTTAGAGCTTGCTTATAAGCGCATTTATACGTACCATGAAAAACTCATGCCAAAATCATGGCTTGATTTTGAAGACAATGGCACGGTTTTAGGTCAAAAAGTGACGCCAGTCGATCGTGCGGGGCTTTACATTCCTGGTGGAAAAGCGGCGTATCCTAGCAGTCTTTTAATGAATGCTATTCCTGCTCTTGTTGCAGGCGTTAAAGAGATCGTTGTCTGCACACCTGCACCTAATAATGAACTAAACCCGCTTCTTTTAGCCGCTATGCACCTTTGTGGCATTAAAAAGGCGTATAAAGTTGGAGGTGCTAGTGCGATTGCGGCGATGGCGCATGGTACTGCGAGCATCCCAAAAGTTGATGTTATCACAGGACCCGGTAATATTTTTGTAGCCACCGCTAAAAAGCTCGTTTTTGGAGAAGTCAATATCGATATGATCGCAGGACCAAGCGAGATCGGTATTTTAGCCGATACCAGCGCTGATCCGCATCTTTTAGCCATTGATCTGCTCTCGCAAGCAGAGCATGATGAGATGGCAAGTTCTATTTTGATTACGCCGTCTTTGGAAATAGCGGAAAAAACGCGTGACGAGGTGTATGCGTGGCTTGAGAAACTGGATCGTAAAGCGATTGCAGAAGTTTCCATCAAAGAGCGTGGGGCGATTATTGTAACTTCTTCGATGGATGAAGCGGTGGATTTGATGAATCAAATTGCACCAGAGCACTTAGAAGTTGTCACCTCTCATCCGTTTGATTTACTCCCAAAAATTCGCCATGCAGGGGCTATTTTTATGGGTTCTTACACGCCTGAGCCTATTGGGGATTATATCGCGGGACCAAACCATACGCTACCAACGGGTGGTACGGCTAAGTTTTACTCACCTCTGGGTGTTGAGAACTTCTTGAAGCGCTCTTCGATTATCAGTATGAGTAAGCAAGGTATTGATGAAATTGGCGAAGCGTGTGCATTACTCGCGCACACAGAGGGGCTTGGCGCACATGAAGCGAGTGTTCGCGTTCGTCTTTCAAAATAATTAGCATGAATATTCTTATTCTTGGAGCAGGTGGTGTTGGTGGCTACTTTGGAGCACGTTTACTCCAATCGGGTCACACGGTAGCTTTTGTAGCAAGAGGTGCTCATCTTGAAGCACTTCAAACTGAGGGTTTACATGTAAAGCATCCAAGCTTCGAGTTTGCAGAAAAAATAAAAGCTTTTGATCTTCAAAGCTTAGCAGACATGGATGCTGCCTCGTTTGATCTTATCATTCTTACCACTAAATCAACTGCAACACGCGAAATTGCCATTCAACTTGCTCTATGGCTTCGAAATCAGATGAATCCTCCCTATATTCTCTCATTGCAAAACGGTGTAGAAAACGAAGCTATTTTAGGTGACTATTTTGCCGAAGAGTATATTATAGGTGGATTGACGCGTAAAATTGGCGCTCATGTGGTAAAACCAGCGCATATAGAAGCTATAGGTACGGCTGAGACCATTCTTGGCATGATGCATGTTTCTATGGACAATGAGCGTTTTTTAGAAGAGCTAGCCCTTGCATTTAAACATGCGGGCATTCCTACTCAAACGACACATGACATTAAACAAGAGCTTTGGAAAAAACTTGTTATCAATAACGGTGTGAATGCTCTTTGTGCATTACTTCGCGTCAAAACAGGTGCTTTATTTGACAAAAGTTCTCTTAGTGAAGTGGTGCAAGGTCTTATGCAAGAGACAGCGCATGCCGCACGAAGTTTACATGTAAAGATTTCACAAGAAGATGTGGATGCCATGTTTGAATTAATCAAACAGTTTGACTCGATTAAACCCTCAATGTTGGTTGATTTAGAGCAGGGAAGAGCCTTAGAAATAGAAGAGATTTGCGGTGTTGTGATAAGAGCCCTTCATCAAATAGGGGTTGATGCACCCTATACAAAAACGATTAAAGCATTACTAGAATTTAACATGGAGCAATGACAATGAGTCAGATTAAAATTGGTATTTTAACTATATCCGATCGTGCAAGTGCGGGAATTTATGAAGATCTCTCAGGGAAAGCGATTATTGAAACATTAAACGAGTATCTCAGCTGTAAATGGGAGAGTGTCTATAAAGTGATTCCTGATGAGCAACCATTGATCGAAGCAGCCCTTGAACACATGGCAGATCATGATGGATGCTCTCTTATTGTTACCACAGGAGGAACAGGACCAGCTCTTCGCGACGTAACACCTGAGGCAACAGAAGCCGTGTGTGAGAAGATGATGCCCGGTTTTGGAGAGTTAATGCGTCAAGTAAGCCTAAAGTACGTGCCAACAGCGATTTTATCGCGTCAGACGGCAGGCATTAGAGGTAAGAGTCTTATTATCAACCTTCCGGGAAAACCAAAGTCTATTCGTGAGTGTTTGGACGCAGTGTTTCCTGCGGTGCCGTATTGTATTGATCTTTTAGAAGGACCTTTTCTTACATGTAATGAAGAGGTCATTAAACCTTTTCGTCCCAAAGCGTAAGAAAAGAAGAAAATGTGTTGGAGTTTTCAAGTTCCAACACATTTACATGTAAAGATTAAACGCCAAATGAGCTAAGCTCTGCGTCAATTTTTGCCATTTTTGATTTAGCGTCATCTAAACCTTTTTGATTTTCTGCTATGACTTCTTTTGGTGCATTTGCCACAAAGCGTTCATTGGAAAGCATCCCTGAAAGCTTCATAATCTCTTTATCAAGTTTGATCTTTTGATTGTTCAAACGCTCAATAATAGGGCTTAAATCAACACCCTCAAGTGAAATGAATACTTCAATATTATCACCTACGTCAGTAGCTGAATTTGGAATTTTAGTCTCTGTAAAGTCGATATTCTCAACTTTTGCCAATAAACAAATGTATTTAATAGCATCTTTAAGATTTGCAGCATCAGGTACTTTGATGTAAGCATGTTCGATTTTTTTATTTCCAAGGTCAATGTTGGCTTTTGCACGACGAATGCCAACAATTGCTTCGATGACCAATTCAAACGTTTTTTCAATTTTTTCATCACGCACTAAGGCATGAGGATAACGCTTGACCATGATAGACTCACATGATTCTAATGTTGTGTCGGAGAGTTCTTGATACAAAAATTCTGAGATAAACGGCATAAACGGATGGATCAGTTTCATTGCCTCTTTAAAGATAGCTCCAAGCTCTGCCATGCTACTTTTGTCGGCTTTACTAAGCTCTATACCCCAGTCACAAAACTCGCCCCACAAGAAGCGGTAAAGTGTGGTTGCTGCATCATTAAAGCGGTAATCGCTAAAGTGCCCACGGACCTCTTCCATCGCAACGGCCAAACGGCTTTTCATATAAGCACCCAATGGGGTTTTAATTTCGATATTTTCTAAATCTTCAAATGAGTTAGCATTCATCAGCAAAAAGCGTGAAGCATTGTAAAGTTTATTGGTAAAGTTACGAATTTGTTCTAGTTTTTCACCACTTAGCTTAATGTCACGACCTTGAACGGCTAAAATGGCGAGTGTAAAGCGTAAAGTATCGGCACTGTATTCGCTGATGGTATCGAGTGGATCGATAACGTTACCTTTACTTTTACTCATCTTTTGACCGTGTTCATCTTTAACGAGAGCATGCAAGTAGATGTCTTTAAAAGGAAGCTCACCAAGAGTGTGCTCGCCTGAGAACATCATACGCGCAACCCAGAAGAATAGGATGTCAAAGCCTGTAATGAGGAGAGTATTTGGATAGAAGTCTTTTAAGTCACTCTCATTCCATTTTTCACCTTTAAACACATCGCCATTTTCCCAACCCAGCGTTGAAAAAGGCCATAAGCCTGAGCTAAACCACGTATCAAGAACGTCTGGGTCTTGATGAATAGTGGTAGCTTTACATGTAGGACATTCATGCTCGCTTTCCGCTTCACTTGCCCACTCATGTCCACACGCATCGCAGTAAAAGACTGGGATTTGATGTCCCCACCAAAGTTGGCGAGAAATACACCAATCACGAAGCTCTTTCATCCATGCATTGTACGAATTGAGCCAGTGGCTTGGGTAAAATTCTGCTAAGTGTTCATTGACTTTTGCGATGGCACCATCTGCGATCTCTTTTTTAACAAACCATTGTTTTGAGATGTAAGGTTCAACGACATTTTTACAACGATAGCAGTGACCTACTTGGTTTTCATAATCTTCTATTTTGTCAACAAAGCCAAGTGATTCAAGTTTTGAAACAACGTCATTTCTGACTTCAAGACGTTCACGACCTTGAAATTCGCCACACTGCTCATTGAGCATACCGCTTGGGTCAAAGATAGTGATAAATTCTAAATTGTGACGTTTGCCAACTTCGTAGTCGTTGATGTCATGCGCAGGAGTGACTTTAACACAACCTGTTCCAAAGCTCATATCGACGTGCTCATCGGCGATAATCTCAATCTCACGACCAATGAGTGGAAGAACGACTTTTTTGCCTAGAAGGTGTTTATAACGTTCATCGTCAGGGTGAACCATAACCGCAGTATCGCCAAAGTAGGTCTCTGGACGTGTGGTTGCTACGATGAGAAACTCACTAGAGTCTTTCAGAAAATATTTGAGATGGTAGAGCTTGCCTTTATTGGCTTCAAATTCAACTTCGATGTCACTGAGCGCGCCATCATGGGTACACCAGTTAACCATGTAGTTACCACGAACGATTAAGCCTTCATTGTAGTATTTGACAAACGCTTTTTTGACGGAGTTTTTAAGTCCATCATCCATTGTAAAGCGTTCTCTGCTCCATGCAGGGCTGACGCCAAGTTTACGCATCTGATGAACGATCTGTCCACCACTGTACGCTTTCCATTCCCAGACTTTCTCTAAGAACTTCTCACGTCCTAGCTCTTCTTTTTTAATGCCTTGCGCTAAAAGTTGTTTTTCAACCACATTTTGCGTAGCAATCCCCGCATGATCGGTTCCTGGTTGCCAAAGTGTTTTAAAACCGTCCATTCGTTTAAAACGAGTGATAATATCTTGAAGGGTAAAAGTGAGGGCATGACCGATGTGCAGACTTCCTGTGACATTTGGAGGAGGCATCATAATACAGAAGTTTTTGCCGCTCTCTTGAATGGCAATATTTCCATCAATCTCAAAATAGCCTCTATCTTCCCAAATCTTATAATAACTCTCTTCGATCTCTTTTGGGTTGTAAACGGTGCTTTTTTCGCTCATAGGTTTATATACCTTATAAATTTTTTAGGGGATTATACAAAAAGAGGGGTAAGACTTGGTTTAAGCTAGGTACGTAGCGGTATTTTTACCTGCTTCTTTGGAGATGTAAAGCGCTTGGTCGGCACGTTGTAGCATGGTTTTAAAGTCATCATCGTTTTTGTAAGCCGTGTAGCCAATACTTAGGTTAATAGGTATCTCTTGTTTTTCATGGTTCCTTATTACTGGAATCATTTTAGAGTTAAATTCATTTAAAATACGGTTTACGATGGTGGAAACGGTATCTTTATCATGATCAACAATACAAATAATAAATTCATCACCACCAAAACGGGCAATGGTATCTGATGTTCGAAGTAAACTTTGCAACGTATGAGCCGTTATTTTAATAGCGTCATCGCCCACAAGATGTCCATATGTATCATTAATAGGTTTAAAGTCATCGATATCTAAAATAACTAAAAAGAGATGATGCTGGTTGCGTTTGACTTTGGGAATCTCTTTTTGAAAGACACTCATAAACATAAGTCGGTTATAAAGTCCTGTCAGTCCATCAACATGGGAAAGATTTTCGACTTCAAGGTAAGATTTTTTCAAAAAAGAGGCAAGAAGAGTTACGATGATGGCAAGAATAAAGGAAAACACAAAAGAGTAGAAGAGAGCACTATGGACAATTCCCTGCTGTTCGGCAAGTAATTTGGTATCAAAAAATTCTGAGAGACCAAACGTGTTCATATATTGCTCAAGATGTTTCTCGTGAAGGATTAAAACAGGTATTGTGCTAATAAAAAGATTGACAACAAATGTGATAGAACCCAATAAAATGGGCTTTTTAAGCATAATACTAGGTATTCTTTTCATAATGACACATACCCCTGTTG
The DNA here is from genome assembly GCF_000813345.1 of Sulfurospirillum arsenophilum NBRC 109478. NCBI lineage: Bacteria > Pseudomonadati > Campylobacterota > Epsilonproteobacteria > Campylobacterales > Sulfurospirillaceae > Sulfurospirillum > Sulfurospirillum arsenophilum. Next base: position 271,787 of record NZ_BBQF01000002.1, on the reverse strand, counting down.
TGATAGGGAAAATAGTACCATAAAATCAGTTAAAGGCAAAGACGAAAAAGTGATTAAAAAAAGAAAGAGTCGTTTTCACGACTCTTTATACTCATAAAGACCAGCACTTAAATAACGCTCGCCAGTGTCACATAAAATAGTAACAATAGTTTTACCTTTATTCTCAGGTTTTTGTCCAATTTGTGATGCAACATAGACGTTAGCACCTGCGGAGATACCTACCAGTAAGCCTTCTTGTTTTGCAAGATTACGAGATGTCTCGACAGCATTTTCATAGCTTACTTTGACAACTTCATTATAGATTTTTGTATCAAGAACGGGTGGAATAAATCCTGCACCAATACCTTGAATTTTATGAGGTCCTGGATTTCCGCCTGAAAGAACTGGGGATGTTTCTGGCTCAACGGCAATAATTTGAATATTCGGGTTAAGTTCTTTAAGTCTTTTCCCTGTTCCCGTAATCGTACCACCTGTTCCTACGGCAGCAACGAAGATGTCAACTTTACCATTGGTGTCTTTCCAAATTTCTTCTGCTGTGGTTGCATAGTGAATTGCTGGGTTGGATTCATTGGCAAATTGTTGTGGTACAAACGAGTTGGGTGTCTCTTTTGAAAGTTCAAGAGATTTTTCAACTGCACCTTTCATACCGAGTGCTGGTTCCGTAAGTACGAGTTCTGCGCCCAAAGCAGCAAGTAGTTTACGGCGTTCCAAACTCATGGAACTAGGCATAGTAAGAATAAGTTTTATGCCAAGACTTGCACATACAGTAGCTAAGCCGATACCTGTGTTACCACTGGTTGGTTCGATAATGATAGAATTTTTATCAATTAAGCCTTTATCTAGGGCTGTTTTAATCATATTAAATCCAATACGATCTTTGACCGAATGTGAAGGGTTAAGGAATTCACATTTACCAAGGATTAACGCGTTTGATGCCCCTTCGATACGGTTTATTTTAACAAGGGGAGTGTTGCCGATAAGTTCTGTTACGTTTTGTGCATACATAAGAATCTCCTTAAGTTAGATTAGATGCTATAGTTTAATTGGTTACTTAGACGTTGTGAATAGACTTCAAATTCAGATAATGGCAAATTGAAAATCTCTTGAATTTTACCATTACTCTCTTCATAGAAAATACGAAGCACAGGATCTTTCACGTCCGCATCAGTAACAACAAGATTGCCTTCTAAAGCAATAAGAATATCTTTAATCAAAATATCCTCAGGATTTTTAGCTAATAGATAACCGCCATAAGCGCCTCTTACACTGGTAACAAGCCCTGCTTGGCGAAGCAAAATCAAAAGCTGTTCCAAATAATTTTGTGGGATCTCAGCACGTGCTGAGATCTCTTTGATTTGTAATGGTTTATTGCTCTTTGATAAAAAAAGCTGGTACATGGCACTTAAGCCATACATTCCCTTGGTTGAGAGTAGTGACATTTATACTCCCTTAACCCAGCGCAATTTTAAGATCTTCGATCAGATCATCAGCGTTTTCAAGTCCAATACTAAGACGAATAAGTCCAGCTTTAACACCAGTAAGCTCTAGTTCTTCAACTGAGAGTTGTTGATGTGTTGTACTTGCTGGATGGGTAATAATTGATTTAGAGTCACCAATGTTAACAACAACAGAGAAAATTTTAGTTGTATTGAGGATATGTTTTGCAAACTCAACACCTTCTACTTCAAAGCTTAGAAGCCCTGAAGTTTGAGCATCTGTAAAGTACTGTTTTGCTCTACCATGTAAAGGGTCACTCTCAAGTCCAGGGTATGATACTTTTTTCACTTTAGGATGTGATTTTAGAAATGTTGCAACTTTATAGGCATTGCGTGAATGCTCTTTCACACGAAGGGCAAGCGTCTCAAGTCCTTGAATCAGTAACCAAGAGTTAAATGGCGCGATGGTTGCTCCAATATCACGAATGAGTGAAAGGCGAATCCTTAGTGAAAAGATTGGGAATGGTAATGTTGCATAGACCAAACCATGGTAACTTTCATCTGGCTCATTAAATTGTGGGTATCGTGGGTTGCCAATAAGTTTTGTATTGAGCCCTTTTGCTTCCACAATTAAACCACCCATTGCACTGCCTTGACCTGAGATGTATTTACTTGCACTGTGGACACTCACATCAATGCCATGGTTAAGAGGTTGAAATAAAATAGGTGTTGCGACAGTATTGTCAGCAATGGTAAGGATGTTGTATTTTTTAGCGATTGAGACGATTTTTTCGATATTTGGAATGGCAATTTGTGGATTTGAAAGCGTTTCAAAGAAAATAGCTTTGGTTTTATCATCAATCAATGCTTCTAAATCATCAGCATGATCACTCTCAAATACTTTTGCTTTAATGCCAAAACGTTTAATGGTATGGGTTAAAAGTGTTGTTGCACCACCGTAAATTTTCTTAGCAACGATGATGTTATCGCCTGCTTCTGCAAGGTTTGCAATGGCAAAAAAGATCGCAGCTTGACCACTTGCGGTTGCAATGGCAGCTTCACCATTTTCAACAGCAGCAATTCTAGCTTCAAGAACATCGGTTGTTGGATTGTTAAGGCGTGTATAGATGGGTCCAAGCTCTTTGAGTGCAAAACGGTTTGCTGCAGTTTCAGCATTTCCAAAATCATATGCTGTTGTTTGATAAACAGGAACTGACATTGTTCCAAACTGCTGTTTGTCATAACCATAATGTAGAGCAAGTGTCTCTTGATGCATTTCAAATCCTTTTTGTGTTTTTGTTGCTGAAAGTATAGACTATTTTTTTTTCAATGTCAAGTAACTTTATCAAAAAACTAATGATTAAAAAAGTAAGGATTGTTTTTTTAACTAAGTAGGGGAGGGACAATGGAATCAAAAGACTTTTTACATGTAACGTATTTTTTCGAAATAATACAATTATTACATTAAATAGGGTTGATGCTAACAGCTAAAATTATAGAGATTATTATACATATAATTTTATGTAAAGTACTATTTTTAAGCACTTTGAAATGGTTTTTTTTGAGTGATATAAAGTGACTCGCTAACACATTGTTAGTGATAAAATGTATTTTAAAATCTTAAATCCAGTATACTTTTTTCAGATGTGACAAGCTTTAGTGTGCTATAATCTTTTCTATATAAAGCATAGGAGAAGTGATGTTATACGAAGATGAAGATGACTTTTTTATGGGAAGTCCGAAGAGTAAATTTTTCGATATTCTCTTTAATGCTAACAAAGAGCTGGTAAAAACCAAGCTTCTAGAGATTGTTGATCGTTACAGTGCTATGGAAATTTTGCTTGAAAAACAAGTTGGAGCTGAAGCACTTGATGCAATGATTCATACCGTTTTTATGGATGAAATGGATGCTATTGTCGAACACAATAATGACCTGTTCATTAGCAGTGTTGGTACGATTTTAACTCAGAATGAATAAACTAGGGTGCTTTTTATGTTGTCTGCTGTTTAGTTTTCAGACACTTTTTGCAGAAATAGAATATGAATATGAGCATAAGTTTATTCTAAAAAAGGATGAGCTAGGTTTCGTTTTGATCAATCGTAAAGAAGTTACCAAAAAGCCGACAGCTGAAAATCCTAATAATGAGTATTTACTAAAGCTTCGTTGGACACTCTTTACCAACAACATGTTGACTCTTTTAGTGAACTATAGAGGTTACCCAACGCAGTATGTTTTAGAAAAGAAATACCCATTAGAAAGTGTGGTAATTCCTCTTTTACCCGATGGTCAAAATAAAATGATTTCTCAAACCTATGCAAAAATTGTTTTTACTGACTTCGATCAAAGAAATAAAGAGGCAATTTTAGATATATTTATAGAAGATAATCAACAACGTATAGAAGTTGAGTTTAAACCAAAAAAGAAACCGTAGGATTGCAGGTGTTAGGAAAAGTTGAAAATTTGATGGTAGAGATGGTCGCTTCTTTAGGCGATGCACGCAGTGTTGAACTCTTTCACAGAGTTCCTAAGGGAAAACGTTTACGCGCAAAATTGATTTTAAAAATTGCAGGGCTCAGTGAATCTTCTTTAAAGCTTGCCGCCATTGTTGAGTTGATTCATGCCGCAAGTTTGCTTCATGATGATGTGATTGATGATGCATTCACAAGACGTGGTGAAGACTCCATTAACGCGCTTTTTGGTAACAAAACAGCCATTATGTTAGGCGATATCCTTTATTCCAAAGGCTTTAGCGAACTTACACACATGCCTCAAGATGTTGCCTATAGTATTTCTCATGCGGTAGCACTTCTCTCTGTGGGTGAGCTTTTGGATGTTGAACTCTCTCATACTTTTAATGACAGCGAAGAGCGTTACTTTGATATGATTTATAAAAAAACTGCCTCACTCATCGAAGCTTCAGCAAAAGCGGCAGCGATACTTGCAGGAAAAGAAAGTGCTATTTATGCGCTTTATGGTAAAAATCTAGGACTTGCCTTTCAAATTATCGATGATATTTTAGACATCACTCAAAGCAGTGAAACCCTTGGAAAGCCTTCCTTGAACGATTTTAAAGAGGGTAAAACTACATTGCCGTATCTTTACATGTACCGCAAACTCTGTAAAGAAGATCAAACGAAGCTCCTTTCTTTGTTCCAACAAGAGCTTGATGATGCCCAAAAAGAGTGGATTAAAACCAAAATGCATGAGACGAACGCGTTGGAAGATTCCATTTTGTATGCTAGAAAGCTAGGATTGGAAGCTTTATCGGTTATTGAGAAAGAAGAAGATGTGGGCCTTAGCTCCATTATTAAAGATATGATTGAGAGGAATTTTTAATATGCATTACCTCACCATTAGTTTTACACACAAAAACACCGATATTAGCATTCGCGAAAAATTAGCGTTTAATTCAGAAGAAAAAAGCCGCCATTTTATGGGTTCATTAATTTCCTGTGCTGCGGTGAATGAGGTCATCTTACTCTCTACATGTAATCGCGTAGAAGTGATCGTAAGTGTGGCTGAGTGTCCATCTGCGCTAAGTGATACATTTGATCTTTTAAGCAATGTTTCCAGCATCCCACGTGAGGAGCTAGAAGGCAGGGCAGATATTTATGAAGACAATGGTGCTATTCATCATCTTTTCACGGTTTGCTCTTCTCTAGATAGCTTGGTTATTGGCGAGACACAAATTGCAGGACAACTTAAAGAAGCATTTAAATTTGCCTTTGAAAACAACTACTGTGGACAAAAATTAGGGCGTGCGATGCACCATGCATTTCGCTGTGCCGCAGAAGTACGTAGCCGTACCGACATTTCTAAAAGCCCCGTTTCTGTTTCAAGTGTAGCTGTTAATAAAGCGAAAGATCTTCTAGGAAGCATTGGAGGCTTGAGTGCGCTGGTTGTAGGTGCGGGTGAGATGAGCCAGTTGGCAGCAAAGCATCTTATCTCCAATGGGGTCAATGTTATTATCATTAACCGTAATCTTGAGCATGCACAAGCACTAGCAACCGAATTGGGAGAGCTCGCAACCACAGCTCCTTATTCGAAACTTACAGAATTTATCAACCGTTACCGTCTTGTATTTACGGCAACAGGAGCACCGCATAGCGTTATTACCGATGATATGGTCGAAGAGCGAGAGTTTTCACGCTATTGGTTTGACATTGCTGTACCTCGTGATATTGATGTTAAAACGCATAAAGACTTACATGTTTATTCGGTCGATGACCTTGAAGAGATTGTCAACAAAAACATGTCTCTTCGTGAAGAACAAGCTAAAATCGCTTATTCTATTGTAGGGCGTTCTACAATGGACTTCTTTAAATGGTTACAAACTATGTGTGTTGATCCGATCATTAAAGAGATTCGCGATCATGCAAAAGAGTGTTCTTTACAAGAGTTAGAGAAAGCAGTCAAAAAAGGGTATATTCCTGAAGAGTTGCAAGATCAGGTTTCCAAAGTACTTCACCATGCCTTTAACTCCTTTTTACACTCTGCAACCAAGAACTTAAAAGAAGTTGCTGAAAAACCAGAAGCCGATACCATTGTGCAAGCGGTTCAATATATTTTTAATATTAACGAAGATCAAACCAAACGAATGAATCAATACAAATGTGAATACCAAATGGGGGGAATAAAATGAGATTTTCAAAACTGTATGCACCAACAACCAAAGAAGCGCCTAAAGATGCAACGCTTCCAAGCCATCAATTCTTGGTGCGTGGCGGTTTTATCTCTCAAGTAGGAAGTGGACTGTATAACTTTTTGCCGATGGGAAAAATCGTTTTTGACAAAATCAAAAATGTTGTCAAAGAAGAGATGGATGAAACAGGTGCCCAAGAAATCCAAATGGATGTGGTCACACCTGCTGAGCTTTGGAAACAAAGTGGAAGGTATGATGTTTTTGGCAAAGAGTTGTGTCGCTTTAAAGATCGAAAAGATAACGAATTTGTTTTAGGACCAACCCATGAAGAGGTTGTTGTCGATGTTGTACGCAATCGCATCAATAGCTATAAGCAATTACCTTTGCATTTGTACCAAATTACCACAAAATTTCGTGATGAAGCACGTCCTCGCTTTGGGCTTCTTCGTGGGCGTGAATTTACCATGAAAGATGGCTACAGTTTCCATGAAGATGAAGCGTGTATGAAAAAAGAGTTTGAAGTGATGGAAAAAACCTACACCAAAATCTTTACACGTTTAGGGCTTGATTTTAGAGCGGTGGAAGCTGATAGTGGCGCTATTGGTGGCAGTGGCAGTAAAGAGTTTATGGTTTTGGCACAAAACGGTGAAGATGACATTGTCGTCTGTGAAAAATGCTCTTATGCCGCCAACATTGAAGCAGCGAAACGTGCTCCTAAAACAACCACCGCAGAAGCTCCTGAAGCAAACCTCTCAAAATTTAAAACACCCGATATGAAAACGATTGAAGATGTCTGTGCTTTTTTCAAAGTTGATTCCTTTTACAGTATTAAAGCGGTTGTTAAAAAAGCAGTTTATGTCGATAAAGAAGAGGTCGTGGTCTTCTTTGTAAGAGGAAACGATGAGCTTCAAGAGACCAAAGCGCAAAATGCGTGTGGTGCGCTTGATTTGGTCGATGCTAGCTTGGAAGAAGTCGAACGTGCAGGGCTCAAAGCGGGCTTCATTGGACCAGTTGGATTAGAATGTGTAAAATTTTACATAGATTTTGAACTCAAAGAAGCCAAAAATCTTATCTGTGGTGCGAATGAAACAGACTTCCATATGGTGGGTGTTTCAATGTTTAACTTCAATGAAGATCGTTATAAAGACCTTGCAAGTGTTAAAGCAGGTGATCGTTGTGCATGTTGTGGCGGAGAACTTGGTGTGACTAAAGGCATTGAAGTAGGGCATATCTTCCAACTTGGACAAAAATACGCTAAAGCGATGGGTGCAACCTTTTTAGATAAAAATGGTAAAGCACAACCTTTCTTTATGGGCTGCTATGGTGTCGGCGTAAGTCGCTTGGTTGCTGTTATGATCGAAGCAAGCCATGATGATAAAGGATGTATTTGGAATAAACAGACTGCTCCATACCTTTTGGACATTATTGTTTCCAATGCAAAAGATGAAGCGCAAAGTACGTATGCGGAAGATATTTACAACGCTTTGAAAAAAGAGTGCTTGAGTGTTCTTTTAGATGATAGAAATGAACGTTTTGGTTTCAAAATGAAAGATTATGAACTCATTGGTCTTCCATACGCGCTTATTGTTGGAAAAGAGCTCGAAGAGGGCTTTGTTGAGATTGTAGAGCGTAAAACATTAGAAAAAACCGTTGTTAAAAAAGAGGAAGCTCTTGCAAAACTTAAGGAACTACTCGCGTGAAATATTTTTTGATCTATCTCTTCTTGGAGGTAATGGTAAGTGTGAATGCTGCTTCTGCGATAGGTGCTGTTGCAACATTTGTTGAGCTTGTCTTATCTGCTCTTATAGGGTTCATTTTACTTGCTAATATGCGTGTAACGCTGATGCAAAATCTAAGTGCCCTTATGCAAGGAGAGATAAGCTTGCAATCCTTTCAAAGACTCAATCTTTGGACGATTGTGGGGGCTATTTTACTGATATTACCAGGCTTTCTTGGAGATATCGTAGGCCTTCTCTTACAGTTTAGCTCCATTGTCACTTTGTTGGTTGCAAAATTTTTACATGTAAAAGAGGACAATCAATATCCTCCACGTCATTTTAAACAAGGAAACGAAGATGAAATCATTGATATTGAAGTTATTGACGACGATCATCGCATTAAGTAGTGTTTCACTTTTTGCTGCTGATAGTTCTGTCGATCTTGATACCAAAGTTACCACATTTTTACAAAAAGCGATAGCGCCAAATGAAAGCTATGCCTTTGAAAAAGTCGTTATTCTCAAAAAAGAGGAGATGAAAGACATCGCAGGGTGGATGGTCTATTTTGTACGTATTGATTTGAAGCTTACCAAACAAGAAGGTAAAAAGATTTCCGTCAATGACATTGTCTTTACCAATGGCAAAATTTTGAGCAAAGATTTTTCCGATATAAATAGTGGAAAAAGCATCAAAGGAAATTTCTCACTGGATATCGATAGTTCAGCTTACACTAAAGAGCATCTTTTAGCAGGTAATTTCAATGCACCTCATAAAATTGTTGTTTTTAGCGATCCTTTATGCCCATTCTGTATGGATTTTGTTCCTGAAGTAATTATGGATGTAGAGAAAAATCCTGAAACTTTTGCACTTTTTTATTACCATTTCCCACTCAATATCCATCCCGCCGCTCCAACATTGGTTAAAGCAATGCAGTTTGCAGAAAAGCAGGGCGATAAAGAGATTGTTAAAAAAGTGTATAAAGAGTTTTTTGACATTAAAGAGAGTGATGAAAAGGTTGTTTTGGATATTTTCAACAAAGCTTTAAATAAAAACTTCACCGTTGAGCAAATCAATCAAGCAACTATTCTTCAACAAATGAATAATGATCAAGAACTTGCCAATAATTTAATGGTAAATGGCACTCCTACTATTTATCTTGACGGTAAAAAAGACGATACAAAACGAACTTATAGAAAATTTATAAAAGAGTCTAAATGAAAAAACTAATTATTGCAACACGTGGTAGTAAACTAGCCCTTTGGCAATCAGAATACGTTAAAGCGGAACTTGAAAAAGCACATCCTGGGCTTGAGGTTGAGCTTTCAATCATGATGACCAAAGGCGATAAAATTTTAGATGTCGCTCTAGCAAAAATCGGTGGTAAAGGGCTTTTCACGAAAGAGCTTGAAGAGGCGATGCTAAGAGGTGAAGCGCACATTGCGGTGCATAGTCTTAAAGACGTTCCTATGGAATTTCCAGAAGGTTTAAAACTGGGCGTGATTACAAAGCGTGAAGATGTACGTGATGCCATGCTTTCTGAAAAATACGCTTCATTAGAAGCACTTCCTCAGGGTGCTGTGGTTGGAACTACGAGTTTAAGACGCAGAATGCAACTATTGAAACTTCGTCCGGATTTTGTGATTAAAAACCTACGTGGCAATGTCAATACCCGTATCCGTAAGCTCAAAGAGGGCGAGTTTGATGCCATCATCTTAGCCAGTGCTGGCATTAACCGCTTAGGGCTTGCTTCAGAAGTGACCTATTTTACACCTATTTCTAAAGAGGTGATGATTCCCGCTTCGGGACAAGCTGCTCTTGGTATAGAGATCGTGTGCGATGCCGAGGTTGAACGTTTGGTTTCGATACTTAACGATGAAGATGCGATCATCGAAACACGCGTAGAGCGCGATTTTATCACCGTGCTTCAAGGTGGTTGTCAAGTGCCTATTGGTGTGAATGCGCAGATCAATGGAGATTCTTTACATGTAAAAGCAATTCTTGGTCTTCCTGATGGCTCAGAAATGCTCACAGAAGAGATAAAAACCACCCGTTCAGCGTATGAAACGGTAGGCAAAGAATTAGCGCAAAGAGTGATTGACAAGGGTGCAAAAGCTCTACTAGAGCGTGCTGAACATATAGCTCTCAATGAAATTTTTTAAAGGCTAGGGATGCAGAGAATAATTGAGCTTTTACGCCAAAACGATCTTTTACGTGTCATCGATGAAGCATTAGACATAAACCTTGAAATTCCGCATCTTGCTTACATTGAAGTTAAAAAAGAGGATTCTAAAGCACTTCTTTTTACGAAGCCCGTCAGTAAAAGACTGGGTAAATCATTTGATATGCCCGTACTTATGAATGTATTTGGTTCTTCTAAAGCCACGGAGCTTATATTTGGTAAAAATCCCAATGTTGTAGCCAAGCAGATAGAATCTTTAATGCACATGAAACCGCCAACGTCGTTTATGGACAAAATGGGTATGCTAGGAACTCTTTTTAACCTTAAAAATGCCCTTCCAAAACGACTGAAAGGAAAGGGTGTTTGTCAAACAAAGGTTTATACCGAGCCAAATCTTTATGATTTCCCAATTCTAACCACATGGAGTGAAGATGGTGGTCCTTTCATCACCATGGGGCAAGTGTATACACAAAGTTTGGATGGAACCAAACAAAATCTAGGCATGTACCGTCTGCAAGTGTACGATAAAAATCGTTTAGGTATGCACTGGCAGATCCACAAAGACAGCGCTCATTTCTTCCATGAGTACCAAAAAGCAGGTAAAAAGATGCCTGTAAGTATTGGAATTGGTGGCGATCCGCTTTATATTTGGTGTGGACAAGCGCCAATGCCGATTGGTATGTTTGAGCTTTTACTCTATGGTTTCATCAAAGATAAAAGTGCTCGTTTGGTCAAATCTCTCACCAATCCTATTTATGTACCTGAAGATGTGGACATCGTCATCGAGGGCTGGGTTGATCCAACTTTGATGGAAATCGAAGGACCTTTTGGCGACCATACAGGCTACTACACGCTTAAAGAGCCGTATCCTGTTATGGATGTGACCTGCATTACATGTAAAGAAAAACCTGTCTACCAAGCGACTGTCGTGGGCAAACCTCCTTTAGAAGATAAATACATGGGATGGGCGACCGAACGCATCTTTTTACCACTACTCAAAACAACAGCACCAGATTTAATTGATTACAATATGCCTGAAAATGGCGTTTTCCATAACTTTATTTTGGCAAAAATGAATGTACTTTACCCAGGACACGCCAAGCAGTTTATGCATGCTTTTTGGGGTGTTGGGCAGATGAGTTTTGTGAAGCATGCAATTTTTGTGGACGAAAATGCACCAGAATTGGACGATTATGAGCCTTTGAGTGACTATATCTTAAATCGAGTCAGTGCTAAACGCTTGCTCATTAGCGAAGGTGTATGCGACGCACTTGATCACGCTTCTCCCAATGCTCTTTTTGGTGGAAAATTGGGCGTTGACTGTACTGGAAGCATCGTTGATGCTCCTTCTAAAACTATTTTGAGCGATAGAGATCTTTTTTTTAAAGTAACGACATTGGTGCCAGAAATAAAAGCACTAAAACAGTATAAAACGAATACAAAAACACCGATTACAGTTGTGAGTATCGATAAGGAAAAGGCAGGCAAAGAGGTGTATGAAGCACTTAAGCCTTTGAAAGAACATATAAAACTTCTCATTGTTGTGGATTGTGAAGGGAATGATGTGGCGAATGCCTATATGCTCATCTGGCGTGTGGTCAATAACATCGATGCACTTCGAGATATTTTTATTGAAGATGAGTTTATCGGCATTGATGCGACAACTAAAAATTCGTTGGATGGTTACACCAGAGAGTGGCCGAAAGATACTGATTGCGATCAACAAACGATTCAGCACCTTATAGACCTTGGTTTAGTCGAAAACAATCCTGAATTTTTAAAGCATTTTCATATCTAATCTCCCTTTTATGTATACCATTTATTTTAAAAATTAACAAATGGTATACATTTTCTCTCTATAAATCTAAAATCAACTTTATGTATTGAAATATTTTACAAAAAGTAATAGAATAGAGAATTCTGACTTGGGAGTAAGCTATGCAGACATCTTACAAGCCTTTAGTTGAGCGTTACGATATACCTAGACCTACATTAATAGAGTGGCAGAAGAGGGCAGAGCAAAAAGATAACTGGCGGGTAAAGCACTTAGCCTATCTTAGAATGCAACTGGGCGTCGAAAAAGAGACATATCAAGAGATCAAGGACTATGCTCCTTGTATAGAAGATCTTTTTCTTTTCAGTATCTATCTGTTTTTCCACAATACAAACAATTTTTTACCCAAAGAGACATTTTTACAAGGACTTCGTGAATTTGCTTTAGAAATTCGCACGGGTGTTGAGTACCAACATGAGTTTGCAGGACGCATTTGGTCGCTTCGTATGGGTGAAGAGTCAAGTAAAAAGATGGTTAATTATTACCGCTTGTTTGATCTTCTCAAAAAATTTACTTCTGCTCAATACGCGCTTTTATTTAGTGCTGCTTTAGAGTTTGTGCAACGTATTAAACAGAAGTACCAGATAGAGACTAAGAGCTTTTTGGAGGGCAAAACATGGCAAGAGCTTTATATGTACGATAAAGCATTCTCCACTAAAACCATTGAAGAGTTTTTCAGTCAAAAGGGAATCCTTTAGATAATAAAAATTATTAATTAGAATTAATTATTGTTTAAGTGAACTTAGATTACAATTTCAGTACAAATTTTAAGGAGTAATAATGAGACAGTATGAGACATACAAATGCAGTAAATGTGGTAACGAAGTTGAAGTTCAAAATGTAGGTGGCGGTAAGCTTACCTGTTGTGGTCAAGAAATGGCATGTATTACAACTGATTTAACAGCAGTCAATTTGATGAAAGCATTTGCTGGCGAGTCTCAAGCGCGTAACAAATATGACCTTTTTGCGGACATTGCACTAGAAGAGGGCTGGCATGCAGTTTCTCGTCACTTTAGAGAAGCAGCTGAAAATGAAAAATGGCACGCACGTGCTGAATTTAAAGCATACCACAAACTTGTAGATGGCTCTGAGACTGAGCTTACACTCAAAAACCTTGATAGTGCGATGGCTGGTGAACATTACGAGCATGAAACTATGTATCCAGGTTTTGCAAAAATTGCCGAAGAAGAAGGACATAAAGAGCTTGCACGTCTTTTCAATGCAATTGGTAAAGTTGAAGTTGAACATGAACGCGAATACAAAGCACTTCAAGATGCAATGAAAGAAGATGGTTTCTTTGCTGATGCAGAAGAAGAGATTTGGGTTTGTGAAGTGTGTGGACACATTCATAGAGGTAAAAAGGCACCAAACGCTTGCCCATTGTGCAAAGTGGGTAAAGAGTACTTTAAAAGACAAGATTTAGGTCTCTAATTAATTCTATTCATATACAGAAGTTCTACCACATGCAAGGTAGGCTTCTGTATACTACCACTTTCTTTATTAACTATGAAAATTTAAGTTTTCAACAATTAGTTAAATGCGTTACTAAAATTCTCTTACTGTATTTAACTGTAGTATATCGAAGCTCTCAGAATCTTTCTAGAATATAAAAATGTAGAGAAGTAACTCATTTTGTGGCTCATTTGGATCAAAGCTTTTAAAATAGGTGATTTAAGTACATATTTATTTTTTGTGAGTTAGCATCAATAAGGTATAAATATTTATTTGTCTATAGCTCTATTGTACGCTATTTTCATGCTACGAATTTGATGTAAGATTTTTTAGATGAGAAAAATCAAGGTTCCAGTTTAGCTGGTTAAATAAGCTATTTGTTGGTTTTAAACTAGCAAATTGGGTTAAATATATCAAATTTTATTCAAGGAAAACATGCCATGATGAACTTCTTTCGATCAACTTCACAAAAACAATCTATAGGGACATCTAGCAGCCTTGCCAATCAAACCATTGTAACCTTAACCTTGCAAGAGAAAACGATTACAACATCGCTTGAAAATATATCTTTTAAGCCTAAAGTTGTCTTAGGTTTTGTCTCGCCCTCCCTTGATTTTCCTTCTGTTGCTTCAAAACTCAAACAAGCGCTTCCAAATGATACAACATTGATACTTTCTACCACTGCCGGCGAATTATGCAGTTTTGATCGCTCAAACCCCCTTCCCTCACTTTATTCCTCTGCAAATGCTGGTGAAGGCGATAACATTGTTTTGATGCTTTTTGCTCCCGAAATGGTCAGCGATGTCTATGTGGCATCTATTCCGCTAAAAAGCGAAGATATGGCTACCAGTAAAAAAACAGCAGCGGAACGTTCTGCAATGATCGCAGAAGAGGTTAAAAAAGTGCATGTTCCCTTTAAAATGCGCTCCGATGACACGCTAGGTTACACGCTCATTGATGGTCTTAGTGCAAGTGAGAGCTTTTTTATGGATGCCATCTATCATGTGGCTAAATTTCCCTGTTTACTCATCGGTGGAAGTGCTGGTGGTAAATTAGATTTTCAAAATACTTATATATTTGATGGAACACGTACTTTGCGCCATCATGCGGTGGTTACGTTTATTAAATTAGCACCACAGTACCGTTTTGGTGTTTTTAAAAGTCAAAATTTTAGAAAAACATCCGCATCTTTTACTGTTTTAGCAGCGAATCCCATTGCGCGCACGGTGAGTGCTTTTTTAGATCGTAAGACCAATATTGGTGTGGGTATAGTAGCGGCTTTAACAACTCATTTTAGATGTTCAGCAAGCGAATTGAGCGCACAATTGGCTAATTATACTTTTGGTATTGAAATTGATGGTGAGATATACATTCGTTCCGTTGCATCCGTAGATGTTGTAAACGATACCATTCATTTTTACTGCGATATTGAGGCAGGTGAAGAGCTTCTCTTGCTGGAAAAAACAGACTTTGTGCAGACAACAAACCATGACTTTGCCGACTTTAGTCGCAATAAACCCAAAGCGATTGGTGCTATCTTTAATGACTGTGTCTTAAGACGCCTTTGTAATGCGAAAGAGATCAATCAACTCTTTACTTTCAAAGAGATTCCTGTTGTAGGGTTTTCAACCTTTGGTGAGCTTTTAGGTGTGAATATCAATCAAACCTTGACTGCGATCTTTTTTTATCACGTTGATGGTGAAAGTTTTGAAGATGATTATATCGATAATTTTGTACAAAAATACGCTGGATTTAAGAGTTATTTTCTATTGAGAAAGATCAATCGTCAAAATATGGTTGATAATATTAACAAAGCGATGCTTGCTCAAATGAAAGAAAGTATGCCTGTGATTGAAAGTATGGGAATAACACTTCAACATGCTGTAAGCGCCATTGATGCGATCGAAACACAGTTGTGTGACGTTGAAAAAGAGTTTGTTATTTTTTCTTCAAGTATGGAAAAAGGCAGCGCTGACAATGCCAATCTTTCAATTGAGGTTGAGAACTTGACCAACAATGTTCGTGATATTCGTGTTGTTTTAAGTGTGATCTCTGATATTGCGGATCAGACCAATCTTTTAGCACTCAACGCTGCAATTGAAGCGGCACGTGCGGGTGAACATGGTCGTGGTTTTGCCGTTGTTGCTGATGAAGTGCGAAAACTTGCAGAGCGTACGCAAAAAAGTCTTTCAGAAACCAATGTTTCTGTTAGTACCATCATCCAAGCGGTTGAGAGTATCAGTAAAACTATGAGTGGCGTGAGCAGTGGACTTTTAGAAGTTTCATCGAAAAGTAACACGCTCTCTTCCGATATGGAAAATTTAGCTGGAAAAAGCCATGTCATTTCGAGCGAACTCAGATCTCAATCAAAACTGACAAATGAACTTAACACAGAGCTTGGTAAACTGAGCATCTATGAAAAAACACTTGATATCTTAAATCACTAAGCAAACTGTGTATTTAGGGCATTTTCACAATGCCCTCTTCTATTTACTTCGTATTGTATTTTTCTTCAATGAGTTTGGTATATTTTTCCTGAACCTCGACGTATTTTGCTAAAAGTTTATGAAATTCGACTTCATAGTCAATTTTAATGCCCTGCTCTGGTTCGAGGGGTATTTCACTGTGTCCAGCAGGTTTATGTGGAAGTGTATCATCAATAATATACTCCCGCTCTTCTCCATCAATATTTTTTTTAATGGTTTTAAGTTTTTTAGCATTGACCAATTTTACAACAGCAAAGGTGCTCATTTTATTTTTTATGGCGTACTGTTGCATCGTTATGAGGTTTTGCTCTGGCATACTTTTCCTTTACATGTAAAAAACATTAGGTGCTATTTTAATCAACTAGTCTGAAATAAGAGCCAAATTCTTTACATGTAAACCATTTTACATGGTTTAAAGCAAGGATAAAGTATAATAAACGATATATCGTTACAAAACTCCCAACGATTTTTCTCCAATCACATTTTAAAATACACGAAGGATACATTATGGGCGGATTATTAAACAATAGCGTTAAAATGGAAAATGGCTACAAATTAGCAAGTCTTGCAACACAACAAAAGCATACAGTGCCTTATCTTGGTAAACAAACCAATGTTGGTGCTGTGAACTCTGACAAAGCAAAAATGAGCGATGCTCGCAAAGCACAAGCCAAAGCTAAAGCAAAACAAGCGAAGAAAGATAGAAAACGCAATAAATAAAAAGAGTTTGCAGGGATTTTACTATCCCTGCAAGTGTTTTAAAACGCGTATTTGAGGTTAAGTCCCAAAGTTTTGTAGTCATAATCAGGCATATTACTTGCATTCATATTGTAATTTTTATACTCAACAGCTGCTGAAATAGCTCGCGTAATAGGATAATCAACACCTAATCCATAACCCAAACCATAACCTGAATTACCATCAACGGATTGAAGCTTTGCTCCAACAATGCCATAAGCATTCATTTTTTCCCATACATTGTAACCAAGCTTAAAGTCTGTACCAGCGCCATACATTGAACCATCAGATAGATTAGAATATTCACCGTTAAAAGCGACACCAAAGAGTACTTTGTTATCCAATGTTTTTGTAATACCATAACCAATGTTATACGCAGCCTTGTGTTCTCCATCAATCGTTGCACGGGAGATGCTACCATGTACATCTTCAACATAATCTTTTGCGTAAGCATTCATTCCAAGCACTGCTGCTACTGAAATGAGACATACCATCTTTTTCATTACTTGTCCTTAAAGCATTTACATATCCGAAAAAACGGAATTTTCGTGAGAAAACATACGAGATGATTTTCACGTCGTTAAAGAGCATTGCTCTTTTATAAACTCTATAATCAGAGAACCTTTTAATTGAACATAGAAAATCCAGCACAATAAAACTGAAAATCCAAGTATATAGAAAGCAAAAAGTGTGCCTATTGTCAATGTAAGTGAAAGAAAAGAGAGGTAAAAAGAGGCTGTAAATGAAAAACAGCCTCTTTACATGTAAAGCTTAACGAACAGTACCTTTTTCGTACCATGAACGTAACCAGCTATCCATTGGGTACATAAACTTATAGATGGCAGGAACAACGAGCAGGGTTAAAACAGTAGAGCTTAGAAGTCCACCAATGATAGCAAGTGCCATAGGCGCGTTAGCTTCATGCCCTGCTCCGCTACCAAAGGCTAAAGGCATCATAGCGCCTATCATCGCAAAGGTGGTCATTAAAATCGGGCGTAGACGTTTTTCACCCGCTTCAAGAAGTGCATCGTCGATACTTTTACCCTCTTTAACCGCACGGTTAGCAAAGTCAACAACAAGAATAGCATTTTTACCAACCATTCCCAGAAGCAAGATAATGCCAATCATAACGAAAAGACTGAATGTGTTTCCACTCAGATATAATGCAACCATAATACCTGTTAAGGAGAGTGGCATAGAGATCATAATGATGAACGGCTGAATGAGTGACTCATAAAGTGCTGCTAGAATCAAGTAAATTAAGATAACCGCTAAGATTACGGCTGCACCAAACGCTTTACCTGTATCGTTCATATTTTCAACATCACCTGTAAAACGGTAATGATACCCCTCAGGAAGAATCTCTTTCATCTTATCTTCAACAAGAATAACCACTTTATCAAGAGATGTCCCCACTATATTAGCGGTTACAAGGATTTTACGCTCACGATCAAAACGGTTGATGGACGCAGTTCCTAGTGAGTCTTCAAAGGCAATGAGCCCCTCAAGTGCCACAAATTCGCCATTGGCATTTTTGACTTGGAGTTTTTTCATATCCTCAAGTGACATTCGATAATCATCTCTAAAGCGAATGGTAATGTCAAACTGCTTACCATTGTCTTCATAATAAGAGATGGCACTATCGCTTGAATAAGCAGATCCAAGAACAGCAGCAATCTCTTTAACGCTTACCCCTACTCTTTGGGCGTTTTCACGAAGAATACTCAGCTTCATCTCTGGTTTACCGCTCTCATAGTCTCTATCAACATCAACGATACCCTGCGTTGATTTCAAATAATCCATAAGCTTGGTCGAGGTTTCATCTAAAGTTTCAAATTTATCGCCGGTAAGAACAATTTGAAGCGGTGCTGTCGTGCCACCCGTATCAAAGTCATCCACTTTTTCAACAGCAATAACAAGCCCTTCAATACCTTTCATTTTCTCTCGGTATTGTTGAATGAGTGTGAGTTGAGAAACGGTTCGCTCTTTAACAGGTTTTAATTTGACATAAATACGTGCTTTATGAAGACTTTTAGCCGCATCATATCCCACTGAGATGATAGAATATGCGATGGATGGATCTCCCTTTAGCATCTCATCAACAGGGATAACCTTTTGCTTCATTGTCTCCAAGTTGATCCCCACTGGAGCTTTAATGGTAACTTGAAACTCGCTATTGTCTTGCATTGGAAGAAAGTCCATACCCACTTTAAGTGTCATGGAAGCAAACAAAAGTCCAAAGGTTGCAAGTACTGTAATTGTTTTAAAACGAAGAAGTGGTTTTAGAAGCGATACATAACCTTTATCAATCGCTTTTAAAATGGGCTCAGTAGCATAGTAGAATTTACTCTCTTTCGCACTTAAAAGACGCGCACCAATGGAAGGGACAAACATAACAGCAACAAGGTAAGAGATAACAATACCCGAAGCTACGGTCATCGCAAAAGAGTTAAAGAACATACCTACGATTCCGTCCATAAAAGCAACAGGAATAAAGACCGCTAAAAGAACCGAAGAGATTGCCAGAATAGAAAAGGCAACTTCTTTGATACCTTCAAAAGAGGCTTGAAAAGGTTTCATACCCTCTTCCATTTTTTTCATAATATTTTCAATAACAACAATCGCATCATCAATAAAAATACCAATAGCAAGCGTAAGACCAATAAGTGTTAAACGGTTAAGGTCGTAGCCTAGTGCATTCATAATGGCAAAGGTACCAATAACAGACGTTGGAATAGCAAGGGCTGAAACAATGGTAGCTGTAAAGTTACGTAAGAAGGCAAAAACAATGATAATAGCTAAAAATGCACCAAAAATAAGGTCAAAACGAACATTGTTGATGTTAACCATAATTTTTTCAGATTGGTCTTGCAAGATTTTGATCTCGTTGTTTTTACCCGCTAGAAGCTGAAGATCAGGCATGATCTTTTTAACACCTTTAATGATGTTCAGAACATTCTCACCTGCAATCTTTTTAACTTCAAGCGTGACACCTCTTTGACCATTGTAAGAAGAAAAACTCTTAGCATCACTGAGTCCATCAACAACCGTTGCAACATCTTTAAGACGTACACCTGGTTTTACCAAAAGTTCTTCAATCTCTTGAATATTGGCAGCATCGCCCTCAGCTTTAATGATGATCTCTTGGTTTTGGTTGATCATCTTACCCGCACCCTGCTTGATGTTCTGCTTTGAGATGATGCCACTAAGATCTGAGGCGCTTAGGTTGTATTTGTTCAGTAAAAAAGGGTCTATAAAGATGCGAATTTCACGCTCTTGAAAACCAATGATATTCACCTCACCAACACCTTTAACACGTTGGAGTTTTGGTTTGAGTTTTTCATCGGCAAGGCGCATCAATGCGATGTCATTTTTACCATCACTGGCAACAAAAAGGTTGATGACACCTCCCGTTGCACCCAGTTTTTTGACTACAGGTTTTTCAACTTCAGTAGGAAGGTTAAGCGCACCAATTTTATCACGTACGTCATTGGTTGCAATGTCGATGTTTTTAGTCAGTTTAAACTGAATGGTCACAACACTAAAGCCTTCGTAGCTGGTTGACATCAGTTTATCGATACCATCAACGCCAGAGACTGCCTCTTCGATTTTGTCGGTTACTTTTGTTTCCACTGTGGCTGGATCTGCGCCATTGTAGGTTGTTTGTACGGTAACAATAGGAAAGTCGACATTGGGGAAAAGATTGATAGGCATGGTGTTGTAAGACATCAAACCAAAAACAATAAAAGTTAAAACACCCATAAGGGTGGTTATGGGACGATTTATGGCTAATTTATACATAGGTTATTCCGCACTTATCATGCCATTGCCAAAAAGACCTGGCATAAGGTCGACTGCTTTAACTTCGGCTTGCATTTCGCGAGTACTTGGAAGAATGGTTGGATAGATTTTACTAATCACGCCCTCATACTTTTTATCGCTACCATCGACTTTATAGGTAAATTTTTGCCCTACTTTAACACTGTTCCAGTACTTTTCATCCAGTTTGAGCACGAGCTTCACATCGCGTGTGCTGGCAACGGTTAAAAGTTTTGTTTGAGAGCCTAGTACGATATTGCCTAGTTCCGTATTTTTCTTAGTTACGACCAAATCATAAGGTGCGCGAAGTTCTGTTTTTTTAAAGACAATCTCTTTATTTTGTGCATTTAAAAGTTGAATGTCTTTGTCGTAGAGGTAGTTTTCCATCTTCTCTTTATCAATGACATCAGAGATTTTGGCGTATCTATCATACGTTTTTACCGAATGCTCAGCATTTTTGCGAGCGATTTCGTACTCATTTTTTTCTTGTGCATTACTTAAAGCGAGCAGTAAATCACCTTTTTTGACCTTATCTCCAACATCTACTTGTAAAGATCCTACAACGCCTGAAATGGAAAGACCAAGCTCAGAGCTTTTTTCACTGACAACATCAAAGGTTGCATAAACTTCCCCAGCGATAAGGGCTTGAAACATCAATAGTGTGCTTATTAAAATTTTTCTCATTGGATAGCTCCTTTTATTTCTTTACCCATTTCGTAGAGTAGAACGGCTTTTTGGTATTCAACTTCATTGAGTGCAGTTTGAAGCTGGGACCTTGCATTGAACTTATCGGTAAGTGCGTCAAGATACGTCACGTTGTTGACGATGCCTTGTTGAAATTTCTTTTTAACCAGTTCATACGTCATCTCTGATGCTGTTAGTCTGGCTTTTGCGGCTTCAATTTTTCCAAGAGCTGTTTTATAACTATTTTGAGCGCTTTTGAAACTCGCTTTTGCTTTTTGCTTTTCATAGGCTAGATCACTGCTTTTAGAAAGGTAGCTTTTTTGAGCGGCTTGTACAGCTGCCGAAGTGGAACCAAAATCAAAGATTTTCCATTGCAGCGTCAGTTGTACTGTATTTTGATGGTCATTGTCTGATTTCCATGCTTGATTGGCGTAGTCATTTTTGAACCGTGAGTAGCTGTCTTCAAGTTTAATCGTCGGTAAATGTGGAGCTTTGGCTGCTTCTGCTTCTGCACGTGAGCTTTGAACACTCTCTTCCAGTGCTAAGATGTCAAAACGTGTGGTTTCATCCATTTTAGCTTCTTGCAGTGTTACGGATGAGCCTGCTTCCACACTCACCTCTTTTCCTGTAAGGTACTCTAAGGTATTGGAGATGTTGTTTAGCGTGTTGTCTAGGGTTAAAAGATCGACTTTGGTTTGCTCAATGGTCGAGATGATCTTTTGCAACTCATCTGCCGTTGCACTTCCTACGGAGAGGTATTTTTCAAGTCGGTAACGCTCCGCCTCTAACTGCTCCATTTTTTGCACTGTAGACTCTTTGCTTGCCAGTGTACTGATGTAATTATAGTAGTAGTAGATGACATTGAGTGAAACATTGTTTTGGGCAGATGCTAGTGAGAATGTGGCTGCTTTGACAAGGGCTTGTTGTTGGTCAAACAGTGCCTCTCTCTTTCCACCATCATAAATGGTAAATGAAAGTGTCGCAGAGCCTGTACGGCTTTTTTCAGGAGCAAACATAGTCTCTTCTTTATTGAAGGTTTGGTTTCCTCCCACGCTTAGGCTCGGCATATAGCCACTTTTCGTTGCATATTCTTTCTCTTTTGCAGCTTCTAGGCTATAGCGCGAAGCTTCCACTTGTTTGTTCTGTTCTGCAAGATTTAAAAGTTGGGGTAAGTTTCCTGCAAACGCAAACAGTGGAAAGAGGCATAAAAGGCTTAATTTTTTCATGGTTCTTTCCTTGTGCATTGATCGAGTAGAAAAGTGATGTGTTGAATAAGAAAGGCTTGTGCCTGTTCAAAATGAAAATTACTCATTTTGGCTTTAATCAGGGTTCCATCCATAAAAACAATGATGGTTTTGGTGAGTTTATCTACGTCATGAGGCGCTAATTCACCTTTTTCAATACCCTCTTGAAGGCAGGTAGAAATAGTTTTATAATCTCTTTGAAAAAAACTCTCAAAATAAGCTGTATAAAGACCTGTTTTGTCAACGAGCATGGTACTTAGAAAATGTTGATACAATGTAAGAATTTGCTCTTTATCATGGTCTTCTTCGCATTCCGTAAAATTAAAAAGCTCTATGATTTTTTCTTTTGCACTCATCTTGTCTGTAATGCGCTTTTGAAATACATCTTGATGTCGCTGTGCTAACATATCCCAAATTGCAAAGATAATCTCTTCTTTATTTTTAAAGTAAAGATAAATGGTACCTTTCGCAACTCCTGCACTTTTTGCGATTTCATCGATGCTTGTTTGCGCGATACCTTTATACGTAAACAGTTCAATTGATGCACGTGCAATGTCGAGCCGTTTTTCTTCTTTGTCAATAATTCTTGCCATTACTACCTCTTTAATGAATGACCGTCAGTCATTTATTTTTCAAAATAGTACATTTATTTAAACTAATTGTCAATAGAATTTCAAGCCAAATATTAAAATGGCTTGATAATAGTCAGTAAAATAATGATAGAAGTGGTGATCTCTGGAATCATCCTAAAGATTCTAAAAAAGAGAAGGTTTTGTATCGTTACATCTTTGTCTAATTGCGTTATAAATCGTTTACATGTAAAGTGATAAACCACCATAAGTACAACAAGCAATAACTTTACATGTAACCACCCTCCGCTTTTGAGTAAGTAAGGATTGAGGTAAAGCAAGATAAGACCAAACTTGATCGAAAAGATCATAGCGACCGTGCCAACTTTGTAAAGGCTGGTTTCTTGCAGAGCAATAGTAGCATGTGCATGTTGTGGCGCATTGATGTGATAAACAAAGAGTTTGGGCAGATACACAAGCATAATCATCCATGTAGCGATAGAGATAACATGAAATGCAAGTACAAGACTGTAGGTGTTCATTTTATTCCTTATTAAGCAGGGTTAATAGTCGTTAGTATATAATCTGCTTAGAAATTTCTAGTGACATTTTACGACTCAAGGTATGACATTTTGCGACTCGATGATTCAAAGCAAGCTCCTGCGGAAGCATTTTTATTTATTCTCTCTTTTTTAACCAAAAACTATGCGTTTGATGCAACCTCTTTTATGCACGAACGTGGGATGCAAATGCCTGTATTGCAGCTCAAAGATGCGATGATTCGTGCTTCTTATGTCAATGAACTCATCGAAGAAGCCATCAATCTCTCAAAAGATCATGGTCTTCTTTTTAAATTTGCTGATTCAGTCACCCCAAACAATCTAGGCGTTTTAGGCTACTTGATGCTGCATTCATCGAATGTTGAAGAGGCGATAATCAAGCTGTGCTGTTACTATCCTCTCATCGGCAAAACACTCAAACCCATCTTTGTAGCTGAAAATGAGGGGTATAAACTCACCCTACTCATTCATAAAAATGGCGAAGTGGCTCATCTTGAAAAGTACAGTGCTGAGATTCACCTCAGTGCGCTTCTCAATCTTATCAACAAAATCATCCCCCACCCTATTTTCCCAAAATGCACAACATTTAGGCATACAAAACCTTTACATGTAAACGCGTATCAAAAAATATTTGGCGAAAATATTCTCTTTGATGAGGTTGAAAATGCCCTCTTCTTCGACAAAACACAACTGGTGATGAAAACAAGTTATGACAACCCCTATCTGCTGAGTGTGTTTGAAAAAGAGGCAGAGCAGAGCTTGGGAATGAGCGTGCATGGAAGCCTCAAAGAGCAAGTTTTAGGTTACATACTCATTGCTACAGGTGAACTGGATGTCTCGCTGGAGAGAGTCGCACATAAAGTAGGAATGCATCCTCGAACGCTTCAAAAAAAGCTTAAAGATGAAGGTGCAAGTTTTGTAGAACTTTTAGGCGAAGTGCGCCAGAAATTAGCCGTACATTATCTGCAAAAAGGACTGGGGACGCCTACGATTGCTTCTTACTTAGGCTACGCCGAGCCAAGCCCATTTTTGCGGGCTTTTAAGAAGTGGTATGGCATGAGCCCAAAGGCATGGTTGGCTCAATCTTAAAAAGAGGACTCGTTCTCTGAAAGTTTTGCATTCATCAAACGCTGATACTCTTTTTCCATAATGATGTCTTGTGTTGACTCCACTCTGTCGATAAACACTTTACCGATCAGATGGTCGTACTCATGCTGGAAAAGTCGCGCAAGAAAATCCCTAAAGATAACCGTTTGCTCCTTACCTTCTCTATCCAAATAGATCACCTCAATATGCGTGTGCCGAGGCACAAGTGCCCTGATACCAGGCAGACTTAAACACCCTTCCCAGTCTTTGACTTGCTCTTCAGAATAATCAATGACTCTTGGGTTAATCAGTGCTGTTGGTTCCATTTGAGGGGCGTAAGGGTAACGCGTGTTTGGGTAGGATGCCATAATCATAATGGATAAAGAGTGCCCAATTTGTGGCGCAGCAATGCCAACACCTTTGGATTCGTTACATGTAAAGATCATATCATCGATCAGTGTTTGAATTTCAGATGAACAAATGCCTACGACTTTCTTAGCGACAGTACGAATGATGGGCGAACCCAGTTGTGAAATTTCCAAGCGTTGTGGCTTTAGTCTGTCATTGCTTACGTTCTCTAACCGTCCCATAGCGCCCTCCTCACAGAAATAGTATGGTGTTCATTATATATAAAGCACTCTGAAAATATAAGGGTTTTTATTTTACATGTAAAGAAATTGAGTGCTTGAAAGTCAAAAGTTTAGGGAATTTTCACTATTCAAAAATCGATATAATTGAATGTATGGCCATGATAGAAAGTAGTATTTTCAATGCTAAAAATAACTTTTTACCGTCTATCTTATTTCTCAACTTTGTACCCACGTATGAGCCCAAAATTGAGCATAGAATCATAACGATGATGATCGGAAGATAATCCGCAAAAATAAATCCAAAATTGAGAAAGACGAGCGCTTTTAAAATATGAGTAATGCTCATAAACACGGCTGCTGTAGCGACGACTTTATCGTTATTTTCAAACTCTTTGAGTAATTTAGTCAAGGCAAGTGGCCCCGTCGTGCCTACAAGCACAGAGAGTCCCGTTTGAAAAAATCCAATGACATAGTAGCTTTCATATTTTTTTATTTTGTCATTAAAGGTTTCAGACCATAAAGACAGCAAGATGTACGTTCCAATGAACAAAGGTATGTATTTGATGCTAATAAGATTTAATAAAAGAGCAAATATACCAACGCCAACGAGTGAACCAACGAAAAATTTGGGTACAACACTGTATTGAATATCTTTTGCCCCAAAATAGGCTCTTGATACATTGCTTGAAATTTGAGTCAATCCATGAACGGGCATAAGCGCGTTAAGCGGTAAAAAGGATGGAAGAATAGCGATCAATAATAATCCACCACCCAATCCTACCGCACCCGTAATGACTGAAGTAATAAAAGTGATCAAGCCTAAAACGAATTCATTCATGGATGGTAGTTCCTAATTATCTAATAAACAGTATTCAAAGTTCATTTTTAACTTTTCTATGATTATGTATGGTAACAAAATTCAAATTAATCAAGATTTTTAATGAGCATTTTCGCTTCTTCTTGTGAAAGATAACGCCACTTTCCACTTTCAATGTCGAGGTTAAAACTGCCTATGCTAACTCGGCTCAACTCTAAGACTTTCAAAGGTGTGCCAAATTTAGGATCTTTGAGTGCTCCAAACAATCGGCGGATATGCCGATTCTTTCCCTCATCAATTTTGACCCTAAGTTTTGTTTTCGCGCCACCAGTGCTGATCTTTGCGACTTCAAGCGCTCTCAGTAAACCCTGCGGGCTTTCCACACCTTTTAACGCCTCTGCGATATGCTCCTCGCTCACATGCCCTCTCACCCAAATCTCATAGACCTTGATGCAATTTTGAGGCGTGGTCAAAGCGTGGTTTATCTGGCTGTTGGTCGTAAAGAGTAAAAGTCCTTTAGAGTCCAAATCAAGCCGTCCGATGGGCATCCATCCCTCAGTAAAAGTCCATTCAGGCAAAAGATCATAAACGGTTTTTCGCCCAAGATCATCAGAGCGCGTGACTAGATAACCTTTAGGTTTATTGAGGGCAAACAGTTCTTTGGAATCGTTTGGTGGTTTATTCATTCGGTAGATCCCTTGGGGGTATTCAATAATCTTTAATAAACAGTATATAAGCAATAGCCTGAAATCACCATCTTTTCTACCTCTTTAAGATTGAATAGCTGAAATTTCTAACGTTAGATTTTTAGGTAATGTTATTATAATTTTATTCTACTATAGTGGGAGAAATGTTTATACACGATGCTTTTAACTGGAGAAAACCATGAATAATACAAAAATACCCTTATCGGTCTTAGATTTAATCCCCGTAGGAGAAGGCTTCACCATAGCGCAAGCCATAGAAAATAGTACCAAACTAGCCCAAGAGGTTGAAGCGTTTGGATATAGACGTTATTGGGTAGCAGAACATCACAATTTCAGTGGAATTGCCAGTGCCGCAACATCGGTAGTATTGAGTTACATTGGCGCAAAAACTCAAACGATTCGGATAGGCTCAGGTGGAATTATGCTACCAAACCATGCGCCATTGGTTATCGCTGAACAATTTGGAACGTTAGAGTCTTTATATCCAAATAGAATAGATTTGGGTTTAGGAAGAGCTCCGGGAACGGACAGACAAACCATGCTTGCCCTTAGACGTGACATAAACAATGACGGCTCAGACTTTCCTCTGATGCTTGAACAGTTACAATACTTTTTATCAGATAAAGCGGGCACAAAAGGGATCAAAGCCGTCCCAGGCTATGGACTCGACATTCCCATCTGGTTGCTTGGTTCGAGCACGTTTAGCGCGCAATTAGCAGCAGAAAAGGGATTGGCTTTTGCGTTTGCCTCACACTTTGCACCAGATGCTATGGAAGATGCCATAAGACTCTATCGTGCAAACTTTAAACCCTCTTCTAAATTACAAGAGCCGTATATTATCATCTGTATCAATGTCATCTGTTCCGAGACAACTGAGCAAGCCCAATACCTAGCAACAACAGAACTTCAAAAGTTTCTTCATCTCCAACGTGGTGATAATAGTCCATTATGCAAACCAACAAATGATATGAGTCGTTTATGGGAAAAGTGGGAAGAAACCAGTATACGACATAAAACACGAGAGTCCATATGGGGAACACCCGCATTTGTTAAAGAAAAACTTGAAAGCCTTATTGAGCGAATAAGAGCCAATGAAGTGATGATAAACTCTATGATACATAACCCAGAGGATAGAATAAAATCTTATGAGTTGATTTCTAGGGTTTGGTTTGATTAATATATTTATAAAATAAAAAGTTAAAAGTTTAGCCCTGACCCCTATTCTTTTAAAAATCTTTACAATCAGATGAATTATCGCCTTCACCTGATCTTAGTGATGAAGTCCTAGAAATCTTTAAAAGCATATTCGTTTTTGATTTAGTAGAAGAGGCATTATTTGCTGCTTCATTTGCAATTTCAAAGTTTCCATAATATGCTGCATAGCAATTTATAAGTTCAAGTAATTGATCTTTTCTCATTATGTTCAAGATACTTTTAGCTGTATCTAATGCAGCTTGAAATTCATGTCGTTTTATCGCAATATGTGCAAGTCTATCAAGTTCAATGTCTCGGTCATTTATATTGGAAATTTTTTTTGCCGCAGATAGTGAAACAGCGATTGAAGTAGGTTTATCTGAAGAATCTTGAATCAATTTATCTTGTTCTTGGCGTGCATTAGTTTCAGTAGGGATGGCTATTTGTGTAGGAGATGATATATTTGTTAATGCTGTATTATTTTGGGTTTGAGTTGGTTGAAATACTGTAAAATATAGAGTGATAATAGCGACAAATGCACTGACAATAGCAGCGATCCATGAAGCTTTTTCCATTTTTGCTTTCTAGAATTGAATTAAACAAGTATGGATTATATTCTATATATCTTGAATAAATCATGATTATATAAAAGAATTAAGGTTGGATTTTTAATTTTCTTTACATGTAAAAGTATCAGAACCCCAACAACCGTGACTTCGGGTCGCCTTTTTGAGTATTTACACTTAGAATCATACTCTCGTAAACTGTTTCGGATTTTAGGCCGTATTCAACCCTTTGTTGCTCGCCTTTTTGGTTGTATGTCATACATACTGGTACAGAGCGAATGCCAAAATGTTCGGCTACTGAGGGTGCTTCATCGAGATTACATGTAAAAAAGTCCACTTCAAACTTACTTTTTTGCATCACTCGTTCTACTCTTGCGTGGGCGATTTTGCATTGAGCGCAGTGGGTGGTGTAGAACAGAAAGGAAAAGGCACGAGGAGATGGCTCATGTAGGCGTTTAAAAACAGCGGCTTCATCTAAAGATTGCATCATTTTAAAATATGCCCTACTCTTTTAAAGTAGTAAACGCTTGCAAATGGCACGAACAAATCCTTTACATGTAAAGAATTAATGATGGTGTCATTCTCTCCTACATAGACCTCAATGTTAATGCCGCGCTTTTTAAGAGCTTGCAAGTTTGCTTCATTCCACGTGTAGTTTAACAGCTCATTTAGCTCTTCAATGCTTCCTTGTTGAAAATAAGGCTGCATGTCAAAAGTGGATGGATATGTAATATTTTGCATAAAATTTTGTGTATAAGCTTCACTGTTTTTGGAAAAGGAGAGCGTTTGAAGTTTTTTGAATTTAGCATCTTTGTCCCCAAAAAAGGCGGGTGAGAAGAGTTGCAGGGTGTCGATGCGCTCGTTACATGTAAGGGCGTATTCAAAAGCTTTAATGGCTCCGTAGCTAAACCCAGCGACAGTAAAATCGCTTTGGTTTAGATATGGCGTGAAGAGTTCTTGCTCGTTTGCAAGGCAAAAACCACTAAAGAACTTCATCGATGATGGCTTTAAGACGCACTTTGGAGATGCTCTCAACACTGTAGAGTTCTTGCGATATTTTCTCTAAAACGGTATTCATCCCCTCTAGGAAGTGTTCAAGCTCTTTTTGGGCGTTTTCTAGGATGATTAAAACATCATTTTCATACGGTATGAGCTTTTCACCCATGCCATAGACTTCGACCATCTCTTTTGCTATGGTGGTAGCGCGCTCTAAATCTTCGGTAGCGTTGGTAAATTTTTCATTGTAAGCGAGTTTGGTTGCGACCATACCTGCAAGATAAACCTTGATCTTTGAGAGCATCTGCGTTTTAGACTCGATCTCACGGTCGATGTCTTTCAGACGATCATTGACAATGGTGATTTTGTCAAAGTCTATCTCAAACCAGTACGCACACAGCGCTTTTGCGGCTTGGTAGAGGGACTGGATTTTTTTCTCTTCATCGGAGAAACTAAGGACTTTTTTCTTACCCATGAGCACTTTTTGGCGCACAGCTATAAAATCACTGAGTTCCAGTATGGTAGAGCCACGACGCAAGGCATTGATGGCAGCTTCATTGACAAAGGTTGCGAGTGCTGCGCCACTAAAGCCAACGCTCATGTTTGCAAGCTCATTGAGATCGACTTCGGTTGGTTTGTTGCGCATATAGGTTTTAATAATTTCCAAACGATCGTTTTTATCGGGAAGTGGAATGAAGATACGTCTATCAAATCTGCCAGAACGAAGCAACGCTTCATCGATGATGTCGATTTTATTGGTCGCGGCGATGACGATAACGCCACTGCTGTCCTCAAATCCGTCCATCTCAGTCAGGAGTTGGTTGAGCGTCGATTCACGCTCATCGTTGCGCATGCCACCACGTGCGCGCCCTACTGCATCGATCTCGTCGATGAAGATGATGGACGGTGCATGTGCTTTGGCTTGTGAAAAAAGCTCTTTAACCCTCTTTGCGCCCATGCCTACATAGATTTGCACAAATGTAGCGCCACTTTGGTAGAAGAAAGGCACACTCGCCTCACCTGCTACGGCCTTGGCGATCATCGTTTTACCAACCCCTGGAGGGCCTACTAAAAGCACACCTTTAGGAAGGGTTATGCCGTAGCGTTTGTATCGCGCAGGATTTTTAAGAAAATCAACGATCTCTTCAAGCTCTTCCTTGACATCTTTGATGCCCGCAACATCACGAAAACTCACTTGCGCCTTAACGGGCCTGATGATACTGCTCATAAAAGGATCGTACGAAGCGTAAGCTTTTTGATTGGTTTCTTGCTCTTTTTTAGCATCTTCCGCGCGTTTTTTACGTGCATAAAAAAGCAGTGCAAACAGTAAACTTCCCAACATTCCTAAAAGAATTAAATCTTCAAAAAAAGGATTGGAGCGTTGTACTTCAATGGGTACTTTTTTAAGAAGTGCTCCGATGTCTATGCCATCTTTAATGATGACAAACTGGTCGTTAATCCCATAAAGAAACACTTCATTTTCTTCGACCTTAGCTTTTTTGATGCTACCACTGTCTAAAAGCGCGTGATAGGTCGGCAGATCAATGATCTTTGGAGATATGCGTAAGTACCCAAAAGCAAGTAATACCGCAAAGATGCTAAGCGCCATGGTAGCAAGCATCAGTTTTTGGGATTTAAAAATGCGCATAGTTTGCCTCCTGTTTGACTTCGTATTTTTCGATGGTAACCCACTCTTTGAGCAGGTCACGTTCGCTTTGGATGATGACTTTATTGAAAAACTGGTCGTATCCGATGTAGTGATCCTCTTTGTGCTCTTCGACCAAGACATTTAAAGGTATTGCATTATTTTTTTGTCTGAAAGTAATGTTTTTCGACTCTACAAGCGATTCTATGCTTTTGAGGCGTTCTTTGGCAACATCGCCTTTGACCTCAGGTTTCATCGTACTTGAGGGTGTACCATCGCGTTTTGAGTAGGTAAAAGCGTGTAAATGGGTCAGTGGAAACTGCTCTAGCGTTGTGTATGCTTCTTGCCAAATCGCTTCACTTTCGCCTGGATGACCGGTAATATAATCGGTTCCTAACGCAAAGCCTTTTTCACTGAGTTCTTGAAAAAGCTCTAAATCGCGCTTAACGTTATTGCGTCTTCGCATCAGCTCTAACATGCGCTCCGAGGTGTGTTGCAAGGCTACATGTAAATGTCGCTCAAGCCACGGCTCAGCTAGAATTTCTCTGAAACTATCATCGATCTGTACAGGTTCGATGCTTCCTAGACGAATACGACGCACGCCTCTAATAGAGCCTAAGCGTTGAACGAGTTTTCCAAGTGAGCTTCCTTTATCTTTGCCGTAACTTCCGATGTTCGTACCCGTAAGCACAAATTCGCCGTAGCCATTGAGTGCCAATTTTTGAACTTGCTCTATGATTTTAGCTTCATCTTGACTTCGCGCATTGCCTCTGACGTAAGGGATGATGCAGTAAGAACACCTAAAATTACACCCTTCTTGGATTTTGATAAACGCTTTGGTTTTGCCTGTGTACTCGTGTACGATGGTTTCATCTAAAGAAGTCAGATCGCCGATTTGATAGAAAGGTGTCTCTTGCTTTAACAGCGTGTTGATCTGCCCTTTTTCGGAGTGTCCCATAACGCCAAAAACCTTTTTTTGATTAAAAAGGCTTTCACCTTTGCTGATCGCTCCACAACCCGCGACGATGACTTTTTTGCCCTCTTTGGTTGCGTGGTTGATGTAGCTTCGCACACCCGTATCGGCTCCATTGGTGACGGTGCAGGAGTTAACAACGATGATCTGCGCTTCTTTTTCATCTTCGGTCACTTCAAAATCGGTGAGGTTTTCCATCATCACTTGGGTATCGTAGATGTTGGTGCGACAGCCGAATGTTTTAAAAAAGACTTTTTTCATCAAAACTCTTTGGTGTTTCTAAATTTGGCATTCTCTTCTTTTGAGAGCCAAGATTGATATTTTGGGTATGGTAAGCGATGGTAATGTCATCTTCTTGATTAAACGCATCGATAATTTCACTACTGATCGTACTTCTAAGGGTGAGCGTAGCGTAAGAATTGGTCATATACCAACTGCTGATACAAAAACCTTGTGGTTCGACAAATGAAAAGACGCGTGGCTCGACGTTGGTGTTTTTCAGGCTGTACTGGTTGCGAAGTAAATTGAGTTGTTTACGTGCAATATCAGTGTAGCCTTTGGCGTATTTTTTGGTAATTTCGCGTGCTAAATAGACCGCTTTTTTATGGTTGGAATCGAACGTAATAAAAATGTCGATACCATCCCATACGGTGCGAATCGTACCATGCGTATAGTTGGAGATGAGACTTGTAAAGACGTAATTGTTAGGAACAAATATGACCCTACCCGCTCTTCGGTTATCGCGGTAGGTACTGATAGTGACATCTTCAAAAAGGGTCATGCGTAGGAGTGAAATATCGATAATGTCACCAACATAAAGCAGTCCATCTTTTTGCACTTTGATACGATCACCCACGTGGAAACTACCACCAAAGATGATGACCATCCATCCCAAAATGCTCATAAACCAGTCTTTCATCGCAATGGCAATACCCGCAGATGCAAATCCAAGTACAGTGACAAGGTACGAAACATTCTCGATGTAGGAGAAAAGCAAGATGAGAATAATTAAAGTAACGTTGACAAAGTTGATGATTTTGTTGGCAGTGTAAAAACGATCATTGTCCTTGATGTAGCGCTTCGCAACAAATTTGAGCAAAAGGGTAAAGACAATAACAACAACGATAAAAATACCGATATTAAAAGCACGTTTCATCTGCAACGTAATGTCTTGTGTTACGCGAATGGTCGCCTCTTCCACTTTCTTTACATGTAAAGAGTAACTTGTACTAGCGATCTCTTGGGCAGCTATAAAAGCGTTAAGCTCTTTTTGTGCTTCATATACCATATCTTCGTTGGTGATAATAGGCTCAATCTGATAAATTTCTTCAATAAGCGAGAGCTTTTCTTTGAGTTTACCGACTAAAAAGTCTAAACGGTCAATACGTGCACGGTAATCCATACTATCTTGTTTGATTTTTTTGATGTATGAAAGCGCTGAGATAATCGCAAAAGGGTTTGTAATACGAGGGTAACTTTCAAGCTCAACCGATTCGACCATTCTGCTAAAAGGAGAGTTTTTAAACTCTTGTAAAAGTTCGATCTGTTTTTCGAGAGATTCTTGCTTACTTACGAGTCTTTCGCGCTTTTCAATCGTGACTTTATCTTTTGCATTTTTAATTTTTTTGACTTCAGCATCAACGGTTGAAAGTTCTTCAATGAGTTTTTGATAGCTTAAATAGTTGCCATAGCGTTTAAACCATAAGTTATCTTGTATGGCTTCATCAATAGCCGTCGTTCTTTGACGAAGCGCCTCAATTTTGATGCTGTCTTCAAGTTTAACACTGCTGCTAGCATCTGCTGCAAAGAGATTACATGTAACGAAAATGAGCCAAAGAATTTTTTTAAACATTGGCATCACCTAATGCTTCTAAAACGACTTCTTTGGGAATGCCACTACGCATATCGTTGCCTCCAATGCCCTCGGCTAAAATAAAAGTTATTTTGTCATTGGCACTTTTTTTATCCAAGAAAAAAGCATCGTAAAAGCGCTCAAGTGAGTCAATTTTGTAGTGTGTTGGGAGTTCATAACGTTTTAAAAGTGTTTGAATGCGTTCAGCATCTTCTGCACTTAAAAGCCCAAGTTTTTGAGCGAGTGTGTTTGCCATGACGATACCGATGGCAACGGCTTCACCGTGTAAATAGGTACTATACTGAGTCTGGTTTTCAATGACATGTGCAAACGTGTGTCCGTAGTTTAGAACCGCACGTATGCCCTTTTCTGTTTCGTCTTGCGAGACGACATCAGCTTTGATGGCAATGCTTTTATAAATTGCGCTTTTGAGGTTTGCTTCATCGCTTAAATCATGTGTTTCTAACCACTCGAAAAAGTTTTTGTCAAAAGTGACTGCCATTTTGATGATTTCTGCGACACCTGCGGCAAATTCACGCTTTGGTAAGGTTTTTAGAAATGCACTCTCGCAATACACAGCGCGAGGTTGCCAAAACGAGCCAATGAGGTTTTTTCCATAGCTGTTATTAATCCCCGTTTTACCACCGACACTGGCATCCACTTGCGCCAAAAGTGTGGTTGGAATCTGAATAAAATTAATCCCTCTTTGATAAATAGAAGCGGCAAAGCCTGTCATATCGCCGATAACACCGCCACCAAAGGCAATAAGGAGTGATTGTCGATCCAGTCGGTGCTCAAAACATGCATTTAAAATGAGGTTAAGACTCTCGAAGTTTTTATACATTTCACCATCTGGCAAAATGATCGTATGAAGTTCTTTTGCACTTATGCGTGTTTTTAGCATTTCGAGGTGAAGAGCTGCCACTGTGGTGTTGGTGACGATCAAAACTTTTGTGTCAAATACGAGTTTTTCTAAAGTGTCAATATGGACACTGTAATCTTTTGAAGTGTTTTTGTTTAAGACAACATTGACTTGCATGCGCTATCCAAATTTTTTTGTTTCTATAATACTCAAAAAGCACTTAATTATGCATTGATTGGGATGAATAGTTGGTAATTGTCGGCAAGTTTAAAGTGTAATTTTTCCATGTCCGTCGAAAAAATAGAGAGAAAATTTGCTTCCAATATTTTAGGACTAAACGGTAAAAATTGCAAAATATTATCTTTATGACGAAGTTTTACCAGTGGATTTTTATCGCTTTGTACGACATCGACTTCACGTCCAAAGATTTTGGAGAGATTGTCAAAGTGTTCAATGAGACTGTTTTTTTCATTTTCATGGTCAGGATTGTAAGAGTAGAGTTTAAGGTCGAGTGAGAGCTGCGTGGCAACGTCAAAAATAACCGAAGACTCTTGTTCAATCTCATGTGCGTCGTTGCTTAATACAACACCTTGATTGAGGCTTCCAAAGCCACGTTTTCCCATTTTAAAGATCGGTAATTTGGTTTTATAAAGGGTGCGTTTGTTTTTTTGAAAAAATGTATTCATCACAACAATCAGACCAATATCCATTTTTTCAGTATCCTCGCGCAATACTTTACGTGGATTGTTTTCAAAATAGTCGATCATGACGTTAATATGGTGGTTGCTGTAACTCTTAACTTTCTCTAACGACTTTGAATACGTCGGGTTTATAATCTTTACATGTAATTTGTTGCTGTTGAGTTTTGAGTGCAGTAAAAGTGCGTCATTGATGAGCACATCGATCTCGTTGTCACTCATGCGTAACATGTCGATAAGACAGTAGATACTGCTTCCAAAAGGAGAAGGAAACTGCCCTAGTTCTCGTTTGATGCTTTTAAAGACGCTTTGCAATACTTTAGGATCACCCACAAGCAGTAAAAGATCATTGGGTAAAAGCATCAGAGCAGGTCTGGGTAAAATGAGCGTATTTGAGCGATACACGGCTGCAATTTTCCATCTACTCTGCTCAATGGAAGCAAGATGTCGGTACGCGTAAGAACTTCCCACAGGTACGGAGACTTCCATGATCTCACCGATGCCAAGACCTATGTTTTGTGCGACAATGGGTGTGTTTGGAAGATGGTCGGTAAAACGAGAAGCGAGGATTTCGCGAGAGTTAAGCATCAAAAGACGTTTATCTTCGATCTCTAATCCCCATCTGTCCATAATGACGATGCGCACTTTGCCATCTACCTTTCGGATGTTGGTGTAGGTCGCTTTGACATCAAGTTCATTGGACATCATAATCATCACTTGGAAAAACTGTTCGTTGAGAATAATGGCAAGTTTTTCGTAGCTTGTTGGATCAAATTCAAAAAATTTAAAATTTTCAGGGCGTTTTTTAGGTAAAGTCTCTTCTTTGTAGGTGACGATGGTGTAGCTATTTTCCCCTGCTTCGGTTTCCATAACCTTTTCTAAAAATTGTTTTGCTAGAATGCCATCAGCGATGATTAAAATTTTTTTCATTATACGCGACTCCCTAAAATTATAAGAGGATATTGTAACTAAAATGGAATTTCAGATAGATAAAACCGATGGAAATGCTCGTGCTTGTACGATAAAAACGGCACACAGTACCATCCAAACACCTGTATTTATGCCTGTAGGAACTGTAGGCAGTGTTAAAAGCTTAGATGCTGTCGATATGAGTGAAATGCTTGGAGCGAAGATTATCTTAGGCAATACGTACCATCTTTACTTACGCCCGAATGATGAAGTCATTAAACATTTTGGAGGGCTTCATGGCTT
This sequence comes from Sulfurospirillum arsenophilum NBRC 109478, assembly GCF_000813345.1. Lineage (NCBI taxonomy): Bacteria > Pseudomonadati > Campylobacterota > Epsilonproteobacteria > Campylobacterales > Sulfurospirillaceae > Sulfurospirillum > Sulfurospirillum arsenophilum. The sequence continues at coordinate 235,227 of NZ_BBQF01000002.1, read as the reverse complement.
TACCAAATTTCCAAACAGCTTTTTAACCGATAGCGGTGGATTTCAAGCATTTAGCTTAAGTGACATCTCTAAAGCCGATGTGAATGGCATCATGTTTAAAAGTCATATTGATGGTTCTTCTCATTACTTTACCCCTGAAAAGGTTCTTGATATTCAGTATAACTTTAATTCAGACATTATGATGATTTTGGATGATCTTGTAGCTCTCCCCGCCACCAAAGAGCGCATCGCACTTTCCATTAAACGCACGACTGATTGGGCACAGCGCGCCATTACGTATCATAAGCAAAAACAGTCTGAGGGGATTGGACTGCATCAAAATATTTTTGCGATCATTCAAGGTGGAACCGATAAAGAGTTCCGTCGCATCAGCGCCAATGAGCTTTGCGCCCTACCCTTTGATGGTTTTGCCATTGGCGGGTTGAGTGTTGGTGAAGCCAATGCTGATATGTACGAAACAGTCGAATTTGTGACCCCTTTAATGCCAAAAGATAAGCCACGTTATTTGATGGGTGTTGGAACACCTGAGGATTTGGTTGAAAACGTGGAACGTGGCGTAGATATGTTCGACTGTGTTATGCCAACCCGTAACGCTCGCAATGGTTCACTTTTCACCTCATTTGGCAAAGTGAGCATCAAAAATGCGAAGTTTCAAAGAGATGAAGCCCCACTTGATCCAGAGTGTGAATGCTTTACATGTAAACATTATTCGCGTGGGTATTTGCACCATCTTTTCCGTGCCAAAGAGCTTACGTACTTTAGACTTGCATCGATTCACAATCTCCATTACTACTTAAACTTAATGAAGCAGATGCGTCAAGCAATTCTTGAGGGACGTTTTGCCTCTTTTAAAGCGGAATTTTACGCGAAAAGAGCCAAATAAGATGCGTTACTCGGTGGATGCAAAGGAGAAGTTTGAGCAGAGTCTCCTCTTCTGGCTTGATAAATTTATTAAGTCCAAGCTTACTTCCCTTTCCAACCGCCATGTTGAAGAAAATGCCAAACTCTCCGCCATTATTGGAGCCCTTAATCAGGGCACTCAAAGTATGGATGATCTTAAAAATCTTGCCAAAGAGGCACGGAATATTGGGCTGATTGGCATTAACCTTTTTATCAACCCGTTGGAGAAATTTTACTATTACATCGCTCCGATGGGACTTGTCAGCCTTAAAGAGATTGATGAGGAGCTCATCAGTGAATTTTTAGCCTCTCAAACGGGCTCGCTCTCCGATGCCACGAAGAAAAACTACCGTATGGCAGTCGTTTCACTCTTTAAATTCATCGACAAACAAAACGAAGATCTCAAAGGTAATTCCCATCAGTTTCGCATTGAGCTTAAAAATTGGGGCGGACTTGGTGGTAGAAAGGGTGAAAAACTCCCTGCGCACATGTACAAAGAAGAACTTTCTCGCTTTTTTAAAGCCATCGAAGAGACGGAGTTTAAACCCTACGTTCAGGCTAAAAACAGGCTTCTTATCAAGATGATTCTCTTCACTGGAATGCGTGTCAGTGAGGCTTTGGGCTTAAGGCTTAAGGATATGGTGAAAGACGGTGATTATTACATCTTTCAAATCCGTGGAAAAGGCAATAAACCTAGAACGGCGATGATTAAAACGGAACAGATCGAACATGATTTGAGCGAATGGATGGAATACCGAAGTTCTGAGAATGCCCTTTTGTTTCAAAGTCGTACAGGAAAGCCTCTGACGCAAGCGTATGTGAGTTACATCATGGATAAAATACTCATGCACGCAGGAATAAGAAAAGAGAAAAACGGTGCGCACATGTTGCGCCATACTTTTGCAACACTGCTTTATCAAAAAAACAGAGACCTCATTTTGGTGCAAGAAGCCCTTGGTCACTCAGACCTTAACACCTCTCGCATTTATACTCATTTTGATAAAGAGCGTCTTAAAATTGCAGCAGATACTATGGATGATGTACAATGAAACACTTATATGAACAACTCGATCGTTTTCACCTTTTGGATATTAAAAATGCACTACACCCTTCAATGTTTGTTGAAGAAGCAACCTATGATATTTTGATCTTAGCCCTGCCCACTTCACGAGATGAAGGGCTTAAAATAGACTCGTATGCGTTTGTTTTTGATGACACATCGTGTTATTGGTACGATAAAAATGCACAAGAATTTGTAGATTTTGGAAGCATGGAAAAAGTTTATGAATTGCTCAATGAAAAGACCAACATTACGATGAAGATGTTGGCTTCCTTGCATGAAAGTATTGATTGGATGGAAGAGCAGTTGTATGAAAATGCGCATATGGGTTCGTTTATGCGCTATTGGCTTAACACTAAAAAAGATCTGAGCCGCATCAATCGTCTTTTAACGCTTGGTGTTGAAGTTTTGGAGAATTTTATTCAGACCTACTTAAAAGAAGAGGATTTTTTAGCCATTCATTTTAAAGATGTTCATGAGCATTTAAGCCGTACCAATCGTTCATCATTACTGGCAATCGATAAACTCACCAACCTTTACAACTTTTACACAAGCCGAAATAATGAGCGTATGAACAAAACTATCTACCTTTTGACAATTTTTTCGGGAATTTTTCTTCCATTAAATCTTATTGTTGGTTATTTTGGTATGAACACACAAGGATTGCCTTTTGATGGCATTCCGTATGGCTCAACCATTGTTGCGTTTTTATTGGGAAGTTGTGCGACATTGATGGCTGGGGTGATTTTATATTTCGGTAAAAAAGTTTAGTCTTTAAGATGTTTTTTGGGGTAGTCAAAAAAGAGGATATGTCCGCTCTCTTCGGTGATCTCTTTGAAGCTCTCCACATCAAAACTGATACAGACAATGGCACACGTAGGAATGTTGCTTAAAATGGCTCCACTAAGACGTTCTCCAACTTCGGTAATAGTAGGGTTGTGTGCGATGATAAAGATAGCTGCGTGTTTGTCATCGGTTGAATGAATGAGTTCAAGATAACTCTCATACGAGCCTTCATAAAGGGTATCAATGCTTTTAATTTTCTTCTTATCGTAATCAATTTCTTTAGCAATCTCTTTGGTTGTTTTTTCAGCCCTTTTTGCAGGACTGGTGTAGATAATATCTGGCATAACACCGAACATCTTCAAGCGTTTTCCCATAAAAGCAACGTCACGTTTTCCTCTGCCATTCAGAGGTCGTTCAAAATCGTCTAATGTCTCATCTTTCCAGCTTGATTTTGCATGTCTAATAAAATAAATTTTTTTCATGTGTCCTCTTTTTCATATACTCTATTATAGACGACAAAGGATGAGATTAAAATAAAAAATTATCATTGACCCAATTTAACACAAGTCTTCGGTTTACGGCAAAGAAAGGAAGCTCTTCTCGAAGGACTACTTCAAGCTTTTTCATCGAATAAGCATCCAAGCGAAGATCGGCTGAAACACGGTTCATCATTATAAGCATCTGTTTTGCAGACGTTTTATCAAATTTTTCGCTTCCCTCAAGATCAAAATAGGTTGATTCATTATAAACCACTGCATCTGGCTGATAATCATCAAATTGTAAAAAATCTTCCTTTACATGTAAACTCATGCAGGCTCCTTTTTAGATATAAAAAATGTCAATAAAAATGCAATAAATGCAATCGCTGCTCCTATGAAAAAGACAGCACTTGCCGAATAAATCCACACAATACCCAACGTAACAGGTAGAAAAACAGCCGCGATATGGTTGATGGTTGAAGCAACACCTGAGGTTACTGCTATATCTTTTGGATCAGCTATTTTTTGAAAATACGTTTTGAGTGCAATGGCTATGGTATAAAAGAGGTTATCTAAGATATACAGAACAACTGCCATCATTTGTGATTGTACCAAACCATAGAGGATAAAAATGAGAACTATACAGATATATTCTAGTTTCAGTGAAAGATTTTCACCAAAACGCTCAATGAGTTTTCCAGCATAGGGAGCACAGACCATGTTTATAATTGTATTGACGATTAAGAGTAAAAGCATGTTTTCTACGCTGAAATGGAACTTTTCAACCAGTAAAAAGCCAGCGAAAACAACAACAATCTGACGACGTGCACCTGCAAGAAAGGTTAAAAGGTAAAAAAGCCAATATTTTTTTCGTAAAAAAAGTTTGGTTTCTTGCACAACATCGTCTTTAAAATGTTCAAACCCTACCCACGCCACGAGTGCTAAAAGCATGGTTATCCCGCCGCTAAGAACATAAACAGCGATATAACCTACATCAAAGATTTTCATCATAATGTAGAGCGTGGCTAAAATAAACAGTGCCATAAATGAGCGAAGCGCTGAGAGTTTTCCTAAAAAGGATGGTGCTTGCTCTTTACTAATCCATTGCAAAGAGAGTGAACTGTGCAACGTTTCAAGATAGTGAAATCCCACAGACATAATAAGCGTTGTGATGTAAAGCCCTAGGGTTGACGGAAAAAAGCCTGTTAAGAGTGTTCCAAAACCTAAAAGAAATAATGAAACATAAGCAGCCGTTTGTTGGCGAAAAATGATCAAAACAAAAACAATGCTAAATGCTAAAAGCCCTGGAACTTCTCGAATACTTTGCAGTAAACCAATTTTTTCACCATTAAACCCAGCCACTTCCACGACAAAATTATTTAAAAGTGCATTCCATGCCGTAAAAGCGATAGGAACAGCAGCAGCTAAAAGATACAGAAGCTGTTCACGCGTGGCAAATAAAGTTTTAATGTTCATAATTGAGGCGATACCCTATGCCACCTTGATTTTCGATGGTATCATCGGGAAGTTTTTTACGAAGACGTTTGACTAAAGCTCTGATATTTTCGGTTGTTGTGAGTTCTCCACCCCATACATACTGTTCAATACGTTCAAACGAAATGTTTTTATTGAGATTTTTCGTAAAAAGATTGAGTAAGAGAATCTCTTTTTTGGCAAGTTTAACCTCTTCGCCTGTTGCATCAAGGAGCTGTTCATGTTCAATGGAGTAGGTAAAGCCACCTTGTAAGGTCACAAGGCAGATTTTTGGTTTACAAAGTTTTTCAATCTTTGTTTCTAATTCGTACATGTAAAAAGGTTTTTTGAGGTACTCATCGCATCCTTTGCTGTATGCTTCTTGAATGGTGTCCAGTTCAACATTGGCACTAATGATAATAGCAGGCGTTGCGTTATCCATACTGCGAATCTCTTTAAGAAGGCTCAGCCCACCAATTCCAGGAACATTGATGTCTAAGATAAAACAGTCATAGCCATTATCAATGGCTTCAAGAGCACGTTTGCCATCGTTAAAAAGATCTACATGGTATTTTTTCTGCTCTAAAGCTTCGACAATAAGATTGGCTAAGCGTTCATTATCTTCTAGTATCAATATTTTCATACAGCTCCTTTAGCTTTCTTAATGGTAATGCAAATTTGTGCACCACTTTTTTTCTGTTTAGCAATAATTTTGCCACCCATTTTATCTTCAATGATTAAGCGAGCCATATAAAGCCCAAAACCATCACCATTGGCTTTAGTACTCATAAATGGGTCAAAAATAGACTCTAGTTTACTCTTTTCAATGCCACAACCATCATCACTGATGGCGAGGTAGATGTTGTTTTCATCACTGTCAAGTTCAACATCAATGATGCCATCGGTTGTTTTTGTCTCTCTTCTTTTCACAATACTATCTTTTGCATTATTAATGATGTTTAAAACGCACTGTTTAAATTCATTAGGGTAACCAAAAGCTAAGAGTTGTTCTTGCTGTTTTTGGACAATATTGATAGTAATATAGTTGTATTTGACATTATGGTTAACGACCGTTAAAAGTGTATCGATCGCTTCACGTACATCAAATGCTGTTTGCATCGAAGAAGGTTTAATAAATTGTCTGAAATCATCAATCGTATTAGACATGTATTTTACTTGTGTCATGATGTCATCTACAAATTTTTGCGTATCTTCTTCGTTGAGCGGTTTTTTACGACGTTTGTAGATGAGTTCTTGCGCAATAGCAGAAATTTCAACCAAAGGTGTTTTCCATTGATGGGCAATACTAGCGATCATCTCCCCTACTTCAGACTGTTTGGAGCGTTGGATGACAAACTGTTCATGGCGTTTATGCTCCGTGTCAATCTTTTTCTTCTCTGTAATATCCGTTAGAATCGTTACAACACCCGCTTCTTGGTTGTTTTCATCTGTATAGTATGTTCTACGCACTGCAAAGATAATTTTATCTTTGAAAGGTATGTGCATCTCAATTTCGGCACTGCTTGGACAATCCAGTGGTACTTCTTGAATCGCGTCACAAATGCCAGGCATAATCTCTTTAACGTGTTTTCCAATGATATCTATTTTATCGCGCTCTAAAATGTGACATAATTGATCGTTACACCCTAAGATTTTTCCATCATTGGCTTTCCAAAAGATGGCACTTTGTATGTTATTTAAAAGAACGTAGTCCAATTTCCCTTGGCGCAAAAGCTCTTTTTCCAATGAAATACGTTTAATAATGTTTAGAACCAAAATAGTGGTTAACAAAAGAAGCAATGGCATCAGTGCAAAAGCATTTTCAACGAACTTGCGGTGTTTTTCGTAAAAACTCTCGACACCATTAAGAACTTCGGAGGGGTTTGGAATGTCACTGAGCGGAATGCCAAATTTACGTAATATATTATTATCAAAAAAGTAGTTGCTTGCAGGTTTATCAACAGGAACGGATGTTATCTTCCTACCATTAATAAGCTCAAACGCTTTTTTGGCTGCAAGGGTTCCTTGTTCATATGGATTAACCATGTACCCACCAATGACCCCTTCTCCGACATGGATATGGTTGAGAGCAAAAACAGGGTAATTTGATCTTTGAAAGAATGATTGCAGTTTATGATACGGTACATATTGTCCATTTATATCGCGGTAAAAACTGGTAAAAAGAATCGCACTATGCTTTGGAAGTTTGGCTATTTTTTCGTCAATGGTATTAAAATCGATCTGATTGTCAAAAACAACACGGAATTTATCTTTAAAATGGTTTGACTCTTCAATAATCTGATCTTTAATGACCAAAGAAGAATAAGCATCATCACTGATAATATAAACCATTTTTGTTGCAGGAAAGAGCTGATAGATAAGATCTAAGTTCGCACGTATATCTTTATACTCTACAACACCCGTAACATATTGTTTCAAATAGTTGTCTAAATCTTTTGGGTTGAAATTCTCAACACCACAGAAAACGACAGGAGTATTTGGGAAAAGTTCACGGTGGTATTTAAGAACAAAGTCATAAGCGTAATTGTCTGCAGCAATGATCGCTTTATAACTTCGATGACGAAACTTTTTCTTATAAAGATCAAGTAATTCTTCAAAATAAAATTGGGATTCGATCTTTTTGCTATCCATATACTCTGTGGTAAGTTCATATTGAGGATGTTTTAGCATGACATCTTCAATTCCACGTGAAATCCCGTCACTCCATTTGAGCCCTTTATTATAGGAATGAAGCAATAAAATCTCGTTAGCATATGCAATTGAACTGTAAAAAAACAGTACAATTATAATTTTTACTATATTCATAAGTATCCAGTCATAATTTTTTTCTAATTCTATCAAAAAAGCCTAATTATAAAATTTAGCTATAAAAAAACAATACAGTTATATTTTTTAAGATTTATATAAGTATAAAGTGATGTTTTTTCGTAATTCTATCAAAAAAGTCTCATTTATATCTCTTTTATCGCCATATAATTACACCAGTCTTAATTACGAGATGTTGAGTAAAATTTATTTATGGAGGTTTCGCGATGTCGAAAAAAGCAATATCCATGCTGATCCCAGTATTGGTAGTGTTAGTTGTTTGGTTTATCCCAGCCCCTGAAGGTTTAAGTGCTAATGCTTGGCACTTTATGGCAATTTTTCTAGGAGTTGTTGTAGGTCTTGTTCTTGAACCAGTCCCTGCTGCACTTGTAGGTTGGATTGGTGTATGTTTAGTTGCCTTAATGGGCATTATTGATCCAAAACCTGCTGAGGGTATTAAGTGGGCGCTTTCTGGTTTTTCCAACTCTATTATTTGGTTGATCTTTGCAGCATTTATGTTTGCAGCGGGATATCAAAGAACCGGTCTTGGTAAAAGAATTTCTCTTATCATGGTTAAATTTATGGGTAAAAGCTCACTCGGTCTTGGTTATGCGGTAGCATTCGCTGACTTATTGTTGGCTCCTTTTATGCCTTCAAACACAGCAAGAAGTGGTGGTACGATTTTCCCTATCGCGATCAACATCCCACAAATCTTCAACTCTACTCCTGAAAATGAGCCAAGAAAGCTCGGTGCATATATTACATGGGTAGCAATGGCTTCAACATGTGTAACCAGTTCAATGTTCCTCACAGCACTTGCTCCAAACCTTTTAGCGATTGATCTTATTGCTAAAAGTGCTAAAGTAACGATTGAATGGGGTGCATGGGCAACTATCATGATTCCTTTGATGTTACCACTTTTCTTGTTGACTCCATTATTAGCATACATTGTGTATCCTCCAACACAAAAAAAATCTCCTGAAGCACCAATTTGGGCTGCTAATGAGCTTAAAAAAATGGGATCTGTCTCTTTCAAAGAGATTATGATGTTGTTGTTTGCTGTACTTGCACTTGTCCTTTGGATCTTTGGTAAAGAACTACATATTGATGCTACAACCGCAGCGATTTCTATTGTTGGTTTAATGGTCCTTTGTAATGTAATCTCTTGGGACGATATTATTGGTAACAAAGGTGCTTGGAACGTTTTAGTATGGTTCTCCACTCTTGTTGCACTTGCCGGTGGTTTAGCAAAAGTAGGTATCTTAAAATGGATCGGTACTTTGGCAGAGAGTTCATTATCAGGTCTTGCTCCAATCTCATTGATGATTGCAATGCTTGTTGTATTCTTCTTATTACATTACTTCTTTGCAAGCGTTACAGCGCACGTTTCAGCGTTGGTGCCTGTTTTTGCATTGATCGCTGTTAAATTTATCGCTCCTGAGCAATTACCATCATTTATGATTTTACTTGCAGGTAGCCTTGGTATTATGGGTATCATCACTCCATATGGAACAGGTCCTTCACCAATTTGGTATGGTGCTGGTTATATCAGCCAAGCACGTTGGTGGGCATTAGGTGCACTATTCGCAGCAATTTACCTTGCCGTTTTACTTGTAGGTGTATTTATTTTCGTATAATGCTAAAGGTACATTCCCTTCGTGGGGATGTACACTTTTACAGATTTTTACATGTAAAGATCTGTAGAGGTGCCCTCCTTTTAAATGTAAACTCAACAAAGCACCTCTACGCTTAGTACTATGTGTGACCAAAACCAACTTTTTCGGAGATGAAAAATGAGAGAAATCAAGTACGAAGATATCGTCAAGAGTGTAAAGGATATGATTCTTTACAGTGCAACAAACTTGCCTAAAGATGCTTATAATGCATTAGAAACTGCATATAAAACTGAAAAGAGTGAAGTATGTAAACAAGTTCTTAAGCAGATTTTGGAAAATGCGGATATCGCAGCAAATGAAGCAAGACCTCTTTGCCAAGATACAGGCTTAGCTGTTTTCTTTATTAAAGTGGGCGAAGATCTTAAAGTTGTTGGTGGTAGCTTGAAAAAAGCAATCAACGAAGGAACTGAACAAGGCTATAAAGAGGGTTATTTAAGAGCTTCTACCTGTCATTGGGACACAAGAGCTAACCTAAAAGACGAAGTAGGCTATAACCTCCCAGCAATCATTCATTTTGACCTTGTTGAGGGTGATGGCTTAGACATCGAATATGCTGCAAAAGGTGGCGGTTCTGAGAACGTTTCTCGCGCAACTGTATTTCCTCCTGCAAAAGGAAGAAAAGGTATTATTGAATACGTTAAACAAGTCATTTCTGATGCAGGTCCAAATCCATGTCCTCCACTTACTGTTGGTGTTGGTATTGGTGGAACATTTGAAAAAGCGGTTATCTCTTCAAAACATGCACTCTTTAGAGAGCTTGGAAGCAAAAATACAGACCCCGTTTTAGAATCAATGGAAGAAGAGTTAATGGTACTTCTTAATAACTTGGGTATCGGTGCTATGGGTATGGGCGGAACAAACACAGTTCTAGGTGTTCATATTGAAAAAAATCCATGCCATATTGCGAGCTTGCCAGTGAGCGTTAACGTTCAATGCCATAGTTCAAGACACATGCATATCAAGCTATAAGGAGAAAATTATGAGCAAAACTTATCATTTAACAGCACCACTTAGTGACGCAGATGTAGTACAACTAAAAGCGGGCGATATTGTTTATTTAACAGGTGTTGTTTACACAGCACGTGACGCAGCACACAAAAAATTGGTTGATCTTTTAGATGCAGGACAACCTCTTCCTTTTGATATGAAAGGTGCGGTTATTTATTTTGTTGGACCAACTCCTCCAAAACCGGGTGACCCAATTGGTAGTGCAGGCCCAACAACTTCTTACAGAATGGATTCATACTCTCCAAAACTTATCAATGAGCAAGGTCTTAAAGGTATGATTGGTAAAGGTAAACGTAACCAAGATGTTATTGACGCTTGTGTTAAATCTAAAGCAATTTATTTTGGAGCAACAGGTGGTGCGGGCGCACTTCTTGCACGCCAAATTAAAAGTGCTGAAGTTATCGCATACCCAGAATTGGGTCCTGAAGCTATTAGAAAACTTGAAGTTGTTGATTTCCCTCTTACGGTTATTAATGACACTTTTGGTGCAGACCTTTATAAAATTGGCCGTGCACAATACGAAGTATTTTAGTATTTGATGTTACGCAGTTTGCGTAACGGTATCTTAAACAATGAGTAAAACCCATTGTTTAAGGTCAGGGATATATCCCCGACACCTCCTAAAGCTTCATAAAACGAGTTTTATGAGAAACAAAAGGTCAAATGTTACGGACTTTTGTAAAAGTCTGTAACATCATTCTGACACATTCAAGTATGAGAGCCTATTTTGGCTCTCTCTTGCGTTCTTTTTCAAAATAAAATTTTTATCAAAATCTTCTTGGCCTTTTTGTGTGCGTCATTCTTTTCGATAAAAATTTTTATAAACATTGATTTATCGGTGATAAAATATCATGTATCAATAGTTAAGTTTTGAAGGTAATATTTTGATGAAATTATGGTGGCATTGAAGTCTAAATTAGAAAATATATAAATGGTGATAAAGGATAATGTATGAAAGTTAGTGTTGGATATGGAAAAGATGAAAAATTCGAGTTGGATATTAACGAAAAACAGCTTATAGGTGTCTACAATCCTAATAGTGTCCCTAAGATTGACTACAATCATGCGATTGATGAAGCTCTAGCTCACCCTATTGGTAAAGAGGCTTTTGATACATTTATCGATACAGATGAGCGTATTGTATTTATTGTCAATGATGGTACTCGCCCTACTCCAACGCGTAAAGTGCTTGCTCGTATCTATCCAAAGATCAAAGATAAAGATATTTTCTTTATCGTAGCAACAGGCTGTCATAGAGCGCCAACAGAGGAAGAGTGGCATTTTATCTTAGGTAAAGAGATTTATGAGGATTTAAAAGCTAAAAATCGTCTCTGGAGTCACGATTCTCATAACGATGAAATGGTCTATCTTGGTAAATCAACCAATGGCACAGAGATGTATCTCAATAAAATTGTAGCAGAGGCAAAAAAAGTATGTCCTATTGGTTCGGTTGAACCACACTACTTCGCAGGGTATACAGGAGGTAGAAAAGCCTTTTTACCAGGTGTTGCGGCGTATGATACGATTCAACAAAATCACCTTTTAGCCCTTCACCCCAATGCACAAGCGCTTAGCCTAAAAGGCAATCCTGTGCATGAAGATATGATGGATGCCATGGGTGTTTTAAAACACATTGATGTCTTTGCCATTATGACTGTACTTGATAGCGATCACGATATTTGTGCTGTAAGAGCTGGCGATCTCAGTGATTCATTTTATGCAGGCATTGATAAAGCCGATGAAGTCTTTTGTGTCAATATTCCTCAAAAAGCAGACATCGTTATCTCTGTTGCTCCGTATCCGATGGACATTGACCTTTACCAATCTCAAAAAGCTCTTGATAACGGCAAGCTCGCACTGAAAGAAAATGGTATTCTTATCATGGTTGCAAAATGCCGTACAGGTATTGGTGAGGAAGGATTTTTCAAACTGATGAGTTCAGCACACTCAGCACAAGCGGTACTGGATAAAATCAAATGCGGTTATAAACTAGGCTATCACAAAGCGGCTAAAATGGCTGAGATTAACCTTTGGGCGCAAAGTTGGGCGGTGAGTGAACTCACGGATGAAGAGATGAAAGCGGTACACTTAAAGCCTTACCATGATTTACATGTAGCACTTGCAGAAGCGATCAAAGAAAAAGGTGCAGATGCAAGCATCATTGTGCTTCCATTTGGTTCGATTACTGTTCCAAAACTTGTGACAAAATAACGTAAAAAAGAGGTCTAGTGAGAGTTTTATATTATGACTGCTTTAGCGGTATTAGCGGCGATATGCACCTTGGAGCGATGCTTGATTTGGGTGTAGAGAGTGACTACCTAAAGCAAGAGCTCTCCAAGCTTTCTTTAGATGCTGCGTTTAGTCTTGATATACAACGAGCGTCTAAAATGGGCATTAGCGGAACGAAAGTGAATGTCACATTGACACCACATCAGCAGAGTGGATGGCATGTTCATCCGCACTCTCATTCTCATGCGCGCCATCATCATGAACATCGTACCTTTAAGAGCATTGAAGCGTTGATTCAAAAGAGCGCTTTAAGTGATGCCGTTAAAGAGCGAAGTTTAAAAATGTTTTGGTGCGTGGCATTAGCTGAAGGAAAAATACATGGTAAAGAGCCTCAAGATGTAGGCTTTCATGAAGTGGGAGCAATCGATTCTATTGTTGATATTGTAGGCTCTGCGATCTGTTTGGAAGCTTTACATGTAAACAAAATTATCGCTTCTAAAATTGAGCTAGGTGGTGGGTTTGTGCAGTGTGCTCATGGTACACTGCCTGTTCCCGCTCCCGCGACACTTGAGATTTTAAAAAATGTACCTGTGACTTTGGGTCGTGTACCCTCTGAGACAACAACACCCACAGGCGCTGCGATCATTAAAGCCAATGTAGACGAATTTTGTGAAAAATCATCTTTTATGATCGAGAAGATTGGTTATGGCATTGGTCACAAAGATTTTGCGATTCCTAATGTGTTGCGTGTGCTTTTAGGTGAAATCGAAGAAGATGCCGTGCCCGTGGATGAAGAGATTGTTTTAGAGACTAATCTTGATGATATGAGCCCTGAAATACTCTCTTACGTACAAGAAAGATTGTTTGCAATAGGCGTGAAAGATGTCTATACAACAGCGATTACAACGAAGAAAAACCGTTTGGGCGTGAAACTCAGTGTTTTAGTTAGCGCTGAGAAAGAAGCTGAGGCGATGGAGGTGATCTTTTCGGAGACGACATCCATAGGGCTTAGACGTCAACGTGTTGAAAAAGTAGCCTTAGATCGTGAGATTATCAGTGTTACAACGCCTTACGGAGAGATTCATGTGAAATGTGTCTTTATGGGTGGAAAAATGCTCAAATACAAAGCCGAATACGAAGAATGCAAACAAGCAGCGCTAAAATACCAGCTTCCCATTTTACATGTCTATGAAAGTGTTACCGTTGCGATGAAAGAGAGAAAAAGAGATGTATAAAAAATACGAACATTTAAAAGAGATTATTGCTTCCTATGACAGTCTTTTGGTTGCCTTTTCAGGCGGTGTCGATAGTAGTTTTTTACTTAAAACTGCTTACGATGTTTTAGGAGATAAAGCCATTGGGATTACTGCTTCAACGCCGTATATTGCAAATTGGGAGATTGCTGATGCCGTGCGTATTGCCAAAGAGATTGGTGTACAACACGAAGTGGTTAAAAAGCCGTGGATTGAGGCGGTTAAGAGCAATCCTAACAATCGTTGTTATATTTGTAAACATGCCCTTTTCTCTTCACTTCTTGATTTTACACAGCAAAAAAGTTTTAGTGCGGTTGCCGAAGGAAGCAATGTGGATGATACAAAAGAGTTTAGACCCGGTCGTGTTGCACTTGGCGAACTGGGTATCAAAACACCCCTATTGGATGCTGGGCTGACCAAACGTGAGATTCGAGCCCTTTCAAAAGAGATTGGTCTTAGCACGTGGGATAAACCCTCTTATGCGTGTTTGCTTACACGTTTTCCTTACAATCAGACCATTAACGATAAAGCTTTGTTGATGGTTGCCGATGCTGAGGGGTATATGATATCCCAAGGTTATGGGCATATTCGTGTACGCTACGTCGATGGATTGGCACGTATTGAGATGCCAGAGAGCGAAATGATTCGCTTTGTGAATGATGCACGTATGAAAGAGCTGAGAGATCATTTGAAGTCACTTGGTTTTTTACATGTAACGCTTGATTTAGAGGGATACCGACAAGGTTCTATCGCAGAATCACGCAGTGAAAAGAGCGCTTAAGATGTGCGGACAAGGAATCGAAAAGCTTTTAGAAGCGGTTAAAAATGGCGATGTGAGCATTGCCGATGCGATGCAAAAAATCAAAGGTGAGCCCTTTGAAGAGTTGGACTTTGCCAAAATAGATCACCACAGAGGTGTTCGTTTGGGCTATCCCGAAGTCATTTATGGTGAGAGTAAAACACCTGATCAGATTGCTCAAATCACCCAAAGACTTTTGGCAAAAGAAAACAACATTCTCATTACGCGTGCCAATGACAAGGCGTATGAAGCTGTTCTAGCCATCGCACCAGAAGCTAAATACAATTTGATGGGTCGAACCATAACCATTGAGCGTGAGATTACAACACCACCTGATAGTTACATCGCCATCATAGCAGCTGGAACGTCCGATCTTTATGTGGTTGAGGAAGCGTACGAGACGGCTCGTATCTTGGGAAACCATGTCAAAAAAGTGGTTGATGTGGGCGTTGCGGGCATTCACCGTTTGTTTGCACACTTAGATGTCATCCAAAATGCTAAAGTGGTCATTGTCATCGCTGGTATGGAAGGAGCACTTGCAAGTGTCATCGGCGGGTTGGTCGATAAACCCGTCATTGCTGTACCAACCAGTGTAGGCTATGGTGCAAGCTTTGGAGGTGTCGCAGCACTTCTTTCTATGCTCAACAGTTGTGCGAGTGGTGTGAGTGTTGTCAACATCGACAATGGCTTTGGCGCGGCGTATAACGCGAGCATCATTAACCATTTATAATTAAGGGTAAAAACCCTTAATTATAAGCTTTTGTTGCCTTTCTAATCTCAAAAATCAGCTCTTTTTGGCGATTGTACATATAGCGTAGTAAGTAGTCATCATACGGTTTAGGAAGATTTTCCATCATTACCACAATTTTACTAGCGCCATTTTTTTGCGTGATGTAGGTTACTTTTGCTTCGATATTCATAAGCACATAACCATTCTCACCCTCTTCATTTGGCAGTGAAAAATTCAGTTTTACTTTTTGATACATCAACTCATCTTCAGATAATGACTTCGTAACTTTCATGGCAATGGAATTAACTGAAATATCAAGAATTTCACCTTGTGCAGAGGAAAGATGTCCATATTTGATGAGTACTGGTGTGCGAATGTTGGTTTGCACACGTGTGTGCTGTCTGCTATTGGCACTATTTCTCATAAATTTGAGATTTTTCATAATGACTAAAGAGTGTTTAATATCAACCATAGCGACATCCGCTTTGATGTCTTTTGGGAAGTTGGGTGCTTGTAAAACGGTTTCACCTTCTAATTGCATCGCATAACCTTGAAGGTTTTCACAGGTTAATTGGTAACTGTTCTCAGGTAACATCTTTTGGATGTGCGAGTTGGTATTGATGCAGAGGCCTTTGTAGATATTAAGAAGCTTAATGGGGATTTTATTATTGACACAATTGTGCATCAAATAAGCGATCTGTTCTTGTTCATCAATGATATTGTCAAAATAATCCAACTCGAAATATTGAATCCTTGCAATATCGTGAGGCAAAAGGTTTTTTGTATTAATCTTCTCGATATACTCTAAGACTTCATTAAGATCATCTGATTCGACGTGAAAAGCAGAAGTAAGAATAATAGGGGTTATTTTTTCATTTTCAGTAGCGAGAATGAGCTCTTGTTGCAAATGTTTTGTCTGTTCACATGCATGTTCAAAGTTGTCCTCTTCTCCCATAAGGATGTATAGATTTGGACTCCATTGAATGAGCTCTTGGTGTGCCTCTTTAAGTTGAAAAAGTTTTGCCATTAAATTTTTAAAGGAATCATAAATGGTGGTGCTTGTAAACGTTTTATTGAGCTTTTCAAGGTTTGAAATATTGATAAAAATGAGTGAAACGGCTACATTTGTTACACTTTGCTGCGCAAGGCGATCTTTAAGTTTATCAATGAAGTCAAATCTATTCAGTATTGTAGAACAGTTTTTTGGTTCACTTTGGGGATCATAGCTAATCAATGTCACTATTTTTTCACTGCTTTGCGGAAAGGATTTGATGACACACAAATGGCTTTCTTTCTGCCCCGAAGCTGCTTCGATGATAATGATACCTTGGGCATCTTCATTTTCTTTGAGAGCTTGACAGAGTTCATCGTCATGGTTTATTTTTGCTTGGATGTCTGCTAGATCATTTGTTTCATAGAGCATTTTAGCTTTTGCATTGGCATAAGTGAGTTTTTCACCATGAAAAACAAAAAAAGGAAAAAAGTGTTCGATCTTTTTTTCAAGTTCTATTTTTTGAAAAATATAGAGTTTATTATCAAGTTTTGTAGGATTTTTAGTAAAGATAGACAAGAGTAAATTCTCATCATTTTTAAGTGGTAGAACATCTGTAAGACCAAAATGCAGTGCAAATTTGAGCAGAAGGCTATTTTCAACATCGTCTGCGAAAATATAGGAGATAATGGGCTGATGTTTTGTAAAAATACTGACAAGAAGTTTGAGTTTTTCTTTGGTACTCTCGCCAATTTCAATAAATAAAATATCTGCCATAGGAACAGCTTTAAGATCTTTGTTGAGATCAAAAGATTGAAAATGGGAATGTTCATTTTTTGCATGATGCAAGATTGTTAATTTTTCTTCATCAAAATAGAGATGTGCGATGGAAAGATAACGAGTTTCGTGTAAGAATTGTTCTAAAAGCATCGGATTTCCTCATAATCATCTGAATTTACATTCTACCAAAATTCATAGAAAATTTAATCATTTTTTAACTACAATACTTTATCTTTTAAAAGGAACAGTCGAATGATGTATTATTTAGCGATCGAAGGGAAGCAAAAACTTAGCGGTAGCGTCTCTATTTCAGGGGCAAAAAATGCTGCACTCCCCCTTTTAGCGTTAACCCTCCTCTCAAAACGAAAAATTACGATTTCCAATATGCCACAAGTGGCGGATGTTAAAACTTTATTACAACTTCTTTCCAATTTGGGTGCAACCTTTACATGTAAAGATAAAAATGTGGTTGATGTCGATGCCACAACAGTTAATTCTGCATGTGCCAATTATGATATCGTTCGTAAAATGAGAGCTTCCATCTTAACGCTTGGACCATTACTTGCACGTTTTGGACACTGTGAAGTCTCTTTGCCTGGTGGTTGTGCTATTGGACAGCGCCCTATTGATCTTCACCTAAAAGCTTTGGAGCAAATGGGTGCCATCATCGAGATTAAACAAGGTTATGTTTTAGCCAAAGCGCCTAAAGGACTTAAAGGTGCAACTATTATTTTTGATAAAGTGACTGTTACGGGAAGCGAAAATATCATTATGGCAGCAGCCCTTGCGCATGGCACAACCACGTTGTTTAATGTAGCAAAAGAGCCAGAAGTCGTTCAAGTGTGTGAAGTTTTAGCCGAAGCTGGAGTAAGTATTGAAGGTATTGGTACCTCTAAACTTGTTATCAAAGGAAGTGGTGGCAAACTTTTAGATATTCAAGATTTTCGTGTTATCCCTGATCGTATTGAAGCGGGAACGTATTTGTGTGCAGGTGCAATCACAAAGTCGAAAATTACGGTTACCGATGTCAATCCAAGACATCTTGATGCGGTTATCTTAAAATTGGAACAAATGGGCTTCAAAATTGATGAGACAGAGACAACATTGACCATTCATCCAGCGGACAAAATCTTACCTTCAGACATTGAAACAACCGAATACCCAGGTTTTCCAACCGATCTTCAAGCGCAATTTATGACACTGTGTACGCAAGCCAAAGGAACGAGCATCATTGATGAGCGTCTCTTTGAAAACCGTTTTATGCACGTCAGTGAGCTTTCGCGTATGGGTGCAAACATCAAACTCAAAGGTCATAGTGCAACGGTTGAAGGCAAAATGAAGCTCAATGCAGCTGATGTTATGGCAACGGATTTGAGGGCGAGTTCAGCGCTTATTTTAGCGGCACTTGTAGCGGAAGGAACCACCAAAATTCACAGAATTTATCACCTTGATCGCGGGTATGAAGATTTAGAGGGCAAGTTTTCTAAATTAGGCGCTCACATCGAAAGACTAGAGGAATAAAAAATGAAAAAAGAGCAAGTGGTCAGTTTTAATGAGGCGATAAGACTGAGCCTTTCTCTCGCATCCAATAAGCCTGATGTCGTCTGGGTGAGTATATTTGATGCTCTGGGTAGAACATTGGCTCGGGAGATTACATGTAAGAAAAATCTCCCCTCTTACAACAATGCTGCCATGGATGGATTTGCGCTCAAGCACAAAGAAGGCTTAAGTGAACTTCGCATCAAAGCAACCATCTTTGCAGGCAATGTCGTAGAAGCATGTTTAAGTGAAAATGAGTGCTATAAAATCATGACAGGTGCAAAAGTGCCGGATGATGCCGATACAATCATTCCTTTTGAAGACTGCATCTTTTACGATGACTTAAAAGCTGTTCTTCCAACTTCCATTAAAAAAGGCAATGCTTTACGTCTTAAAGGTGAAGAAGAGCGCATTGGTTCTGTCATCTTAGAAGAAGGTGTGTGTTTGGGGTCTCGTCAAATTGCATTGCTTGCATCACAAGGTATTAGCATGGTGCAAGTTTATAAAAAATTGCAGATTGCTATTTTTTCTACAGGCGATGAACTCAAATCACCTTGGGAAAATGCCAGTGAAGATGAAATTTACGATATCAATGCCCTTGCCTTACGTTCTTTACTCGCTGAACATGGCTTTATTGCGCATTACTGTGGTGTCATACCAGATAATTTAGAAGCAGCAACTGCTTATTTTTCTCGCATGAAACAGTACGACGTTTTAGTTACGAGTGGTGGTGTGAGTATGGGCGAGGCTGACTTTGTAGAGCAAGCACTTCTTAATAATGGTTTTTCTGCTTCATTTCATGGCATTAATATTAAGCCAGGAAAACCTACCATGATGGGCAAAATGGGTGAAACCATTGTAGCTTCCATGCCTGGAAATCCTCTGGCCGCTTATGTCAATGCATTCTTATTTTTAATTCCATTACTTAAAAAACTTCAAGGTGAAAAAAACTTTAACTTTGATGCAACAAGTGCCCTCAATGTAGAGAAATTTAATGTAAAATCAGGTCGTGTCAACCTTGTTTTAGGCACTTTGAACGATGGGAAATTTTATGTTTTTGGTGAAAATAAATACGGCTCAGGTATGGTAAAACCCCTTGTAAACAGTAATGCACTTTGGATTAGTGACGAAGAAATTGGCAGTGTTGAAGCTGGAAAAGATATCAAAATTTTATTACTTTAATATTTATTTTTAACATTTGTCTCCCTTAGATATAGATTTAGTTTAAAAAACTTGACCTTTTGATATTTTTTTAGATAATATTGCGTCACGAAATTGACAAAGTGCTCTTCTAAGGGAATGTGATGTTTAACGAAATAAAGATCTCGACAAAACTACTTTTTATCTCGATTGTAACCGTTCTTGGTTTGGTAATCCTCTCGTATGTGAGTATTAACGCTAGCCTCATTGGCAAAACTTCTTTGGAAACCATTTACGAAAAAAATGTGGTTCCAGACAATGAAATTACTGTTGCACGTGATAATTTTGAGATGATTTTAAATGATCTCATTCATGTGACCAGTGAATTTTTACCAACAGGACAAGCTAAAGAGCGTTTGCCGCTTGTTGAAAAAAACATGAAAGCCTTTTTTGATAAAGCACTACAAAGTGACTTTTATACAGAACCGACGCTCAAAAAACATCTGAATGAAGCGTATGAGCGTTACAGTCAAAAAATCGCTCCTAAATATCAACGTATCTACGAGCTCTATCAAAAAGATAACCGAGAAGATATTGGTGATATGGCAGTTGAAATTGAGGCAGATTGTAAATACATTAGTGGACGTTTTGATAATATCTCTAAATTTACGAACCAACGTGTCAAAGATATCAGTGTTGAGATTAGTGCCAAATTGCACAACAATCTTTACCTTGTTATTGGTATCTCTTCGCTTATTTTACTCATTACCTCAGGACTTCTTTTTGCGATTACACGCTATTTGGTTAAAGGAATTGCACGGATTAGTGATCACTTGTCAGACATTACACAAGATTTAGCCCTCAATCGTCCTATTGTCGTTGCAAATAAAGATGAAATGGGCAATATCAGTGAAAATCTCAACACCCTCCTCTCTACGTTACAGCAAGCTTTGATTAAAGCAAAGCTGACGATGGCTTCCAATTTGGAAACAAATAAAAGTATGCAAACATCGGCACATACGATTACGCGTGTTGCCCAAAATCAAGATCGTATCGTAGATAATGTCAAAAAACTGACCACGAAGATCAACAACGAATTACAAGAGTCTCGCGACATTTCAGAAGCCTCTGCTGAATATATGAAAGAAGATTATGTCATGTTGGATCAAATGATCGTAACACTGGATGAGATTGTTGAAAGCATTAACCATGTCAGCCAAGATGAGCAACATATATCTTCACAAATGCACAATCTAGCAGAACAGACAACTCAAATTCGCTCTGTTCTTGAGATGATTAAAGATATTGCAGACCAAACCAATCTTCTAGCGCTTAATGCTGCCATAGAAGCAGCACGTGCAGGAGAGCATGGTCGAGGGTTTGCCGTTGTTGCCGATGAAGTGAGAAAGCTCGCTGAGCGTACTCAAAAGTCACTTTGTGAAATCGATGTCACGATCAGTGTTGTGGTTCAAAGTGTCTCAAGTGCAAGTGAAAATATCAAAGAAAATAGCCAAAAAGTAGTACATCTTAATGAAAATGCTATTAAAATCTCTTCGATGGCAAATGAAACCAAAGAGAAGACAGCCAAAAGCTTGGAAATTACCACGATAGCCTATGAGAAGGCGTTGAGTATTTCTAAAGAGATTGATCAACTGACACAAGGCGTTGAGGAAGCGACAGGGCTTGCACATGAAAATAAAAAGATTGCTGATGACTTGATGAATATCTCCAGCCGTTTAAATCTTTCTACCGTAGAATTAGAGCAAGAAATCACTATTTTCAAGGTCTAAAGTTGCTCTCTAAGCCCTTTAAAATCTATTTGTGCTACAATTCTAGTTCAAATAGATTGACATAAAGGGTTTTTTTTGGTAGAATTCCGTCCGATTTGCGGGAATAGCTCAGTGGTAGAGCACGACCTTGCCAAGGTCGGGGTCGCGAGTTCGAACCTCGTTTCCCGCTCCATTTTGGTTTTACTTCTTTTTATATCTTCCCTTTTTGCCCAATCCCTTTATATCGATAAAACCTATTGTATTGAAGAAGACACGCTTAGAGCCTCTTTTTTTGGTTATCAAAGCAGTGATAATCCTGTTATTCTTCAGGTTCCAAAAGATCGTATGCAATACACAATCCCCTCAAATGTTATACGCACAGCATTTAACGATCGCAATGTGACTATTATTGACAGCAGTGATGGTGTTGTTATTTTTAAGCGTAACTGCACGTTGATGGGTAAATCCAATGCTATTGAAGATGCCTTTTTGAAGAAATTTCAAGAAGCTTCCCCTACGGTACTTATCGAAGAGAAACCCCGCATTTCTGCTAAATCGTCACTTCCTGTTGATTTTAAACGCTATCAGTTCGTTGGCGTGAATATCCCTGAGACAACACTCAAAAAAAACAGTGGTTCTTTTGTCGCCATTTTTAAAGTGGGAGATAAAGAGAGAAAACTCTATTTTAACTATGAGATGAATGCTAAGATGTTGGTATTTAAAGCGAAACGTAATTTGCTTAACGGTAAAATCCTTACAAACGATGACTACGAGAGCATTTTGATGAGTTTAGAAGGCATTCCGACAAGAGCTGTTTTAAACGAAATACCCCAAAATGCTATGATTAAAACCAGTATTAAAGAGGGGCAAGTTATCGCAGATTATCATTTTGATATAAAAAAAACACTCTCGAAAAAAGATAGTATAAGAGCCCTATTAAAAGAAGGTGGCTTGCAGATAGAAGTACAAGCAACGCTTGTTGAAGATGCTGATATCGGTGATGTTGTTAAGATTAAAACAGAGCAAGGTAAAATTTTGAATGCAAAAATTGTATCGACAAAAGAAGCGGTAATTCTCGAATGAAACGCATCATTGTAGGCATTAGTGGTGCCAGTGGTGTCGAACTTGGCCTCTCTTTTCTTAAAGCACTTCCTCGTGACATAGAAAAGTACGTTATTATTTCCGATCACGCTAAAGTCGTTTTTGCCAAAGAAGCCAATACATTTTTACTCGATGATGATAACATAGGAGCCATTACAGCTTCGGGTTCTTTTCAATGTGATGCTATGGCGATTATTCCTTGTAGTATGAACACATTGGCAAAAATTACGCATGGTATTGCGGATAATCTTTTAACACGAACTGCGAGCGTCATGATCAAAGAAAAACGCCCTCTTCTGTTAGCACCTCGTGAAATGCCTTTTTCCGCGATTGCGTTAGAGAACATGCTCAAACTTTCCATGCTTGGTATACATATTGCACCTCCAATCTTGGGTTATTATGCAAAAGCTTCGAGCCTTGAAGAGATGGAGAATTTTTTGATTGGTAAATGGTTTGATCTTTTAGGGATTGAGCACAATCTTTTTCAACGTTGGGAGGGAGCATGAGAGTAGCGATTTATCCAGGAACATTTGATCCTATTACCAATGGGCATATGGATGTTATAAAACGTGCTAAAAAGCTTTTCGATAAAGTTTTGGTTGCTGTGGCAATTTCCGAAGAAAAACATCCCATGTTTGACATCGAAACGCGTGTTGAGATGGTACAAGCTGCTATTCAAGATTTAGAAGGGGTTGAAGTCGAACCGTTTGATAATCTTTTGGTGAGTTTTTCGAAAGAAAAAAATATCCGTGTGATGATACGTGGCCTTAGAGCGGTAAGTGACTTTGAATTTGAACTTCAAATGGGGTATGCCAATGCTTCATTGTGGAGTGAAATTGAAACGGTTTATTTGATGCCAAGCCTCAAAAATGCCTTTATTAGCTCATCTGTTGTGCGATCCATCGCAAAGCATGGGGGTGATGTTTCGCATTTAGTTCCACCTACCGTTTTACCTTATTTACAAAGTAGATTTACATGTATGTGATTTTTGAAGGAATTGATACCACAGGTAAAAGTACACAAGTTGCACTGTTTGCCAAACGAAATACTACGGTTTTAGCTACCAAAGAGCCTGGTGGAACACCATCAGGGATGAAACTTCGCGAAATGTTGTTGGGTGGAGCATTAAAGGGCTCTTTTAATGCAGAGTTGTTTCTTTTTTTAGCAGATCGCGCTTTACACTATGATACGGTTGTTAAACCAGCTCGCAATGAGCGCTTGGTTATTAGTGATCGTGGTTTTTTATCGGGGATTGCCTATGCATGTGCCAATCATAGCGATGTAGATGGTGAGTTTTTACTCCAAATGAACCGTTTGGCACTTGAAGAGAGCTATCCTGAAAAAATTGTACTTTTTTTAACGAATGAAGCGCTTATAAAAGCAAGACTTGGAACGAAAGAGCACGATGCGATTGAAGAGCGCGGTGTAAGCTATTTGTTACAGATTCAAGATATAATGCGTCGCGTTGTTAAAACCTTACCGATTAAGGTCTTAGAAGTAGATGCTTCTTTAGAAATCGAAGCAATTTATAACCAGATTGAGGAATTTTTAAATGATTAATGCATTACGTGGAATGAAAGATACCCTCTCTCCACAAAGTGAAACGTATTTGTATATGATTGAAACCTGTTCGCGTATTGCGCAGCAGTATGGTTTTTCATTTATTGAAACACCTATTTTAGAAGAGACAGCTCTTTTTAAACGCAGTGTCGGTGAGAGCAGTGACATTGTGGGTAAAGAGATGTATCAGTTCATAGACAAAGGTGAAAATGATGTCTGTTTACGCCCGGAAGGTACGGCTGGCATCGTAAGAGCTTTTGTACAACAAAAGTTTGATAAAGCGGGTGGAAACAGACGCTTTTTTTATCATGGCCCGATGTTTCGCTATGAAAGACCGCAAAAAGGTCGTTTAAGACAATTTCACCAGTTTGGTGCTGAAAGTTTTGGCGAAAGCGATGTCAGGGAAGATGCAACGATTATCTTGATGATTAGAGCAATGTTTGAAGCGCTTGGTATTGGTTTTAGCTTAGAGATTAACTCTCTTGGATGTCCAGCATGTATGCCACAGTATCGCACAACACTTGTCAAATTTTTAGAAACACGTGAGGGTTTATGTGAGGATTGCGAAAGACGAAAGCTTACCAATCCTATTCGTGTGCTTGATTGTAAAAATGAACACTGCAAAACATTGCTCAGTGATGCTCCGTTAATTGTGGATCATTTATGTTCTACATGTAAAGATGATTTTGAAACACTCAAAGGTATTTTGGACCAATTCGGTGTCTCTTATGTGGTCAATCCTAAGCTGGTTCGTGGACTAGATTATTACTCCAAAACAGCCTTTGAATTTGTAAGCAACGAAATTGGTGCGCAAAGTGCAATTGCAGGTGGCGGACGTTATGATCGTTTGGTTGAATTTCTGGATGGAAAATCAACGCCTGCGATTGGTTTTGCAATGGGGATCGAGCGTTTGATGGAACTTGTTAAAATGCCAGAAGTTGCACGCGAAGGCTACTATGTTGGAGCGTTGTGTGATGAGGCGCTCGATGTTGTTTTTGAACTGGTAGATCGTAAACGAAAAACGGATAAAGTTTTAACAAGTTATGATGCCAAATCTTTGAAAAACCACCTCAAAGTCGCCGATAAATTATATGTAAAATTTTGTGTATGTATCGGTGAAGACGAGCTTTCAAAGCAGACAATTTGGATTAAAGATCTTGAAAGCAAAGAAGAAAAAATTATTAATATTGTGCATTTTTAAGGAGCAAAACATTGGACTACGGAATTAAAACATGGGGAAACGATAACTTTTTTATCGAAGATGGTAAGGTAAAAGTCAACACAGGCTGCGAGCCTTCTTTAATAGAGATCATTCAAGAGATACGAAGAGACGGTATCCGTGGTCCTATTCTACTGAGATTTCCTCACCTAATCCAAAAACAGATCCGTATGATTTATAAAAGTTTTGCTGATGCGAAAAGAGAGTTTGGTTACGAAGGCAATTTTAGTGCTGTTTACCCTCTTAAAGTCAATCAATTTCCTAATTTTGTCAAAAACCTTGTTTCAATCGGTCAAAAATATAACTATGGTCTCGAAGCGGGAAGTAAAGCTGAGCTCATTTTAGCGATGGCATATAATAACCCTCATGCTCCCATTACGGTCAATGGATTTAAAGACAATGAGATGATCTCTTTGGGCTTTATTGCTGCGGAGATGGGTCATGACATTACGCTGACCATTGAAGGGCTCAATGAGCTTGAGAGCATTATCTCGATAGCAAAAGATCGTTTTGGGTGTGTGCCTAACATTGGTCTGCGCATTCGCCTTCATAGCTCAGGAATCGGTATTTGGGCAAAAAGTGGCGGTATTAACTCCAAGTTTGGTTTGACTTCTACAGAGCTTTTAGAAGCTGTTAATATGCTCCGTGATGCTAATTTACTCGATAAATTTACGATGATTCACTTTCATATTGGATCGCAAATCACCGATATCGCTCCTTTGAAAAAAGCGCTTCGTGAAGCAGGAAATATTTACGCAGAACTCTGTCGTATGGGGGCAACGCATCTTAAAGCGATTAACCTTGGTGGTGGTTTGGCGGTAGAGTATTCACAGCATAAAACGACACTGCATAAAAACTATACTCTTAGTGAGTATGCCAATGACGTTGTTTATTTGCTTAAAGATATTGCAACTCAAAAAGGGGTTCATGAACCAGACATCTTCATTGAATCTGGTCGCTTTGTTGCCGCGCACCATGCAGTGCTTATTGCGCCTGTTTTGGAACTCTTTTCACAAGAATATACCGATCAAAAACTAAGGCTTAAAGAGGTCAACCCTCCTCTTGTACAAGAGTTGTATGATCTTCTAGGAACGATCAACCGTAAAAATGCACTTGAATTTTTGCATGATAGTATCGATCATATGGAATCTTTACTAACCCTCTTTGATTTGGGTTATATTGACCTTCAAGATCGCTCAAATACTGAGATTTTAGTCAATCTTATTATCAAAAAAGCGGTAGGTTTGGTTGCTGATAAGAAATTTAGTGAGATTTTAGATATTCAAGATCGTGTGCAAGAGCGTTACTTGGTTAACTTCTCGCTCTTCCAAAGCTTGCCTGATTTTTGGGGTATTGGTCAGACCTTCCCTGTGATGCCTCTTGATAGATTAGATGAAGTACCAACACGTTCAGCATCTTTGTGGGATATTACCTGCGATAGTGATGGCGAAATTGGTTTCAATACGGAAACGCCGCTTTTCTTGCACGATGTTGACATCAAAAATCGTGACTATTTCTTAGGCTTTTTCTTAGTGGGTGCTTATCAAGAAGTATTGGGTATGAAACACAACCTTTTTACTCATCCAACAGAAGCTACTATTATCATTGATGACGATGGTTATAAGATCGAGAACATCCTTGAATCTCAAAGTATTAGTGATATATTAGAAGATCTTGATTATGATATTAAAGAGGTACAAGAGAACCTTAATGATCGTATTGAAGCTTCTGATATTATTAGTGAAAAAGAGAAAAAGCATATTTTGGGTGAAATCTATCTTTTCTTAAATGACAACGGTTATCTTAAAACGATTAATAATGAGGATAATACGCAATGAACTCCGTCTCTTTGTGGGAAAAAATTAAAGAAGATTTTTCCCAACCGATTCTGCATGACCCAGCGATTAACTCTAAAGTAGAGCTTTTTTTTAACTACCCCGGTGTATGGGCTTTAGCAAATTACCGCATCGCACATGCTTTACATGTAAAGGGTTTTAAAACCCTTGCTCGTGCTATTATGGGTATTTCTCAAATTGTTACCAACACAGACATTCACCCGGCTTCTTCTATAGGTCGTCGTGTCTTTATAGACCACGCTTTTGGCGTTGTCATTGGTGAAACAGCCATTGTTGGTGATGATGTTTTGATCTATCAAGGCGTTACATTAGGTGGTGTGAGTTTAGATCGTGGTGTCAAACGCCATCCAACCATTGGGAATCATACCGTTATTGGTTCAGGTGCTAAAATTTTAGGCGATATTCTCATTGGTGAGAATTGCCGTATCGGTTCGAATTCGGTTGTGGTAAAAAGCATTCCTGATGATTCAACTGCGGTTGGTGTTCCAGCCCGTGTCATTGAAAAAGGGCGTGATAAAAGCCCTATGGCACACAATAAAATCCCAGACATCAACAAAGAGCTTTTTATCTATATGTTTAAACGTATCAAGATTTTAGAAGAAGCCGTTTTAACAACCAATAAAGATCTCAAAATCAAAGATGATGAGCTCGAAGCTATTTACAAATGCTATTTGGAATCTGTTAAAGAATAAAAATTTTTTGGGAAGAAATGATTAATATTTCGCTATAATCTGCACGATATTTTTATAGGGGAATGTTTCATGCTATCAAAAAGAATCCAAGTCTTATCACCCTCTTTGACTTTAGCCATTACAGCTTTAGCAAGAGACCTAAAAGCTCAAGGAAAAGATATTCTTAGCTTTTCTGCAGGAGAGCCAGATTTTGACACACCACAACGTGTGAAAGATGCTGCGATTGAAGCCATTCAAGCTGGTTGCTCAAAATACACTGCTGTAGCAGGTACGCCTGAAGTGCTTAAAGCAGTTGCTGGAAAACTTAAGCGTGAAAATAACCTCGACTACAAACCTTCTCAAATTGTAGTCAATGTTGGTGCAAAACACTCATTGTTTAACATTTTTCAAGCCATTCTTAATGAGGGCGATGAAGTGATTATTCCTTCTCCTTATTGGGTGACGTATCCTGAAATTGTTAAATATTCTGGTGGTACACCTGTTTATATTGAGACAGATGAGGCAACTGGTTTTAAAATTACACCAGCACAGCTTAAGTCTGCTATTACACCAAAAACAAGAGTGCTTCTTTTTAATACTCCTTCTAATCCAACAGGATCTGTTTATTCAAAAGCAGAACTTGAAGGTTTGGCTGAAGTTCTTAAAGGAACAAATGTTTTAGTGGTTTCGGATGAGATGTATGAGAAGATTTTATTTGATAATCTTAAATTTACTTCAGTTGCCTCTATTAGTGAAGATATGTTTAATCGAACCATTACCGTCAATGGATTAAGTAAATCGGTTGCGATGCCTGGTTGGCGTTTTGGATATCTTGCCTGTCCTATTAAAGAAATTGTTGATGCCATTGTTGATCTTCAAGGTCAAAGTACTTCAAATATCAACTCTATTACACAAAAAGCTGCTATTCCAGCACTTAATGGTCTTGTAGATGATGATATTGAGAATATGCGCCTAGCTTTTGAGAAACGCAGAAATATGGCGTATGAGTTACTGAACAACATCAAAGGTCTTTCAGTCATGAAACCAGAAGGTGCTTTTTATCTTTATGTGAACACCAAAGCTGTGGAACATGATTCAATGAAGTTTTGCTCAAAGCTTCTTGAAGAAACGGGCGTTGCTGTAGTTCCTGGTCTTGGCTTTGGAAGCGATGGTTACTTTAGACTCTCTTTTGCAACTGATGATGCTACCATCAAAGATGGTATTGGACGCATTAAAGCGTTTGTTGAAAACTACAAATAGATCCTACTGAAGGGCACTTTTTAAAAAGTGCCCTCTTCTTTTAAAAAATTACACAAAAGTCATATGGTTTTGGTACAATTCTGACATTATTTTTACATACATATATTATAAAGGCTAGACATGAATAAATATGTCATCACACTTGCTAAAACATGCTTAGGCTGTAAAAAGCCATCTTGTGTTAAAGGATGTCCTGTTGGGACTCCCATTCCTGAGATGATTCGTCTCTTTTTAGCAGGAGATATTAAAAAAGCAGGAAAAATGCTTTTCGAAAACAACCCTCTTTCCGTTATCTGCTCTATGGTATGCCCACATGAAAAACATTGTGAAGGTCACTGTATTCTCAATAAAAAAGGAACAGCTGTTAGCGTAGGAAGCATTGAAAATTATATTTCAGATCTCTATATGAATGATCTTCAATTTGAAAAGCCTGTTAAAAATGGCAAAAAAGTGGCTATTATTGGCAGTGGTCCAGCTGGTATTTCTCTTGCGGTTATTTTAGGTGCGAAAGGGTATGACATTACCATGTACGATGCGCACGATAAAATCGGCGGTGTACTACGCTACGGTATTCCTGATTTTAGATTGAACAAAGATATCTTAGACACGATTGAGTCAAAATTGCGTCAATTAGATGTCACGATTCGTCCCAATATTACTGTTGGTAAAAATATTACTGTGGGTGATCTATTTCGCGATGATTTTAAAGCCGTATTTATTGGAACAGGTGTTTGGTCTCCTAAAAAGTTAGGTATCAAAGGTGAAAGCTTAGGGCATGTACATTTTGCCATTGACTATCTTAAAAATCCTTCTGTGTACCGTCTTGGTGATACCGTTGTGGTTTTGGGCGCTGGAAATGTTGCCATGGATGTTGCAAGAACGGCTGTGAGACATGGCGCTCGTGAAGTGATCATTATGTATCGTAAAGGTATGGAAGATATCCCCGCATCGCATCATGAGGTTGAATGTGCCAAAATTGATGGTGTTAAATTCGATCTTTACAAACAACCTGTAGAAATTACCGAAAAAGGTGTTATTTACAGCAGTACTGATGACAGTGGTGAAGAAGGTTTACTGGAAGCAGATTCTATTTTGATTGCGATTAGTCAAAGTCCGAAAGATAATATTGTTCAAACGGCAAAAGCAATTGAAGTCGATGGAAAAGGCTTGGTTGTGACAGATGAAAGTGGACGAACAACAATGGAAGGTGTTTTTGCTTCGGGTGATGTTGTAACGGGAGCTAGAACGGTTGTTGAAGCAGTAGCATTTTCAAAACGTGTCGCAGTGGCTATTGAAGAGTATATTGATTCAATTTAAAGAGAGAATGAGTTTTACATGTAAAAGCTTTACATGTAAAACTCTAAAAATTATTTTGACTCTGTTCCAAAACGTGCTTTTGCATCTTGAAGTGCGCTGATAAGTTCATCAAGATTCTCATAAGGAATGTGCGCTTTCCAATCAGGTTCTTCTCCATTTTTCTTCAAAGCAATTCCAATACTCACAACAGCAAATGACCCACTTCCGTAAGGTTCTTCCAAATGAGAAACTGAGATAATTCCATTTTTGGTTCCTGCTAATGGAAATTTAGTAAGTATAGTATTTTTTCCGCCCATGACGTGATCCTTTTAATTCTTTTTAAAAAATTTAGCTATTTTTGCTTGTGTTTTAAGCCACTCACTTTGTAAAGAAAGTGGGAAACCACCGTAAATTTTACCGCCCTCAATTGATTTTGAAACGCCACCGCGTGCTGCGATCGTTGCAAAATCACCAATTTCCAAATGTCCAGCCGTAGCACTTTGCCCACCCATAACAACATTTCGACCCAATTTTGTCGAGCCAGAAATACCTGTTTGTGCTACCAAAATACTGTATTCACCAATCTCACAGTTATGTCCAATCTGAACGAGATTGTCAATTTTTGTCCCTTTCTTGATGATGGTTGATCCAAAAACAGCCCTATCAATCGTACTGTTAGAACCCACTTCCACATCTTCTTCAAGAATGACATTGCCACTATGATGAATTTTAATATGCTCACCCATCTTCGTATGAGCATAGCCAAAACCATCACTTCCTATAATTGCTCCTGCTTGAATAATGCAGTTATCTTTAATAATTGAATCATCGTAAATCACAACATTCGGGAAAATTTTGACATTCTTACCAATACAAACATTCGCACCAATGGTGACATTCGGCATAATATCAGCACCTTCTTCGATGACGGTGTTACTACCAATAACCACATGTAGTGCAATGTGACTTTTTGCTGGAATTTTTGCTGGAATGGATGTATCAAAAGCTTTTTTGGCAAAATAGGCACTGGCATATGCCATGCTTAAATGTGGATTGTCGCTGAAAAGTGCTTGAGAAGTTTTTGGAAGATGCTCTTTGTAAGATGGAGAAAGGATAACCACACCCGCTTTTGTATTTTCCAAGTCAGTTAAGAATTTAGGATTTTCAAAAAAAGTAATGTGAGAGGAAGTCGCCTCCTTCAGTGTTGAAAAGGAGGTAACTTCCATATCGAAACCCGAAAATTCAAGCGAAATCGCTTGAGCAAGAAGGCTTAGTTTCATTAAATATCCATTGCGACTGAGCCGCTTCTAACGATGTCGGTTGGGTTGTATTTTTTAACTGCTTTTAAAAAATTGTCGATACGATCGTAATCATCAGCAACCATGACAACGATAAAATCCTCACCACTACTTGCAATCGTTCCATTATAAGCTTTAAGCATCGCATCAAGTCCATTAAAATCTTCGCTCAAAGGAATTTTAACCAATGCCATCTCTTTCTCAACAAATTGACCCGATTCAATAACTTTATAGGTTGGTATCAATTTATGCAACTGCTTAACAATTTGCTCTAAAACAGGCGTGCTTCCGGAGGTAACAATGGTCAATCTTGATAGATTTGTTTTTGGTATTGGAGCCACGGTAAGGGAGTCAATGTTGTAACCACGTCCTGCAAAAAGACCTGATATACGCGATAAAACGCCATCTTCATTTAAAACGATAACAGATAAAACTCTTCTGATATGTTCCATTCCCTACTCCTTATACTCAAGCATCATATTGTAAAGCGTTCCACCTGCTGGAACCATCGGTAAAACGTTTTCAAAGCGATCTACTTGTACGTCAATCATACAAACACAGTTACTTTCAATGGCTTCTTTGAGAGCTTTATCGAACTCATCTTTAGTTTTAACTCTAAAACCACGTCCACCAAAACTTTCAACCAGTTTAACAAAATCAGGTTGGACAGAAAGGTCTGTTGATGAGTAACGCTTGTTATAGAAAAAAGTTTGCCATTGGCGAACCATTCCTAAAAATTGGTTGTTTAGGATGATATTAACCACAGCCACTTTGTTTTCAACAGCGGTCATCAACTCTTGAATGTTCATCAAGATTGAGCCATCACCTGTAAAGTTAATAACCGTCTTCTCAGGCTTTGCAACTTTGGCACCAATGGCTGCTGGAAGACCATAACCCATCGTTCCAAGTCCGCCACTGCTTAGCCATTGACGAGGATAAGAGAATGGATAAAACTGTGCTGCCCACATTTGATGTTGACCAACATCGGTACAAATAATTGCTTTATCGCCTAGTAATTGCCCTACTCGCTCAATTGCCCATTGAGGTTTAAGAATCTCATTCGAGTCTTCGTATTTGAGTGGATGAATTTCATTGTAACGCTTTAACAGATCACGCCACGGTTTATATTTATTCTCATCAATCTGCTCTTTTGCAAGAGGGATCATCGCTTCAACAACGTTTTTAAGATCGCCTACAATGGGGTAATCAATCGGTACAATTTTACCAATGCTACTAGGATCTATGTCGACATGAATGATTTTGGCATGTTTTGCAAATTCACTCAGTTTACCTGTAACACGGTCATCAAAACGTGGACCAAATGCAATCATAAGGTCTGCTTCACTCATTGCCATATTGGCACTGTAACAGCCGTGCATTCCTAACATTCCAAGAAGCAGTGGGTTTTCATCACCCATAACACCACGTGCCATTAAGGTTTCAACGGCAGGAATACCACAGAGCTTAGCAAATTCTCGCACTTCTTCGCTAGCGTTTGAATTAATCGCTCCACCACCGATGTAAAGAACAGGACGCTTGGAAGCTTGGATCGCTTCAATCGCCTTTTTGATCTGGCGTGGATTGCCTTTATAGGTTGGTTTATAGGTTTGCATTTTAATTTCACTCGGATACGCAAAATGACCAATCTGTGCCGTGACATCTTTAGGGATGTCCACATGAACAGGACCAGGTCTGCCGCTTCGTGCAATGTAAAATGCCTCTTTTAAAATACGTGGCAAGTCTTTAACATCTTTAACCAAATAATTATGTTTGACACATGGACGACTAATGCCTACAGCATCGATCTCTTGAAACGCGTCGGTTCCAATCATACTAATAGGAACTTGACCGCTGATAACAACCATAGGAATAGAATCCATATAAGCCGTTGCAAGTCCTGTGACTGCATTAGTAAATCCAGGACCACTGGTGACAAACGCAACACCTACCTCTCCGGTTGCACGTGCGTAACCATCAGCTGCATGCAGCGCTGCTTGTTCGTGTCGTGTAAGAATATGTTTAAAATAATTTTGTTTATAAACTTCGTCATAAACATTCATTATAGCACCACCAGGATAGCCAAAGACGACGCTGACATTCTCCTTACGTAGTGCTTCTATGACCATCTGGGAACCGCTTAACTCCATGACCTCTCCTTTACATAATTTGATTACGCCAAAAAAGCAAAGCTTCTTTGACTACGCTAACCGCTATGGTACTAAAGCTTGTCAACTATGTTGACAGAATTATTAATTTTTACAGGATACTTCTTGTAAAAAAAGTGGGTTATTATAGCAAATAAAGATTAAAGAAGGCTCATTTTTAGGGCGTATTTTATGATTTGTTCAAATTGTAACACTGTTCAAGTGCTACCCCTTCTCTCAGACCATCATCAATAACGATACATCTCTCAAATCCTAATTTTCGCATAATTGCTTTAACAATCAAAATGCCTACAACAACCAAATCTCTGCGATTTGTACCTGTGTAACGCTCTGCTTCCTCTTCATTCATTGCAGATAAACGCTCATACGCTTCTTCAAAATCGTTTACATGTAAAACTTTTCCATTGACAACATTGGCATCATAATGGGCATAGTCAAGCCCTTCTAAAAAAGCGGCTACAGTTGTTGGTGTCCCTGCAGTTGTTACTAATTGTAAAAAAGTGGAAGAAATGTGAGGTTGCGCTTGAGTAAATGGATTGATGGATTCAACGATACGGGTTACATGCTGCATACGATCGTGTGTATAACGCTCTGCAACATTGATAATCCCAAAGGGAAAGCTCTGAGATTGTTTTGTGCCATTTTTGCAAAAGGTAAGTTCTGTTGAACCTCCACCAAGGTCAAATAACGCATAAGTTTGGTGCTCATAACCTTCACGTTTGAGAGCATTTTCGACAGCGAGTGATGTTAAATAAGCCTCTTTTTCACCGGATATAATCTGAAATGTAAGCCCAAAAGTTGCCTCTATCTCTTCTAAGATTTCTTTAGCATTTGACGCAATTCGCATAGCCTCAGTCGTTACACAAAAACAGCGTTCATTTTTAAAATCAAAGAGCTTTGAAGCTTCATGAAGAGCATTAAAGATATTTTGTTTGGAAGTTTTACTAATGAGACCCGTTACATGTAAATCTTTTGCCGTACGAACAATGCGTTCAAACGCTTTAATACGCGTTTTACTTTGACATTCTATTTGGACAATACGTAGCGTATTTGAGCCTAAATCACAGCCAATCATTGCAATCTATCTTTTTCTAAAAAGCTTTATAACGGCACTTAAAACAGCGCGGATAAGCCCAGTAAAAATGTAGACAATCGTTGTATAAAGAAGTGGATGATACGGCATCTTGTTTGCACTTAAATTGTTTAAATGAGTCAGAGGATGTGTCAGCCATTGATTCATGTGCATTCCTAAAGCAAGAAATAAAAAAATGGAAACAAAAATAAGAATTTCTTTTTTGAACATCGTTCCTACTTATAAGCTAAAAAAATTGAATAAATGATTTTAGAGAAAAAAAACTTAATCCTAGGTTGAATAACATTACATTATCGATACAATTTTAGAAGATTATAAACAACTAAAATAATCAGGTATAATTTTTTTAACCAAGGAAAGACTCAGATTATTGGAAGTAGAATGGGGAAACATACAACAAAAAGGATGGGCAAACTATGAAATCAGACAAAATCATTGAGGAGATACTCTTTGAGATTGAGAAGCATGAAGGTGGAATGTCTCGCCGTAATGCGATGAAATTTTTGGCAGCATCACCAATTGCTGCAAGTGTCTTGGCGAGTGCGGCAACTGCAACAGAAGCTCAAGCTTCTAGCTCCAATGCAACGGGCAAAATTGTTATTGTAGGTGGTGGTCTTGCAGGTGTTGCAACAGCGGCAAAACTTACGCAAAGACTTTCTAGTCCTGATATTACGCTTATTGAGCCAAATCCAAAATCAGTTTCGTATCAGCCTGGGCAAACTCTAATTGCTGCTGGAGTATGGCAAAAAAGTGACATTGAGTATGAAACCGCAAATTTTATACCCAAAGGTGTTAAATGGATTAAAGATTCTGTAGTCAGTTTTGATCCGACAAACAACAAAGTTAAAACAGCAGATGGTACAGAAATAAGCTACGACTATTTAATTGTTGCAATGGGATTAATGCTTAATTTCGGGGCTATTAAAGGGCTTGAAGGTGAAATCACCTCTTCGGGCGCTAATGATGTTGTGCGTAAAAAAGTAGGTAAAGATGGCGTTTACTCTATCTATTTTGCAGATGGCGCTGTTGATACAAAAAAAGGTATTGAAGAACTCATTGCGAAAGCAAAAGCGCACAAAGGTACTGAAAAACTTCAAGCAATTTTTACAGATCCTGATACGGCTATAAAATGTGGTGGCGCTCCTAAAAAAATTATGTATATTACCCATGATTTACTCACAAAAGCAGGTGTAAGAGATAAAGTAGAATTAACCTTTTGTCCAAGTGGTGACAAGATGTTTGGTGTGCCTGAATACAATACTGCTATCTTTGAGCAATTTAAAGCCAGAGACTTTAAATGGGAATTCAAAACCAATTTAGTAGCAATTGATACAGCAAATAAAGTAGCAACATTTGAAAAAAAATGGCTTGAAAAAGGCGAGTATGATGAGGACCTTAAAGAATACACCATGATCTCAATGAGTAAAAATGTTGAGAAAAAGTATGACTTTATCCATATCACGCCTCCTCAAAAAGCGCCTGATCTTGTTGGTAAATCACCTATTGGCTCAAGTAAAGGCTGGGTCCCTGTTGTTAAAGAAACACTTCAACATGTGACTTACAAAAATGTCTTTGCATTAGGAGATGTTGCCGCAGTTCCTATGGGTAAAACAGGAGGAAGTGCGCGTAAACAATACAACGTTGTTGCGGAAAACTTAATCGCAGTGATGGAAAAGCAAGAAAAACTTCCAGCTGCTTATGATGGTTACACGGTTTGTCCGTTGATCACCAGCATTGGAACGGTAGCACTGCTTGAATTTAATTGGACAGCTAAACCTGCTCCATCCTTCCCTCTTGATCCGACACAAGAGCGCTGGATTTGGTGGTTACTTAAAGTCTATGCACTTAAACCTATGACAATTTATGGCATGCTCTCTGGTAGAGCCTAATTTTGTTTACGATACATAAAAAGGAAAAACTTATGAAAAAAATGAATTTAGTACTCTCTTTCGCCGTTGCCTTAGTTGTTTTAAGTGGATGTGGCGATAAACCAAAATCGGATAGTGTCAAGTACAAATACACCCCTGCGCAAGTCTATGCTGAGACATGTTTGCACTGTCATGGTCCTAAAGGTGAAGGTGTTGCTGAGAAAAAAGCACCTGCTCTTACAAAACAAACTGTGCAAGAGCTTGAAATGTCTCTCTTTGACATTAAAAATGGTGGTCTTGGTGGGCAATCTACTGCAACCGAACATGATGTTATGGAGCATAACATGAAAAAATTGGCTGAAAAAGGTTACGACTACGATGTTAAAATGATGGCTAACTACCTTCATAATACGTTTAGCGTTGCTAAATAAAAATTTGAACATGATGTTTTTTGGTGCAATAATGCATCAAAAAACATCTGAAAGTTATACATGAACAAAAGACCTCATGAAGTTTTTGTTTGGCCGCTGTGTACTCGCATTATTCATTGGATTATTGCAACCTCGTTTTTCTTCTCTTTTCTAACCTCTTTTCAGCATGCTCTTTTTAGATGGCATCTCTCTTTTGGTCTTATTTTTGGTGTAGTGTTACTTTTTCGACTCATCTGGGGATTTGTTGGACCCAATTATGCAACGTTCAAAACATTTAAACTAAGTTATCAAGAACTTCAGGATTATTTTGTTCAAAAAGTTCAAAACAGATGGCGCAAAATCTATGCAGGACACAATGCTGCATCCAGTTGGTTTACACTCATTGTCTTAGGTCTTGGAAGTTTGATCGTTCTCAGCGGACTCTTACTGCAAGGAACACAAGAAGCCAGTGGCATTTTTTCAAGTTTGAATGTACGTTATTTTGGATTTTCTTCATCCCTTTTAGTCTCGCATGAAATACTCTCTTATGTACTTTTTACATGGGCTATCATTCATATCATAGGTGTATTAATCGAGCAGTTTTATCATAAAACCAATATGGTTTTTGCAATGCTTTCTGGATATAAAAAAGCTGAAGGCACAGATGCGACAGTTTCCATCATACGTCATCTTTTTTCTTATGCCGTTATAGGATTGTCTTTAGGCATGCTCTATTTTGTAGCAAGTTCAGATGAAACATTTTTCACAAAAAGCAGGTTTGAAAAGCGAAATTTTCAAGCGGAGAACAGTAGCTTTTATGAAAAATGTGGCAAATGTCACAAAATCTATCCACCTTTTATGTTACCGTATGACTCATGGGTACGTCTTATGGATGGGCTAGATAATCATTTTGGCGAGCAAATTACAGAGAATAACATTACCAAAAGTGAGCAAATGAGCATTAAAGCGTACCTTTTAAGTCACTGTGCTGAAACGTCTACGCATAAAATTGCCGTTAAAACATTGGAGTCTTTAGGTGACATGCGCCCTATTTCCATGAGTAAAGTTCCCTACTGGCGCGAAGTACATCAAAGTATTGAAAAAAGGGTGTTTAAATCTTTACATGTAAAAAATGCTTCTAACTGTTTTGCGTGTCATCCTGATTTTGAGTATGGAATTTTTGAGAATACGCGTATTCATATCCCAAAATAGGCATTGAAACTTTTTAGAAATTATATTTTGGCTATAATAATCCTTAAAAAACGAAGGACACCCCATGCTTCTAGGCGTAAATATCGATCATATTGCAGTGCTCAGAGAAGCACGCAAGATCAATGACCCAGATCCACTGGATGCCATCTCTTTAGTTAAACGCGCTGGAGCAGATCAAATCACGATTCATTTAAGAGAAGACCGACGTCATATTAATGATGATGATGCTAAAAAGATTATTGAAATTTCCCAGCTTCCGATCAATTTAGAGTGTTCTATTACACCTGAAATTATTGATAAAGTCATAGCGTTACAACCACACCGTGCGACACTTGTGCCTGAAAAACGTGAAGAAGTGACGACGGAAGGTGGACTTGATGTCGTTAAAAACAAAGAAGTTATCAAAGAGATCGCGCAAAGACTTAAAAAAGAGCACATTGAGCTTTCACTCTTTATTGATCCAAACAGTGCAATGATTGAAGCGGCTAAAGAGATAAAAGCGGAGTGGATTGAACTTCATACAGGTCTTTATGCCAATATTTATGCGATGCTCTACTCTAACCTTTCTCGCTCACGTCATAGCATTCAAGAGCTTGAACTCAATCGTGAAGCTTTACATGTAAAGCTCATTGAAGCAACGCATGAACTTGAAAGAGCCGCAAAAGTGGCTCACCAATTAGGAATTAAGGTGGCTGCGGGACATGGTCTGAATTACCAAAATGTGAAGCGTATCTTAGATATCAAAGAGATTGTTGAACTCAATATTGGTCAAAGTATCATTGCACGCTCTATTTTTGTGGGTTTTGAGCAAGCGGTCAAAGAGATGTTAGGATTAGTACGATGAAAAAAATAGCAATCAGTATAGGTGATTTAAACGGTATTGGCTTGGAACTTGCGCTTAGAGCGCACGCAGAAGTTCGAAAACATTGCTATCCTATCTACTGTATCAATGAAAATATGCTAGGTTGGGGAGCCGCTCTTTTAGGGCTTGATGTCCCCAGTGACTTTGAGATACGTGACTGTGGAAAAGTCTTTGAGATTGAAGCGGGTGTTTGCTCGGCTGAAGCGGGTGAAAGCTCTTACGACTCCTTTATTACAGCCGTTGCATTGGCAAAAAGTAATGAAGTCAGTGGTATTGTCACCCTACCCATCAACAAAGAGTCATGGGCAATGGCAGGATTGGAATACAAAGGACATACGGATGCACTCAGTGATCTTCTAGGATGCGAAGCCATTATGATGTTAGGATGCGAAGAGATGTTTACCATTCTCTACACGCACCACATCCCCCTTCGTGATGTTCCCCATGAAATCAAAGCGAAAAAACTAAAACCTTTTTTACTGAAAGTTTATGAAGAACTTGGCGTCGAGCGTATCGGTGTTTTGGGGCTTAATCCTCATGCTGGAGATCATGGTGTCATTGGGGATGAAGATGAAGAGATCGAAAAAGCGATTTTAAAAGCCAATCACTTTTTAGAGCGTGAAGTCTTTTTTGGACCTCTTGTGCCAGATACTGCTTTTTCAAAAGCGAATCGTGAAAATTTTACCTATTACGTCTGTATGTATCATGACCAAGGATTGATTCCTTTGAAAACACTCTATTTTGATGAAAGCATTAATGTAAGCCTTAATGCAGGCGTTGTGAGAACTTCAGTAGACCATGGAACAGCGTTTGACATCGCCTATAAAGATGGTAATCCTTCCATGTTAAGTTATGTCAATGCCGTTAACGAAGCTGTCAAACTCGCAACAGGAAAAGCAATTTTAACATTCTAATTCAAGTAATACTAAGACTAGAGATGTAATAATAATACTAGATTTAATTGAGTAATATTTATATATTGCTCAATTATTATTTGGATTTACATTTTTGGAGGTTACTTACAATGCATATTCCAGATGGTTATCTCTCCCCTATTACATGTATTGCAACCTATGCTGCTGCTTTGCCACTGTGGATGATTGCGTTTAAAAAACTCAAAGAACAGCTTGATGAGACAACATTACCACTCATCGCTTCATTGAGTGCGCTTAGTTTTATTATTATGATGTTTAACATACCCATTCCAGGTGGTACGAGTGGACATGCTGTTGGGGCATCACTCATTGCCATACTCTTTGGGCCTTGGGTCGCTTCGTTATGTGTGAGTTTAGTTTTGTTGATTCAAGCGCTTATCTTTGGTGATGGTGGTGTTACAACACTCGCAGCAAATGCACTTATGATGGCGTTTGCCTCCTCTTTTTCTTCTTACTATGTTTTTCAAATTTTAAAAAAGAAATCTTTTGCACCTTATATCAGTGGTTGGATTGGTATTGTGTGCGCCTCTATCGTTCTTACTCTTTTACTTGGTATTCAGCCTTTAATCGCCACAGTAGATGCTCAGCCTCTCTATTTTCCTTTTGGGTTTGCGATTACCTTTCCTGCTGTTGTAGGTTCTCATATTCTTTTTTTTGGTGTAGTGGAAGGTATCTTTACAGGTATTGCCTATCGCTATATTCTAAAAAACCGTATCTATAAAGGAGCAAGCGCATGAAAAAAATTCTCTATCCAATGATTATTCTATTTATTCTGATTCCTCTTGGTTTGATTAGCGAAAACCCTGCATGGGCAGAATGGGAAAATGAATATTATCAAGAGGCGTTAGGCTTCATTCCTGAAGGGATTCTCAATGCTTTTCATGTAAAAGCCTTAGCTCCTGATTATACGATAGAAGGTATGAACGATATTTTGGCGTACTATCTTTCAGGCATGCTAGGCGTTGCGCTTATTTTTGGAATTTTTTATCTGCTTGGGAAAAAGCTTGCGCGATAGAATCCTCTTTTGCCTCTATCTTCTAGGGCTAGCGATTATTCTCTCTAGCCACTCCTTTTATCTTTTAGGCTTTTTTGCGATTCTTTTACTTTTGTTAGCGCGAACAGCGTGGTTTAAGATACTCAAAAAAGCCCTCAAATCCATTTTCTTTTTTAACATTGCCATTAGTGTGGGTTTTTTGATTATTTCCCTTCTCAATCAAAAGCCGTGGATGGAGTATCTCCTTCTTTTTAACTTACGGGTCTTTGACTTGACGCTCTCAACGATGCTTTTTTCACATTATGTCAATATTGCTCTTGCTCTCTCATTTTCGAAGACGCTGAGTTTTCTTCTGAGCATTTCACTTTCACAAATTTACAGCTACCAAAAAAGCTATGAAAATTTTATGCTTTCTTTGAAAAGCAGGCTCATAAAAAAGATGAGTGAACGCTCTCAAAAAGAGTTTATTACCTCTGTTTTTGGTTATTTTTTTACCAAAGCGTTGTATGATAGCGAGGAAAAAAGTTTGGCACTTAAGGCAAGGGGGTTTTTTGATAAAGATTGAAAGTTTAGCATATCAGTACGAAACAAAATGCGTTTTAGATAAACTCTCATTTGAGATCAAAGCAGGCGAAAAAGTCGTTTTACTGGGTAACAATGGAAGTGGTAAAAGCACCCTCCTTCGCATTCTTGCGGGGCTTTATTTTGGAGAGGGAAATTACTTCTATAAAGATCAATTAATCACTAAAAAAAGTGTTGGTAAAAACTTTCGTAAAGAGATAGGTATTTTATTTCAAAATCCTGAAACCATGATGTTCAATCCGACGGTCTATGATGAAATTGCCTTTGGATTACGCGAGTTTGACATCACCAATGTGGACGAACGTGTACGTGAAATAGCTGACAAATTTCGTTTAACACACCATCTTCAAAGCTCACCTCTCAAACTCAGTGGTGGTGAAAAACAAAAAGTCATGTTGTGTGCTATTTTAGCGCTAGAACCACAGTTTTTGCTTTTGGATGAACCAACCGCCAATATGGACCCTAAAACAACAGGATGGTTTGTGGATCTGCTCTCCGGGATGAATATAACCACACTCATTTCAACGCATAACATCTCTTTAGCGTATGAGCTTGGGGATAAAGCGCTTGTGCTCAATGACAAGCATCAACTCATTTACAATGGTGAGATTGAAGCACTTATGCGTGATAAAAAGACCTTAATAGAGGGAAATTTGCTCCATCTTCACGCGCATAAACACAAAGACTTCCAACACTCACACTACCACATGCACCATTTTTAGGCGTTGGTAAGCTTTACATGTAAAGCTTGAAGTGCTTCAATAGTGACATTTGCATCTGCATTATCAAGGATCGTATCAACATGATGGGGTTTCTTATAGACCACATCATAATACTGTGTAAGTAAAGTCTGCGCTACTGCTGCAAGATCATGACTTTCATACGCTTTTTGCACTTCTTCTTTCACGCTTTTTTTAATATAAGGTGCGATCATATGCATAGCTTGATTAAAAAACTCAGGTGTAATTCTCTCATAATCTTTTAATATACGTTCAACGCGTTGTGCTAGAGGAGCCGTGATTTCGATGCGAAAACTCTCTTTCATACGTGCATGTAAAAGGGAAGGAAGGGTGCATTTCCCCATTCGTTTACTTTCTGCTTCAATGAATATATAGGCATTGGGATCAATTTTACATAAAATTTCGCATAAACTATTTTCAAAAGCTTTTTGGCTTGGTTGTGCCCCTTTGATACTTCCAAAACTAGAGCCTAGATGATTGGCAAGATTTTCAAGATCGATGGAAGGTTGAAGTGTTTGCAAGAGTTCACTCTTACCACATCCCGTATTTCCGCCAAGGAGGATAAAACGATGGTGGGGGATATTTTCAAGATAAGAAAGCACATGCACACGGTAACTTTTATAGCCACCTTGAAGTCTGTAGACTTGGTAGCCAATGTGGGAGAGGATGATGGCTATTGAGCTAGATCTAAGCCCTCCTCTTGCACAATAAATACCTATTCGTGAGCCTATTTTATAGGACTTTGCAATCTCTTGAAGATGAAGGGCTACATTTTGACAAATGTAACGCGCTCCTAGTATTTTTGCATCGTTACGTGAGACTTGCTTGTAGAGTGTGCCTACTTCTTGATGTTCAGCATCATTCAACGCATAGAAATTTTGAGCATTTGGAATGTGTGATTCAGCATACTCTTTGGGACTTCGCGCATCGATTAAAAGATCAAAAGTTGATTTATGAGCGATAAAGTCATCAACTTCTAAGTCACTTAACATGAAAGATACTCTGGTACAAGCCCTTTAAGATGTTGGTAGATTTTTTCAAAATCAGTTCCATAGACTCTTGTGTCAGCAATGGTTGTAATAAAATTGGTGTCACCAAGCCATCTTGGGATGACATGGTAGTGAATATGCTCTGCAATGCCCGCTCCTCCACTTTTACCAAGATTCATACCCAAGTTCACACCTTGTGCTCCAATGCCCTCTTTGAGCATTCTGACACAGCGCTGGACTATAAAAGAGAGATGCAACCAAACTTCAGGCTCAAGCTCTTCTATAGAATCAGTATGATGATGAGGGATGACCATAAAATGCCCTGGAGAATACGGGTAACGATTCATAACAATAAAACAGCACTCATCACGGTACAAAACATGATGCTTCTCATCAAGTTCAGGATGCTCTGTAATATTACAAAAGACACATCCTTCTGGTTTATCTGTAAAATACACATCACGCCAAGGCGCATACATATAATTCATCAATCTACCTTTTTCATGGCTTCTAATGAAACTTGAATGTCAGGTTCTCTCATAAAATACTCACCAATCAAAAA
The DNA here is from genome assembly GCF_000813345.1 of Sulfurospirillum arsenophilum NBRC 109478. Lineage (NCBI taxonomy): Bacteria > Pseudomonadati > Campylobacterota > Epsilonproteobacteria > Campylobacterales > Sulfurospirillaceae > Sulfurospirillum > Sulfurospirillum arsenophilum. The sequence goes on along the minus strand of NZ_BBQF01000002.1, from coordinate 191,116 downwards.
GGCATCTGCACCAACTTTACTTAAGTGCTTAATCGTCTCTTTATCGTTCAATCCGCTCTCTGCAACAATGATCTTTCCTTGAGGAATAAGAGGCATAAGTTTTTCCGTTAAGCTCATGTCCATCTCGAAAGTTTCCAAGTTACGGTGGTTAATACCAATAATATTTGCACCTGCAAAGATTGCTTTTACAAGATCTTCTTTATCATGTATTTCGACTAAAACTTCAAGCCCAAGTCGTAATGCATACTCTAAAAGATGCTTCAATTCAGCTTTCGAGAGCGCTTTTGCGATCAATAAAATAAAATCAGCCCCATAAACAAGAGCTTCAAGTATCTGGTACTCATCGACAATAAAATCTTTACGTAACAGAGGTGTCGGCACATAACGGCGAATTTGGGTTAAATACTCAAGATTTCCTTGAAAATAGTGAGGCTCCGTTAAAACAGAGATAGCATCAGCCCCTCCTAACTCATATGCTTTAGCAATGGCGAGTGGATCAAAATCAGCTTTAATGATACCCTTACTCGGACTTGCTTTTTTGACCTCCGCAATAATGCGATACGGGTTATCCGGTGTTGCCTTGAGATAAGGCTTAACATCACGAGGCATAAAAGGGTTAAAGGCAAGACTTCTGCCCAACCAATCAATGGTATATTCTTTTTTCTTCTTCTCTAAATCTTCACGGGTTCGTTTTATAATTTCATCTAAAATCATTGCGCTTGTTTCTCTTTCAAACATTTTTTGATCGCTTCAATATGCACAGCAACCTCTTCTTCCATGACATTATCACCAAAATATTTCATGATATTATAGGCCTCATCGCATTGACCTTGTTTATAATAACCCCATGCAAGGGAATCAAGAAAATACGGTGAATTTGGCTCTAACTTAAGTGCCTCTTGAACCAATGCAATACCTTTAGGAATGTCAATGTTATGATCGATTAACAGATAGCCATAGTAGTTAAGATACACAGAATCTTTAAGCAAGCTGGTTACTTCATTAAACTTTTGAGAAATAGACTGTATGACTTCGGGTGAGAGTTTTGCTTTGTTCAGTTCATACTCATATATAGCCATTTTCCCTAGATAGTCAAGATTTTTACTCTCTGTATAGAGTCTTTCAGCCAAGTTGTAGGCCTCTGTAAATTTTTTCTGTGTTGCGTAGATTTGCAAGAGAATATCTTGGTTAATTTGTGCTTTTTCTAAAAATGTAGTAGCCCCTTTGACATCTTTAATGTACATCATAAGTTCTACTATTTTTTTTGCGATCTCTTCGGTTTGTTGCTCTTTATAGAGTTTTTTATAGGTTGCAATTAAGCCTTGTACATTACGATCACGTCCGTAAATTTCAATGAGTTTGTAACAGGTGTGATTTCCACAGCCTTCCATATTGGCATACGTTTCTAAGTATGCTACAGCATCATCTTTACGACCTAAGAAGCGGTATAAAAGCTCGACAATATTGAGCATTAAATCTTCATTTTGCTCTTGTTTGTAGGCACTTTCAAAGTATTTTAGGGCAAAGTCATATGCTTTCATCTGTAAATAAAGATTACCAGCAATGCTGAGATGTTGTACACTTTTATCGTATGCAATAAGTTTTAAAATCTCTTTTTCAGCATCTTCATAGCGCTTTTCTTTAACAAATTGACCCACCAGTAAGCGGTTAAAGTTTTTTTCATCGGGATATTTACGAATGCCTTGCATAATCAGCTCACGTGCATCCGGATCATCCAAAATAAAGGCAAGTCCTGCATCTTCAGTAAGGTAAACTTTCTTTTGACTCTGTTCATAAAGCGTATGGTAAATTTTGCGTGCATTGACATAATCGCCATTTTGTTGGTAATTTAATGCTTGTAAAATAAGGTTATCCTCTTCTTCAAAAACCTTTTTAGTGGTTTCCTTCGTAACAACAACCTCTTTGGTGGCACATCCCACCAATAAAAAAAGAACGACTATAAGCGAATAATACCGGGACATTCTGTAACTACCTCGTCAATGTTTTCTTTAAAATACTCCCAAAATGGGAATGTACGGCACTGTTGTGGGCGTACGTCGTAGATACGACACATCTTTTTTTCCATATCAAAAAAGACGCAACCATAACCGCCTTCATACACGATCTCTTTAATCGTGAAACGATAGCGAATTTTTAGTAAATACTTATTGATAAACTCTTCTTTTGACAAAGAAAGTTTTTGTGCAATAGCACTTATCTCCTCTTGGCTTACCCATATGTATCCACTCTCTCCAATGCAGCATTTTCCAGAGCAACTTTGACAGGCTTTAGGATCAAACGCATAAGGGTATCCATCCATTTTCATTAGTTTTTCCATGTCACACTCTGTGTTTTTGATCGATCAAAGATTGCCTGTACTCGTGGAGTAAACGACTCTTCTCTGTAGATGAAAAGTGGTGGATGAATTTTACAAAGCGTTTTAGAATTTTTGCGCGCTCGAATGAGCACCAATGATGCTTCTTTATCTTCTTTTGAATGCACAAAACAGAGATCTTCTACATTGAGTCCATTTCCAAGCAGTGCTGCCATAAGGCTGTCTATCTGTTTGGCATCATAGCAGAAACAAAAATATCCCCGATTGGAGAGCGTTTTAGTGACTTTTTGCGCGAAGGCAACAAAGGGAAGTGCACTGCTATGTCGACTTAAGAAAAGTGTATCATCATCACTTATAACACCACCCTTATGGTAAAAAGGAGGATTGGATACGATCATGTCAAATTTATGCTCAAATTTTGTCTGTAAAAAATCGTTACATGTAAAGCTTTCGATTGGTATGTTGTTAGCTTCTGCGTTTGCCTTTGCAATGGTGCAATTTTGCTCTTGGATATCCAAAAGGTGCATTTTAACACTTGGAAAATCGCGTTTCAGCAAAAGCCCCAAAATGCCACAGCCACACCCTACGTCTAAAACTTCACCTTTGGGATGAACAGCGCTTATAAAATCATAGAGCAGAAGTGTGTCACTGTTGTAACGGTATCCTTTCTCAGGTTGAAATAAATTCATGCTTAATGGTACACCCTGATTTGGAAGCCTCGTGCTTTATCTTGCTCAATATTTGAAAGAGCATAACTGATCTTAGCGCCTTCTCCTACGTAAGACTCGACTAATTCTCCACCCGCTTTTGCTCTGGCTTTTCCAAGACCGATATTGGCTAGACCACTAATGCGGTCAATCTCAGTATCTTCCACTCCCATTTTTTTACTTTTGATAAGCTTGAGTGAGGCAAAACCTCCATTATCGACAATCGGCGCAACCTCAAAGAAATACGAGCTATCGTACTTCGCTAGGAACGTTTGAACTTCTTGTTTGCACGTTTCAGAAATGGCATTAACCCCTGTTCCCATATCTGTACATGTAACTTTGTCGAGCATCGTAAGTTTTGCGCCTTTAGGTGCAGGTGCGGAAGTCTTAGCAACAGCTACTTTCGGTGTTGTGGTTTCTAAGAGTTTTAGCTTTTCATTCAAGGTTTTAATGGTTTGCTCATTCGAAGCAATGCGTTTATTAAACTCCTCTTGGTTTTGCGCCAAAGTACTCTCTTTTTGTTTGAGTTCTTTTTCAAGTGCTATAATTTTAAGTGTTTCATCTTTTTTACTTGACCCAAGTTGTGTCTCTTTCACTTTCAGCTCTGCTTGCAGTGCTTTGGTTGCCTCTAAATACTGAAGTTCTTTCTGCTTGAACTCTTCTTTGAGTTTTGCTATGTTTTCGTCTAATGAAGCTTTGAGTACTTCTGTCTTTTTATAGTTTTCTTTATTGGCAACAATGGTTGCCTCTTTAGCTCTGAGTTCTTTCTCTAAAGCGATGCTTTTAAGGGTCTCTTCTTTATTGAAAGAGGATATTTGGCTCTCTTTTGCTTTGAGCTCTGCTTGTAAAGCTTTAGTCGCCTCTAAGCTTTGAAGTTGTTGATTTTTTATCTCTTCTTTGAGCTTGGCAAGTTTCTCTTCACTCGCCGCTTTTTGGGCTTCAACTTTTTTCATCTCTTCTTTGTTTGCAACCATCGCTGCTTCTTTTGCTTTCAGCTCTTTTTCCAACGCTATGCTCTTAAGCGTCTCTTCTTTATTGGAAGCAGACAACTGGCTCTCTTTTGCTTTTATTTCCCCCTGAAGAGCTTTAATCTCAGCTAAATGTTGAAGCTCTTTTTGTTTGAACTCTTCTTTAAACTTAGAGAGGTTCTCTTCCGTTGAAGCTTTAAGGGCTTCTATCTTTTTAGTGCCTTCTTTGTTCGCAACCAACGTCGCTTCTTTTGCTTTCAGCTCTTTATCTTTTTCTTTAAGGATGTCAAAATACTCAATTTCTTTGCGACGAAGTTCATCTTTGAGTCCGACCATTTTTGCATCTTCACTGATACGGTTTTTTTCAAATGTTGTAACTTTGGCTTTAAGCTCTTCAACAATTTTATTGGTTGCTTTCGTTGCGTTGTCTTCAGCATCTTTGAGCTTTACATGTAAAGATTGTAGTGCGCCTTCATTGCGTGCATTTTCCGTTTGAATTTTTTGTAACTCAATTGCTTTGACTTTGATCTCTTTTTCTAAAGCTGCAATTTTAAGCGCCTCGTCTTTTCTATTCGAGACAATGGCCGCCTCTTTCTCTTTAATATCTGCTTGCAGTAGTTGGATCTTAGCGATATAGTCGCTCTCTTTTGCTTTGCTACTCGCTTTAAACTCGTCCAAAGTGGCACGAAGTTCTTTCAGTGTACCATCATTGCTCTCTTTAGCTTTTTGGCTCTCTGTTTTAGTTGCGATTAACTGTGATTTTAAACCTTGTAACTCTTTTTCTTTTTCATCATTTTTAAGTTTAAGCTCATTATTCGATGCACTAAGTTCATTGATGTGAAATTGTACACGTTCGCTATTCTCTTTGGCGGTGGCTTTGTATTCATTGAGTTGTTTATCAAGTTTGTCGATCAACTCTTTTTTAGAGGCATCAAAATTGGCAATTTTTTCATTGAAAACTTTGTAGTTCTTATTGTGAATTTTGTCATTTTCATCGACACGTTTTTTCACTTCAGCTTCAAAATTTAGTTTTTCACTGTTTAAAAGTACGATTTTATCGTTCAATGCTTTGATATTGCCCTCTTTTTTCGCAATCTCTTCTTTGAGTTTTAAGATAGACGCATTGAGGCTTTTTTCATTGTTTAGAGCACCCTCTTCAAGTGCTTTGTTAGCCAATGAAAGCTCTTTGTTAAGTTTTTTCTCATCTTCAAGGTAGGTTCTAAATTTATTAAAGTCTTTTTCATTCTCTAACATCAAAGCATCTACGTATTTTTTAGCGCTGGCAAGTTCGGTGTTGACACCTTTGAGTTTCTCTTCTTGAAGTGCCATTTTTTTCGCATGATCTTCATCTTGAAGCATCATGTCTTGACGATTTTTAGCAATGAGTTTTTCAGTATCGACTTTAAGTTGTTCAATGGTTTGAGTGTATTTCGCAATCTCTTCTTTCTGTTTTTGCTCATTGATAACCAATGTTTGCGTCTGTTTACTCATAAGATCATTTCGCTCTTTAGCCGCTTGTACAATCTCTTCTTTGAGTTTATTGATCTCATCTTGTTTGCGGGCAAAAGCGTTTTTAGCTGTTTCGTTATTGGTATTGATTTGCTCATTTAAAAGAGTGACTTGATCGTTTAAAAACTTAATCTTCTCTTTATAATCTACGAGTTTTGATTGTTCATCTTCACGCGCTTTTTTGATGGCTATATGCTTTTTTTCTTCCTCTTCGACCGCTTTGGCTTTAAGCTCTTCGATCTGACCTTTTAGCGTATTGGCTTCAATGTTTGCTTTTTGAGCAATAACGACATTCTCTTTTTGAACCTCATTGATCTTTACAGTCAGATCGCTAATGTTACGGTAATGTTGTTGCTCCGCTTCATTCAGGCGTTCGGTATTTTTATTTGTCCATTGATTGCGTTGTTCTTCAAGCTCGATTTGTTGTTCGTCTAATTTTTTAGAGAGCTCATTCTTCTCATTTGACATTAAAAGATTGTCATGTTGGACAAACAAAAGTGTTTTTTGCAATTTATTAATCATGCGTTTAAAATCTTGCTTGGTTAACTCTGAATCAGCAATAGGCTTGCCCTGCTCATCGAGATATTCATCTTCAAAGAGGTTTCCATCTTTGCTCTGCTCAATGGTCGCTTCTTTGTCAATATAATGCTTTTGCAGATCAAGGGGAAGATCACTAAATTTAACATCACTTTTGCTGATATATTTTTCGCCTAATTCATCAAAAGAGACTCCACCAAAATTAGCGTATCGAGCTGTTGCAAGACTTCCCACTACAATGACCATACCAAGTGCTATATTTAAAATCTGCGAAGAAGAGAGAGCAATTTTTGCCATTTATAAAATGCCTTCGTTATTTTGTATTTAAGATGTGTGAAATAATTTGGTACGCATGATTAAGTGCAATAGCGATGCTACCACCACTCTTAACCGCAATGTCACCTGCTAAGTATAAACCTTTGGTTTTAGTCTCATAATTTTCATCAAACTCTGGTTTAGCATCAGCATCAAATGTTATACCACATTTTTTAAGAAAATCAACGGGTGTTGTACCGCCAATGGCATACACAACGCGATCGTAAATCGTATGGTAACCATCGGTAAAATTGACTTTAACCAAGCCATTTTCATTTTCAATAGAGACAATATCCATGCCAAGGCGCAGACGCAGTTTTTCTTCTCCATTGTATTCATGAATCATTGAAAGATTAATGTCATTCAGTCTGCTAAAGGTATCGCGACGGTAATTAACCGTTACGTTATTGCTTTTTGATAGCTCAATCGCATACTCAATCGCTGAATTTCCACCACCGACGATGAGAAGTTTTTCACCTTGTGAACATTTATCAAGATTAAAGTTGATGCGCTCTTTGAGGGAAATAGGAAGTGTGTAGTCAGGTTTGTTGGGTTTGCCCATCGTTCCGATAGCAACAACAACGTTTTTAGCGCGGTATCCAGCTTTTGTAGTCACGATGTGAAATTCACCCTCTTCTTTGGTAATGCTCTCCACTTCGCTGTTAAACGCTGAGTCGATCTCACCAGAATCTAAAAGTGAATCAAAGTAGTTGAGCGTACTCTCTTTCGTGCCATCTCTAAAATCGATAGAGCCTTTAAGCTCGATCTCTTGGCCCTTGTAGTTTTTATCAACGCGTTTGTTATCTTTGTAAAATTTTCGGATGGTTTGGGAATGGTTTTCGCCTTTTTCGATCATCATAATATGTTGCAGACCAAGCACTTTAGCTTCAACTGCTGCACCAATACCACCAGGTCCTCCACCGATAATGACTAAATCGTAAATTTGTTGCATTCTTATGTCCTTGTATGATTATCTTCTAATGCTAATGATTATACTCCAAACATACTTATGACATATTAAATACAAAAGTGGTAAAATCCCCATTAAATTCCATTCTAAGGGAAGAAACGTGCAAACTTTTCTCAAACTTGCCAAATCTGCTAGTCGTATTATCGCGACCCTTGATCCCAAAACAAAAATAGATGTTTTGGCACACATGGCAGATGCTTTGGAAGCACACTGTGACATCATCATAACCGAAAACCAAAAAGATTTAGACGAAGCCAAGAAAAACAACCTAAGTTCAGCCCTTGTGGACAGGCTTTTACTCAATACAAAACGCATTTCTGAGATGGCAAATGCAATCCGCGAAATTGCGAGCTTGAAAGAGCCAGTTGGTCGTGTACTTGAAGGTTGGGTTGTTCCTAGTGGCATCAGGATTGAAAAAGTGAGCATTCCTATTGGTGTTGTTGGTATCATCTATGAGAGTCGTCCTAACGTCACCAGTGACACCGCTGCACTCTGCTTTAAAAGTGGTAATGCGTGTGTGCTTAAAGGTGGTAAAGAGGCATTTTACAGTAATGCCATCATCGCTTCTCTTTTGCAAGAGGTTTTAGAAAAACACAACCTTCCTAAAGAGATCATTTCGCTTCTGCCAGATTCCAGTCGTGAAGGTGTTGCGAAGCTTATTAAAATGGATAAATTCGTCGATCTCATCATTCCTCGTGGAGGAGAAGCACTCATTCGCTTTGTAAGCGAAAATGCAACCGTTCCTGTGGTAAAACATGACAAAGGTGTTTGCCATACGTATGTGGACAAAGAGGCGAATTTAGAGCAAGCGATTGAGATCGTACTCAATGCCAAATGCCAACGCCCAAGTGCATGTAATTCACTGGAAACACTTTTGGTACACGAAGCAATTGCAAAAAGCTTTTTACCACGCATGAAAGAGGCGCTTGATCTTACGGGTGCAGAAATAAAAGGCTGTGAAAAAACGCAAAGACTTTTACATGTAAAGCCTGCAAGTGATGAAGATTACCACACGGAGCATCTTAGTAATGCTCTAAGTATCAAGATCGTTGAGAGTGTTGCTGAAGCGATTGCACATATTGCCGAGTTTGGATCTTCGCACTCTGAAGCCATTTTAAGTGAAAATTACACAACAGCTGAGCGCTTCTTAAATGAAGTGGATGCAGCGTGTGTTTATGTCAATGCATCAACTCGTTTTACGGATGGTGGCGAGTTTGGCTTTGGTGCGGAAGTGGGCATCAGTACCAACAAGCTTCATGCACGTGGACCTATGGGCATCAATGACCTGACCACCTACAAGTTTAAAGTCTATGGTAAAGGGCAGATTCGCGCATGAGCCAAGAGGTTTTACGCGTAGAAAACCTTACATTTGGGTACCCAAATTCCAAGCTTTTGTACCATGATTTCTCTTTACATGTAAAGGTGGGAGAAGTTGTTTCTATATTGGGTGCAAGTGGAAGTGGGAAGAGTACGCTTTTTGAGCTTGTGGCGGGAAATTTGAAAGCTAAAAGTGGCACGATAACCGCGGCTAAACTTTCACAGATTTTTCAAGATCCTTACACATCGTTTCACCCAACCTACACCATCATCAATCAAATCAGCGATGTGGCTCCTTTGCATGATCTGCATCAACTCTGTCATGCGCTCGATCTTGATCCTGATGTCTTGGCTCAAAAACCCCACCAACTCAGTGGTGGACAGCTTCAAAGATGTTCCATTTTAAGAGCTTTGTTGATGAAACCTTCTCTTCTTTTAGCCGATGAGCCAACCTCTGCACTCGACAACATCACAGGCTTACATGTCATGCAACTTTTAATGCAGTTTTTAGACCAAGTAGGCATTTTGCTCATCACGCACGATAAAAATTTAGCATCATGGTGCAGTGATAAAATGGTTGAATTAAAAGCGTAAATACTTTAATTTTTAAAGGGATTCATTATAGGATTTCCTTACGCAAAAAAAAGGATAAATTATGCCAAAAATTTTTACATCGCAAACATTTAGCCCGCAAGAGCGTGAAGCTCGCAAAGATTTTATTGATAAACATACACCTTACATTTTCTGCGATGGTGTGCTTCAAAAAGGAGTATCTGTATTTGTGCGTGTTCGTGTGGGAAGTGAACATGCGCATATTGATGATTTTAACCATTATATTTCGACCATTACGCTCTTTGACGCTGAACATATGCTTGCTAAAGTAGAACTTGCCGCGTGCATCGTGAGTGCGGATGAACATCGTGGTAATGCAGAAGTTGCATTTTCTATTGTTCCGAACAAAGATGTGTACCATTTTAATGCTCAATGCTACTGCACCAAGCATGGTTTGTGGCAAGGCGAAGAAGTGAAAGTTACTGTTAAATAATAAAAAATTGGAGTTTTATGCACGCTATTATTGATTGGATTGTACAAACGGTTGGTGCTTTAGGATACCTTGGTATTTTTGTGATGATGCTTATTGAAAGTAGTATTTTCCCTCTTCCAAGCGAAGTGGTGATGATTCCTGCTGGGTATTTGTGTGCTAAAGGCGAGATGGAGTTATGGATTGTCATTGCGCTTGGAACATTTGGGAGTATTGCGGGAGCGCTTCTGAATTACTATTTAGCAGTGAAGCTGGGTCGAAAACTCATTTTAAAGTATGGACATTATGTCTTTTTTACGCCTGAAACACTGGAAAAAGTGGAAGTATTCTTTAAAACACATGGTTCGTTTTCAACCTTTACGGGAAGGCTCATTCCTGTCATTCGACATTATATTTCACTTCCTGCGGGGCTGGCTCGGATGAATCTTGGCATCTTTTGTTTTTATACAGGCTTTGGCGCAGGTATTTGGGTGAGTATATTGACGTTTTTAGGCTATTTCTTTGGTCAGAACGAGGCGTTGCTGAATGAGCATTTGCATACTATCACGATTGCTGTGATTGTTTTTATTGTTTTTGCGGGTGCTATCTATTTTTGGCTACATGCGAAAAAAGAGCGCAAACGAAAAGCCAAAAAGATGTAAAAGGAAACAACGATGACCCAAGGTTTAGAGTATAGTGATTTTGAAAAAGCGCTTTTTACCTTGGGTGTTGTTGCCAAAACCGATAAAAAAACCCTTCACAAACTCTATCTCTCTCTTTCCAAAGAATTCCACCCTGACGCACCAAATGGCAGCACCGCTAAATTTCAAGAAATTAACGATGCGTACCATTTAATCATAGCGTATATTGAGAATTATCGGTTTGATTTTGATGAGACTGAGTTTAAAAAACAGTATCCGTTTTCTAAGAGCGATTGGTTGAGCGGAAGATAATCAACATCTTTTTAAAACTCGAAAACATCGACATAAATTTGCATTTTATGTTCTTTAAGCATTGTCTGGATTTTGTATTTTAGCTCTTTAATATCTTGTTCTATTTCATGTCCCGTTGCATCGTCTTTGACATTCATTGAAATAATCAATAAAACTTCGTTAGACCCTATAAACATACTTCTTACAGCATTGATATGAACCAAAACATTTGATTCTTCTTTAATCAACTCTTTGATCTGCTTGGTAGTTTGTCTGTCTAAACTCTCGCCTATCAACAGTTTTTTGAGCTCAATAAATAAAATGCTAGATAACCCTATCAAAAGTGAGCCAATCATCAATGCTGCAATGCCATCAAAAATAGGATGAACAAATTCTGAAAGAACCAATCCTAATGTCAAAATCATCAAACCTAACAATGCACCAGAATCTTCAATAAGAACAACTAAGATATGCGATGAAGAGCTATGTTTTATGGTTGAGAAAATATCTTTTAATTTTGAATTACTCTCTTTAAGGGCAACCCTTAAAGCACTTGACTCCAGTAAAATTGATAAAACAATAATGCCTAAAATCAGTAAAGGATTTTCAATGGGTTGAGGATCTTGAATACGATGAAAACCTTCGTAAAGTGAAAAAAGTCCACCTAATAAAAAGAGAACAACCGCTACGACAAAAGACCAAAAGAAGTTTGCTTTTCCTTGCCCAAAAGAGTGGTATTCGGAGCGTCCTCGTGAGGCTTGCTTTTCACCCAACATTACCAGTGCTTGATTTCCGCAATCTGCCGTGCTGTGAATCGCTTCTGCCATCATAGAGGCTGAACCTGTGAAAAATGCTGCCATTCCTTTTGCAATTGCAATAACACCGTTGGCAAATAATGCAGCTTTAACACTTTTTGACATTTTTTAAATCCTTTAAAGGCTAATGATGTAGGAAGAAATATTTTACATGTAAAGATTTTCACCTTTACATGTAAAGAAGTTTTTAGTGTGTTAAAAATCTTTGACGAGCGGCTTTTAGGGAGTCAGCGATCAAGAAAGCAAGTTCAAGTGCTTGGTTAGCATTGAGGCGTGGGTCACACTGTGTATGGTAACGATGAGCAAGTTTTTCTTCGGTAATGTCTTGAGCTCCACCGATGCACTCTGTCACATCTTGACCTGTCATCTCGAGGTGAACGCCACCAGGGAATGTGCCCTCTTCCTCATGGACTTTAAAGAAGCCTTTGACTTCACGTAACACTTCATCAAATGAGCGTGTTTTGTAGTTATTCGATGCTTTGATGGTATTGCCATGCATTGGGTCAATGCTCCATAAAACATTAGCACCTGCTTCTTTGACGGCACGAACCAATTTTGGGAACTCTTTTTCGATTTTGTCAGCACCCATTCTCACAATAATATTAAGACGTCCTGGTTCATTTTCAGGATTGAGTTTGTTGATGAGCTTCATTAAACCCTCAGCCGTCATGGTTGGTCCTGCTTTAATGCCGATAGGGTTTTTAACACCTGTTAAGAACTCAACATGTGCATCATCCACATCACGTGTACGATCTCCAATCCAAAGCATGTGTGCTGAACAGTCATACCAGTCATTTGTAATACTGTCTTGACGCGTAAGTGCCTCTTCATAATTTAAGAGCAACGCTTCATGTGAAGTATAAACCACTGTTTCGTTGATGTTTGGAGTATTTGCCGAAGTGATGCCACATGCCTCCATAAATGCCAATGTCTCAGAGATACGATCGCAAAGATGTTGGTAACGTTCCCCCAAAGGACTCTCCGAAACAAAACCTAATGTCCATTTGTGTACTTGGTGTAGGTCTGCCAAACCACCGCGTGAAAAAGCGCGTAGAAGGTTCATGGTTGCGGCGGATTGGTTGTAAGCTTTAAGCATACGTTTTGGGTTTGGAATACGCGAATCTTCTGTAAATTCGATGTCATTGATGATGTCACCACGGTAACTTGGAAGTGAAACGCCATCCATCTCTTCATAATCCGATGATCGTGGTTTGGCAAATTGACCCGCAAGACGACCCACTTTAACGATAGGACAGCCTCCAGCAAAGGTTAAAACAACCGCCATTTGAAGCATAACTTTGAACATATCACGAATGTTGACAGCGTTAAATTCTGCAAAACTCTCCGCGCAATCTCCACCTTGAAGTAAAAAAGCTTTACCGGCTACAACATCAGCCAAAGAGGCTTTGAGTTGTCTTACTTCTCCTGCAAAAACAAGAGGTGGATATTTACTCAGTTCTTGCTCAACACTTTTCAGCATTTCTTGATTGGTATACAATGGTTGTTGCTTAATTGGTTTTTCTCTCCATGATGCACGTGTCCAAGAACTCATAAATGACCCTTAATTGAATTTTTACTTATTATAATGCGATTGGCTTTAAAGACAATTGAATGGTTGTGAACGCTCATGAAGTTTTAAACTGCCCCACAGTTTTGCTCAGGGAATTAACATGGTGTGTTACGCTGTCTGAGATCGTTTTAACCTGATGGTTAAGGTGCGTCAGCTCACAAACTTCACTGCTGATGGCATTCGCGTGTGTCATCGTATTTTTAGAGTCTTCATAGATTTTATACACATCATCTTTCATCGCCAAAATAACCTCTTTTTGGTCACATAAAATCGCATCAATGCTCTGCAAAGACTGCGTTGAAATTTCGATGCCTTTATCAACCGTATTGTTAACATTTTGCATACTGGAAAGCGCTTCATTGACATTTCCATTGATGCTATTCACGATTGATTCAATGCGTACGGTTGCTTTATCGGTCATATCAGCAAGCTTTCTTACCTCTTCTGCAACCACAGCAAAACCACGTCCTTGCTCTCCAGCCCTGCTTGCTTCTACCGCAGCATTTAAGGAGAGAAGGTTGGTTTTATCGGTGATATCTTTAATCGTTTCAATCATCGATGAAACTTCTGCTACATTTTGCTCTAGTGTAAAGATAATCTGCGTCGTTTCTCCTGCGATTGACTTAATATTGCCGATGGAAGACTCTACATTACCAAGGCTTAGCGCTACTTGTGTTTGCGTTTGAGCGATTTTCTGACTCATAGCATCCGCTTTATCGACGGAACTTTGTATCGAGTTGTTTTGCATTTGAATGTGTGTGACGATGTTTTGAATACTCACACCAATCTGCTCTATCTTTTTACCTGTCACCACAATGGTGTTCGTGAGGTGTTGGTTAAGATTGAGTAAGTTCAGAAGCGATGTTTTTGTCTTTTTCAGAATCGTATCAAAGATATCGATAACACTGTTGATCCAGATGGCAGTACGCCTGTTCTCATCTTTGGCAAACCTACTTAAGTCGGCACGCTTGGTAATGTCACCATCCCCTTCAACAAAGCCTTGCAACAGAGCACGCAAAGAAGCATATTTGCCAAAAAATTCAGAAAGCTCATTTCCTATAGTTCCTAAAATCATCAACAATGAAGCGACGGTAATAACACTAACTTCTTGTATGCGACTTAAGAATGGCAGGAATGTTGCGATAAGCAGATAACTGCTTGGAATTAAAATACCGATCAACAAGCCCATTTTTGCATAGATTTTGTGGCGAAACTGCATAATGTCATAAACTTCTAAAAGATCACCCTCACACATCATTCCCCATTTATCGAGGCTGTAAGGAAGGGTAACGGTAATTCCTTTACCAATAACAGGGATACCACGATAATCAGGGTATCCTGGATACGAACAGAAGAGATTGGTTCCTTTTTTAATTGTATTGGCGACACCGGGGTGGAGAGCACTCGTTGCTGGGTCATTAAAAACAATTTCAAATTCCGTATGCTGTTTAATAGAGATAATACCCTGCTCTGTATGCACGCCTTCTTTGAGGTTTTCACCAAAGCTAAACGTATTGTCTTCAAAACGCGAACGGGATAATGCTGTACCTGTTTTAATGTTTTTATTAAAATAAGGCTCGATCATAAAAAGGTAATTATCGCCCGATTCTTTAAAGATATGCCCTGCCTCTCGCTGGATAAGATCGCTGAGTGTATCGTTAGAAACACGTGCTATCAGAACATAACTCTCGCCATTTTGTTTAAAGCTTTTAATGAAAGAGAGAGTCACGCGATCATGAAAGCTCGAAGCTTTAGGTTTGATGGAGAGTGTGTCATCATCGAGATAAGGACCAAATAGAAGTTGTGTTGAACCTAAAAAGACATAGTCAATAGCTTCACCAAAAGCACTTTCATCGTAACGATACTCTTTAAGGACTCTTTTGGTCGAACTAAAAAGCATTTTTTTAGCGGTATCTAAAATATAATACTCCAAGATTGCTTCGCTGAGTTTTTCTTGTTCTTTTAATATAGAAAGTACATCACTCTCTTCTTGCTCTAAAAGAATTGCGGTGTTTTCCACTTCTCGCCATACTTCATTCGCCCATTCAATCATTATACGCTTACGTGTTTGCGCAATTCCATCAAAAGCAGTTTCTACAGCACTGAGCATTGTTTTATTTCTAAGCCATTTTGGCAAAATCATGAACTTATCTTTAAATGACAACAATTGAAGGCTCCTCAAGATGTTAATTTGGTCGTTTTTTAATCAGGAAAGAGAAGTATTTTAGATTTTTCCAGATGTCCCCAAAATATTTTTAAGGTTTCAAGTGACATAAAAGCAACATTTTCCCTAATTTAGGAATATGCGATACTAAAACAAAACACTTATACAATCGTTTATTTAAAGCTTTGTATATTAAAAAAACAACGCATCACTATACAAAAAAGTGAAAATGGTTTCAATGCAAGAAGTGATTAAAAAATGACCAATTGATATGCAAAAAGCGAATATTCGACAAAAGAATGAAGATTCTACACACTGTGACATATTGATTAATAAATAGGCAGTTTTTTCGCCAAAAAAGAAAATTTAGTGTTAGAATTCTAAGCATATCAACTTTGAAAGGAAGATAATGATGTTACGATCTAAACTCGCTAAAATCTCTTTAGCAACAATTGCTGTTTTGAGCTTAGGCTCAACGCTTAGTGCTGATACACTCAGTGAAGTACAAAAACAAGGTTTTGTTAAATGTGGTGTTGATGGTGGATTACCAGGCTTTTCTGAAGTAGGAAGTGATGGTGTCTATAAAGGCATTGACGTTGACCAATGTCGTGCAGTTGCTGCAGCAGTTCTAGGTGATGCTAAAAAAGTCAAATATATTGCGCTTAATGCAAAAGAGAGACTTACCGCTCTTCAATCAGGTGAGATCGATATGCTCTCACGCAATACAACATGGACAGAAACAAGAGATACTTCTCTTGGTCTAAACTTTACAGGCGTAACGTATTATGATGGTCAAGGCTTTATGGTCACTAAAAAGCTTGGTGTCAAAAGCGCAAAAGAGCTTGATGGCGCTTCTATTTGTCTTCAAACAGGTACAACGACAGAGCTTAACGTAGCCGACTACTTTAGAACCAATAAAATGAAATATAAACTCGTCTCTTACGATACCAATGATCAAGTATTGAAAGGTTATGAGAGTGGCAGATGTGATGTTTTAACGTCAGATCAATCACAACTTTACGGTTTGAGAATCAAATTATTGAAGCCTGAAGATTCTATCGTTCTTCCTGAAGTTATCTCTAAAGAGCCTTTAGGACCAGTCGTTCGTAAAGGTGATGGTAGATGGTTTGATATCGTAAGATGGGTATCTTATGCAATGTTAACCGCAGAAGAAGCGGGAGTGACTAGCAAAAATGTTGATGCAATGCTTAAATCTGACAATCCAGACATCAAACGTCTTTTAGGTGTTGAAGGTCAAATGGGCGAAAACTTAGGTCTTAAAAAAGATTTTGCTTATAACATCATCAAACAAGTTGGTAACTACGGTGAATCATTTGAAAAAACTGTAGGAGAAGGTTCTCCGCTTAAAATTCAAAGAGGTTATAACGCTCTTTGGAATCAAGGTGGATTACAATACGCACCTCCTTTTAGATAGTAGATTAAAAAACAGTAAAACACTGAGGGCAGAACTCTCTGCCCTTAATCTTAAAAGCATAAAGGACACGTATGTTAGCACTTTTGAGAAATCAAAAGATTAGAGGAATTCTTTTCCAATTATTGACCGTTATCGGCTTAGTTGCTTTTTTGTGGTATATTGGAGCCAATACTGTTGCCAATATAGAACAAAGAGGTATTCAAACTGGCTTTGGCTTTTTAAATGGAACAGCAGGCTTTGGCATTGATCAATCCCCTATTTCTTATACTGAAGAAGATACCCATGGACGCGTTTTCATAGTAGGACTTCTCAATACTCTTATCATTGCTTTTGTAGGTATTATATTAGCAACGATTGTAGGACTTATTATAGGTATTTTAAGGCTTTCAAAAAACTGGCTCATTGCTAAATTGGCGAAAGCGTATATCGATTTCTTTAGAAATATACCGCTTCTACTTCAAATACTCTTTTGGTATAACGTGGTACTTCGTGCCATGCCAAGTCCGAAACAGAGTTATAGTTTTTTTGATACTATTTTTATCAACAATCGCGGTCTTTACTTTCCGTTACCTGAGTACAATGCAACCTTTTTTACGATGCTTGCAAGCCTTTTCCTCGCACTTTTTGCTTCTATTGCTCTCAATATGTGGGCGAATAGACGTAAAGAAACAACAGGAGAAGATTTTACAGTGCTTCCATTTGTTTTGGGAATGTTTATTCTCTTCCCGATACTGGCTTATTTTCTAGGTGGAGCACACCTTAACTTTAGTTTCCCAGAGCTTAGAGGTTTTAACTTTAAAGGGGG
The DNA here is from genome assembly GCF_000813345.1 of Sulfurospirillum arsenophilum NBRC 109478. NCBI lineage: Bacteria > Pseudomonadati > Campylobacterota > Epsilonproteobacteria > Campylobacterales > Sulfurospirillaceae > Sulfurospirillum > Sulfurospirillum arsenophilum. The sequence continues at coordinate 173,716 of NZ_BBQF01000002.1, read as the reverse complement.
CAAAACACTTTCCCCTGAGTTTTTAGCACTTACCTTTGCTCTAACGATTTATACGGCTACATTTATTGCTGAAGCGGTGCGTTCGGGCATTGAAGCAGTGAGTCATGGTCAAAAAGAAGCTGCTTCTTCTATGGGCTTTAGTCCGTATCAATCTTTAAAATTGGTTGTTTTACCCCAAGCTATTCGTATAGCAATTCCTCCGATTATTAATCAATATCTTAATCTCATTAAAAACTCTTCACTTGCTACGGCTGTTGGGTATCCTGAGATTGTTACGGTCTTTGCTGGAACCTCACTTAACCAAGTAGGTCAAGCCATTGAGATTATCTCTATGACAATGCTCGTTTATCTCGTCATCAGTTTAGTAGTATCCGCTATACTCAACTGGTTTAACCATAAAATGAAGATTAAGGAGCGTTAAGATGGCAATTTATAACAAAATCAATGAACGAAAAGCTCCTTCAAGTACAAAAGGATTGACATTTTGGCTGAGAGAAAACCTCTTTTCAACGCCACTCAATGTCGCCTTAACACTCTTGGGTGCCATGATCCTTTTTTGGATTATTCCTCCTTTTGTCAAATGGGCATACATCAATGCGAATTTTGTAGGATCAACACGTGAAGATTGTGTCAGTGGAGGTGCATGTTGGGTCTTTATACGTATGAAAATCGATATGTTTATGTACGGTTTTTATCCTTCACAGCTTAGGTGGAGAATCAATACGGTTTATGCACTCTTTTTTGTTTTGGTTGTAGCGTTTAAATACCTTAAAAGCCCGTTCGTAAAGATCGCCTTAGCGCATGTCTATTTTATTGCTGGTTTTTTCTTAGTCTATGGTGGTTTTTTTGGAATGGAAGCAGTGCCTACTGATAAATGGGGTGGCTTAATGCTTACCATTATGGTAGCAGCTGTTGGTATTGTCGCGGCATTCCCATTGGGTGTTCTTTTAGCATTCGGTCGTGCTTCACACTTGCCTATTATTAAAAGTATCAGTGTGACTTACATTGAGTTTATTCGTGGTGTTCCACTTATTACGATTCTCTTTATGTCATCTATTATTTTGCCACTCTTCTTCCCTGAGGGTATGTCTTTTGATAAGTTGCTACGTGCTCTTATTGGTATTGCACTGTTTGAATCAGCGTATATCGCTGAGAACATTCGTGGTGGACTTCAGTCCATTCCAAAAGGTCAATTTGAAGCAGCTGATGCCATTGGACTTTCTTACTGGCAGAAAATGTTTTTGGTCATTTTACCGCAAGCGCTAAAAGTGGCTATTCCTAACCTTGTGGGTGTTTCCATTGCCCTCTTCCAAGATACAACACTTGTACTTATTATTGGACTCTTTGACCTACTTGCAATGGTACGTTTGAGTGCAGCTGATTCGTATTGGTTGGGTTATGAGACAGAAGGCTATGTGTTTGTTACCTTTATCTTTTGGTTCTTTTGTTACTCGATGTCTAACTTTAGCCAAAAGCTTGAAAAACGCTTTAATACCAATTTGAGATAGGATAGAAGATGAAAGATAGAAAAGAAATCATAGAAATTAAAAACTTAAACAAGTGGTATGGTGATTTCCATGTCTTAAAAGACATCAACCTTACAATCAATAAAGGTGAAATCATTGTTGTCTGTGGACCATCCGGTTCTGGTAAATCAACACTTATTCGTTGTATCAATTATCTTGAGCAATTTCAAGAAGGACAGATTATTGTTGATGGCATCGAGCTTGTCAATGATGTTAAAAAGATAAAAGCAATTCGTGAAGAAGTGGCAATGGTGTTTCAACACTTTAACCTCTTCCCACACTTAACGATCTTAGATAACCTTACCTTAGCGCCTGTTTGGGTTAGAAAAATGCCGCGTAAAGAAGCTGAAGCCATGGCTATGAAGTATTTGGAGCGTGTAGGCATTGCCAATCAAGCACACAAATACCCTAATCAACTCTCAGGCGGACAACAACAACGTGTGGCAATAGCACGTAGTTTGTGTAAAAACCCTAAGATTATGCTCTTTGATGAACCAACTTCTGCACTTGACCCTGAAATGGTTGCCGAAGTTTTGGATGTTATGATAGAATTAGCACGCGAAGATAAAACAATGGTGTGTGTTACCCACGAAATGGGCTTTGCGAAAAAGGTAGCCGATAGGATTATCTTTATGGATGCAGGGCAAATTGTCGAAGAAAACACACCTGAAGAGTTTTTCCAAAATCCTGAGTCAGATCGTCTTAAACTCTTTTTGGAGCAAATCTTATCGCACTGATTTTGTTTTACATGTAAGGATAAGAAATGGAGCAATTGATTCCTGTTTTGATGATAGTTGCGATGGTTGCATTTGTTTTAGTTAAACAGATAGGCAAATTGACAGGCAGACTTGATACCTTTGCAAGTGAGGGTTCATACGAACGCTATGCCAAATTTTCAGCCATTATTCAAGAGAATGTGCGTGAAATCAAACAGAGCCTTGATAGCTCTAAAACACCAAGTGAGCGCCCTTTTAAACTCTTAGAGGGTAAAAACGAAGAAGAAGCTCTTGAGCTTCTTTCTAATTTTATTCGTAAATTGGTATTTTTTGAAACGATGATGGCTAAAAAGAAGAGTTCTAAAGAGATCGAAGCCGATCTTTTTGAACTCTTAAGCAATTTAGATATTTTTCTCAAAGAGTACTGTGTGGATGGAGAAGCACTTTCTGATGCCCTTAGAGAGAGCCTTTTAGAAGCATACGAACAACTTGATGAATAAAAGTGAGGTTTTAAACCTCACTTACTTCTTTTATACTTCTTCTTTAAACAGATATCCCGCTTCTTTTAAAACTACACGAATCGCCTCTTGATGTTCAACACCTTTGGTTTCCAGCATAATGGTAATTTGCGCATCACCATACGAGAGCTTGGTTGAAAAACGGTCATAGTCAATTTGAATAATGTTGGCGTTAGCATTTTTAAACAGATCTGTCAGACGCATCAGTGAGCCCGGTTTATCAATAAGTGTGATGACCAACTTCATTTTACGATGTGATTTGATCAAACCTTTTTCGATAATGATGGAAAGCATTTGCACATCAATATTTCCACCACTTAAAACCGCGCCTATTTTCATATCTTTGGTAAAGGCAAATTTTTGATGCATAATGGCTGCAACACTTGCCGCACCGCCACCTTCAACGACCAGTTTTTGACGCTCAAGTAAAAACAAAATCGCTGCAGCTATCTCTTCATCGTCCACGGTCACTACTTCATCCACACATTCTAAAATATGTGCTAAGTTAGACTCGCTCACATCGCGTACAGCAATACCATCAGCGATGGTTCGAACACTTTTAGAATTGATCGCTTTTTTAGCATAAAATGACTCATACATAGCAGGAGCGCCAGAAGCATTGACACCAATGACTTTAATTTTAGGATCAATCTGTTTAATAGCAGAAGCCATACCGCTGATGAGCCCTCCTCCACCGATTGGAACGACGATAATGTCAAGATCATTGATCTCATCAATCATCTCTAATGCAACCGTTCCCTGCCCTGCAATGACGACATCATCTTCAAACGGATGAATGAACGTCAAACTGTGTTCTTTGGCATAAGTGAGCGCATACGCATAGGCTTCATCGTAATTATCGCCACTTAAAATTACTTCAGCGCCAAGTGCTTTTGTACCTGTCACTTTTAAAAGAGGTGTAGCTTCTGGCATAATGATCGTTGCATTGATACCAAAACTACGTGCAGAGTACGCCACACCTTGTGCATGGTTACCAGCACTTGCTGCAATAACACCTTTGGAGCGCTCTTCTTTGGTAAGAGAAGCAATTTTATTGTAAGCACCTCTAAGTTTATAGGCACCTGTTATTTGAAGATTTTCTTTTTTAAGAAAAACTTGTGCACCTACTTCTTCACTCAAATGTGGAGCAAGTGAGCAAGGTGTTTTAGTGACAACATTTCCGAGTTGTCGTTTTGCTTTTACTATTTCACTAAGCGCTATCATTATTTCATTAACCTTTCATATTCTACTTTGGTACATCGATTTTGTACAGCTATAATGCCGTGTTCTTGTGCTTTTGCACAGGCTTGATTATTGACGATGCCCAGTTGCAACCAAAAGACTTTTACATCACCTTTTTTTAAAATTTCTTCGATCAAACTATCAGCAATTTCAGGCTTTCGAAACATATCTACCATATCAACAGGTTCAGGAATATCCAAAAGGCTACGGTAAACTTTTTCACCTAAAATCGTCTCTTCTTTAGGATAGATCGGATAGATTTTAAACCCACATTCTTGCAAGTAGCGTGCCACTTTATGGCTATCTTTGGTTGGATCAGGAGATAACCCAATAATGGCAATACTCTTACACATCGAAAAAATGTCTTTTATGCCTGCATCACCAGGCATGCTAATATTTGAAATGTCGCATTCCATTATTGCTCCTTTTAAAAATTTAAGTGGCGAGTATAGCACACTCTGTCTTTTGTCGTGATTATCCATAGCTTTTATCATGTGAATTTGTTATAATCAATTCGTTTACATTTATAAGGAGTGTTAATGTTTCTTAATCAAGTCAAGATTAAAACAAAAGGTTGGTTTCTAGCAATTGGAACCTTGTGTGGGTTTATGGCAAATATTATTTTAGTGTCATTTCTGATCACAGGGACAGAGCGACTCATCCTGATTGCAGGGTCCGTTTGTGGAATGATCTTTTTCTTCATTTTTACACGTGTCATGGTGGTGAGTATGACAAACTCAATTGATGCTCTTTCAATCATAACGCTTGATCTTGCAAAAGGTAGTGGTGATCTTACAAAGCGCATTCAAATTAACTCAAAAGATGAGATTGCTGATTTATCAGAAAACATCAATCAATTCATTGAAAAAATTCATGTAACTGTTGAAACATCAACCCAAACATCAACCCAAAGTGCACAAATGGCACATCAATTTTCAGCGATTTCCAATGAAGTAGACAAGCGTATGGCTGAAGAGCGCGATTTTGTAAAACAGACAAAAGATTTGGGCGATACAATGAAAATAACGTTGGAAGAAAATACGCTCAATGCAACGCAGACCAGTCAAAATATTTTAAATGCATCCCAAACACTCAATACTACGGCACAAGAGATCAAAATTTTGGTTGCCAATATTCAACAAGCTTCTGAAGTAGAATCCCATACGTCAGAGCGTTTACAACAACTAAGCAATGACGCTAATCAAGTCAAAAGTGTCCTTACTGTCATCTCTGACATTGCCGACCAGACAAATCTTTTAGCACTTAATGCGGCCATTGAAGCAGCACGTGCAGGAGAACATGGTCGTGGTTTCGCCGTCGTTGCCGATGAAGTCAGAAACTTGGCTGAGAGAACTCAAAAAAGCCTAACAGAAATTAATGCAACAATTAACGTCATTGTTCAAAATATTATGGATGCTAGTGGGCAAATGAGTGAAAATTATAAATTTATTGAGCAGATGGCAACCAATTCACAAGAGGTAGAACTTAAAATCAGCAATACTGAAGCGGTCATCAAAGAAGCTTCCGATGCGTCTTTGATGGCTTCTGAAGTTTCGCAAGAACTTTCAAAAAATACAGCAACCATGATTAAAAATATCGGACAAATTTACGAGTCTTCGATGCAAAACAGTAGTGATGTTAAAAATCTTAATACATCATCACACCAGCTCTTAGAGCTTTCTGAGACATTGGCATCAAAGCTTGCACTCTTTAAAATCTAACCCTTTACATGTAAAAGGTTAGATACGTTTTAAAATGACGCCAGACTCCAAATGTTCGGTATTTGGGAATTGATCGAATAGAGCAAATTGAGAGATGGCGTATTTCTTTGTCAAGACATCAAGATCGCGTTTCAAGGTCTCAGGGTTACACGAGATGTAAATGATGTTCTCAAACTGAGAGATAAACTCTAAGCTCGCTTCATCCATGCCCGAACGTGGTGGATCCACAAAGACATGGCTAAAGGTATAGTCTTCCAAATTTATGCCCGCCAAGCGGTTGTATTCACGTTCTTTTTTAAGTGCAGAGGTTAATTCTTCTGCACTCATACGTAAAAATGCTATGTTGTTGACATCATTGAGCTCACAGTTTTGAAGCGCTGATTTGATGGAAGTTTTAGAAATCTCGGTTGCTAAAACTTTTTGAAATTTTTGAGACATAGGAATGGTGAAATTTCCATAACCGCAGTAAAGCTCCAACAAATCCTCACAGTTTTCAAGATGACTTAAAACCCAGCTAATCATCTTCTGATTCATCAAACGATTGGGTTGGGAAAAGCCTCCCTCAATGATGTGGTAACGATAGGTTTTACCTGCGATATCAAAACGATCCTCTACAAAATCTTGCGTAAGTATACGCTTGATGCCGCGACTGCGACCAATGACAAAAACGCCAAACGCTTGCTCCAACATTTTAGCCTCGTTATCCCACTCTACACCTAGAGGCTTATGGTAAATAAGTGTCACTAAAAGATGCTCTGATGAGGCAAGAAACTCAACCGCAAAAATCTTTTCACGAAGCAATGGAGAACTTTCAATCTGCTTTAAAAGCTGTGGCATCAAAGTGTATATTTTCATCTCAACTTTAGGACAAACATCAATACAAATAGCACCTTTTTTATCGACTGAACCCATGGCATAACTGAGTGTATCGCCCTCTTTCCAAATGCGAAATTCAGAACGTCCACGGTAGTGTTCTGAGGGCGTTTGGAAGTAGTCAAATGCTTTTACATGTAAAGGTTCAAACAAAGTGTTCATGTGTGCTTTTTTATGCTCAACTTGCGCCGAATAATCCAATGTATAAAGCGTACAACTACCACATTTCCCAAAATACGAACACTCCATAATTTTCCTTTTTTTAATATTTTATGTAAAATTATATGTATTATAGAACTAAAGTAGATAAAAGGCCGATTAGTGCTCCAAAAAATCCACCCCAAACAACCAACCAACCTAAATGATCTTTGATGAAATTCTGGACAATCTCTTTAACCATCTGCGGAGTCAGTTCATTAAGCCTTCCATCGATCATCTGCTCTATGGTGATGAGCATATCATCGCTAAGTGATGAATTTTGTATTGTTTGTGCTATTTTTTGTTGAAATACATTACTTTCGCTGATTTCAAGGATAGAATCTTTAAGTTTCTCATTAAAAGGTGCTCTAAGTCCCTCTAATGCGCCGGCGCCACCAAACATACTAAGCATTCCACCAAAAGATGACTCCATTACCGTTTTAGTCAGTGCATCAAAAGCAGGTGAAAAGTCCACTTCGGCTATGACGGGGCTTAAATCAAACGTTTTCTCTTCTTTAGCAAAAAAAGCATCCAATTGTTCTTTAGTAAAAAATTGATCCATCATCAAGTTTTTAATCGAAGTTTTAAAGGCTTCAAATTGTAACTGTATAACACCGCTACCGTATAAAAAAGGTACTTTTTCAAACAACATATGAATCGCTATTTGATTTGTAACAGCACCCGAAAAAGCAAAAAGGCCTGTCAAAAGTGACCAATGGGCATAAGGGTCTGGTAGCACAAACGAAACAACAATAAACAAAACACTAATGATGTCCGTCCACCAACTTTTATCAATTTTCATTATTTCTCCTTAAAAAAATCGCCATTATACTGTGGCATGTTTTAACTGACGTTTATTGAGCTTGAGAGTTCCCTCTTTTTGTTCTTCATGTGGCATGTAATTTTCGCGCAAAAACGAAGGCATTTTACGTCCTCGAACGGTCATGATATCTTCTATAAGTATCGTTTTGATATGATCTTCTTCATACCGCATAACTTCACAAAGGTAACGAAAAATCAACTCAGCTAAACGATCCAGTGAAATTTGCCATGTTGATTTCGTTTGCGCATAAAGCCATTCACTAAAGGCGTAAAAGCCTTCATAGACTTTGCCCTCGCTCCACAAGAGTGTTGCACATTTTTTAAAATTGCCACTGTTATAGACCATATCCCAAAAACGAGCAAAGCGTTTCATTTTTTGCATCTCTTTAAAACTGATCAAATTGTTTTGTAAGATGTCATAAGGAGGCTTGTTCGAGTACACCATGCCATAAATCTCATCGTGGCGAGAGATGGTTGTACCAGAGAGTTTTTTTAAGATTCCAATTTGAATTTCGCACTGTGTCAGAGAATAGAGCTTGTCCAAGTTACGTCCAAATCCCTCTAAGCTCTCCCCTGGCAAACCAATAATCAAATCTACATGTAAATGCGCATGGGTTTCATTTTGCAAAAAGGCAAGATTCTCTTCGATCTTAGCAATATTGAGCCGCCTGTGAATGTTTTTTGAGATCTCAGGATCAAGTGTTTGAATGCCGACTTCCAGTTGCAATGCTGCGGGCGAGAACTGCGCTATCTTTTCTCGAAGCACTACCGGAAAGTGGTCAGGGATGACTTCAAAATGGACGAAATACTCTTCTGTTTTAGAGAGGAAAAAATCTAAAAGCTTCGTTGCATTTTCAATGCTAAGATTAAACGTACGATCTATAAACTTAAAATTACGAACTCCTCTCTGCCACAGCTTTTCTAGTTCTCCTATAAAACGTGTTATCTCAATGTCGCGTACACGTTTGTCAATGGATGAGAGGCAAAATTCACACGTAAAAGGGCATCCTCGACTGGCTTCAACGTAGCAGTAACGGTTCTTGATGTCATCGTCTGTGTAATAATCATAAGGGAGTTTAATAGCATTAATGTTAACCATTGGCGCTTTTATGACCCGTTCGGTTGGTAGTTGACCTTCTAAGAGCGTTTTACAAAGCTCATAAAAGGCGATGTCACCCTCCCCTTGAATGATGTAATCCGCTCCACTAAAATCCACACGATGTGGAAAATGACTCGCTTCAGGACCGCCAAGTATGATAAAAATTTGAGGGGCTACTTTTTTGAGGATGGTTATAAGCTCTTGCACTTCCAAAGCGTTCCAAATGTACGCTCCAATGCCTACGATTTTAGGTTGGTAACTAAGTATCTCTTCTGCTGCATCTACGACTTGAGAGTTTATGACAAATTCCAAAATTTTTGCTCTGCCTTGAAGCTCTTCAAGATTGGCAAAGAGATAGCGCTGAGCAATAGAAGTGTGTGCATAACGTGCATTAAAGGTTGTTAAGAGAATTTCTTTCATAAAGTACCATTGTTGATTTTTTTGATTAAAACGATTGCAAATAGCTGTTAAATATAGATCTATTATTATAATAAAACTTTTTGGTTATCTTGGTTAAAATCAAAATTCTTAAATGCGTCGGGGTGTAGCGCAGCCTGGCTAGCGCGCTACCTTGGGGTGGTAGAGGTCGCAGGTTCGAGTCCTGTCACTCCGACCATTTTATCTCACTTAATACTTCACTTTTCCCCTTTTTAAGCTATTATACAATCAAAACAGTATGGATGTTTTATGAACACCGCAACACTACAGACGTTTGAAAAAAGACCTATCGTTATCATCGCACTTCTTACTGCAGCGTGTTTAGTCGGCGATTCTATGCTCTATGTCGTTTTACCTACTCATTGGGAAGAGGCAGGTCTTACGTCTTTATGGCAAGTGGGGATTATCTTATCTATCAATCGTCTTGTAAGGCTTCCTCTCAACCCATTTGTGGGATGGCTCTATACCAAAATCAGCGCACGCACAGGTGTTTTGATTGCTGTGATTTTGGCTTTTTTGACAACGTTATCGTATGGTGTCGTACATGGATTTATTGGCTTTCTGGTTGTGCGCTCTGTATGGGGAATTGCTTGGACTTTTCTGCGACTAGGGGCATATTTTACGATTTTAGATTTTTCAACGGATGCAACTAGAGGCAAAAGTATGGGACTTTACAATGGTTTGTATCGGCTAGGAAGCTTAGTGGGAATGCTAGCAGGAGGTTTTTTAGCAGATATGTATGGCTTAACCTTCGCGTCTATCGTCTTTAGTCTCATAACACTCAGTTGTTTACCTGTGGTCTTTGCTGTCATCAAACCAACAACACATGGAATGGTTGCTAAACATGCTGAAAATGAGCGAGATTTTTCAGTGTGGAAACATCGAAATGTACTATCGGTTTTAGGGGTGGGAATGTTTTTTGCGCTTATTTACCAAGGTATTGTTACATCAACACTCTCGTATGTTATTGAAATTCACAATAGTTCTGTTGTCTTGGTCTTTGGACTATTGATAGGCGCTTCTTCATTAGCGGGTATATTGCAAGCGCTTCGTTGGGGCTTTGAGCCCTTTTTAGCACCGTTATTTGGAAGCTTAACCGATGGCAAATCAGGTCGCTACCCACTGCTCTTGATTTCAACCTTATCCGCAAGTGTTTTATTTGCGCTGGTTTCGTTTGATTTACCACTATGGTTGTGGATTGGGGTGCTTCTTTTAATTCAAGTTACAGCAACGTCTCTTACCACCATTGCAGATGCCCTAGCCGCTGATACGGCATCAAACAATGGTGCAAGAGTGAAGATCATGACAACGTACTCTTTGCTGATTGATTTTGGAGCAGCGCTGGGGCCAATGTTAGCGTATGGAATGAATCAATTTATCCACCCGTATGCCTCTTTTTGGTTTGCATCATTTGTTTTACTAGGTACGACGCTTGTCTGTGCCAATAGTTGGTTGAAGCAAAAACGATTGGCTTAAATGCTTACCAAAGCCATGAAAGCGGAATTTTCTCTCTAAAGCTATGGAAATAATAAGAGGGTGTCAGCCCCGTAAATTTCTTAAACTCTTTAATAAAATGTGTCTGATCGAAGTAGCCACACTCGTAAGCTATCGAGACGAATTTGAGGTGACTTTCTCCTCGTAAAACAGCACTATTCATAAACCGTAATGTTTTGATAAAACGTGTATTGTTTTGTATGTGTTTAAACGATTCACCAAAAACTTCAAGATACTGTTTTTGTATCCATCGCTCGCTGTACCCACACTCTTTGGATAATATTTTCAACGTTGGATAAGCGTGTCCACTCACAAGATACGATGAAATATTTTTTGGAGAAAAATGTCTTTTCGATAACTGTTTTATAAAGTAGCGCTCAAATATAACGATCATGCCCTCTGCAGTATTCATCGACTCTAACTCTTCAAAAAGTAATGCTCCTTCTTGTTCTCCCCAGATATCATTGATGCTCAGCTCTTCATCTTTAATTTCAAAAGGAGAAATTCCAAATACTTCATAGAGAACATGCGGATAAAGTGTCACTTTAAAACTCTTCACCAATCGCTTGCGCGATAAACTCTCTTTTTGGAAAAAGTCCATCCATGTGCCAATGCCACTTTTAACGTACGTTCCTTTGTCAATGTCCAGTTGGTAACTCCCCTCTTCTACAACTTCATTCAAACTTCCATAAAAATCAAAAACAAACTGCGTCATAAATGAGGGGAAAAAGCGCGTAATATACTGTTCTTTCGTGTCTTCTACTTCACTGATGATAGAGACATACGAATGAATATAGGATAAAAGGGCTGGATTTTTTGGAAATGCTTTGGCATAATCACCTTGTGGTGGCATTCCCGTGTCTAAAAACATTTTATTCCTTCAAGAAGTTCAAAACAATTATCGAATTATATACTAAATGTATGACATCGTTTGTTCGTTTTTTTACTATAAAAAAAGATCACTATTGTCTAGAATCTCGGCATTCAAACAAAAAGATGGAGATTTAAGGATGAAAAACAAGCTTATGCTATTGCTATCTGTTTTACTCACACATTTATATGCAACAGATGATCCATCGTTGCAAGTAGGTGTTGGTGTATCAACGAGTACAAGCCCTTACAAAGGCGTGTCAAGTGTTACAATGCCCTTACCTGATATTGAGCTTACTTACAAAAGCGCTTTTATTGAAGGCATTAATATGGGATATAACGTTTACGATACCAAAACTTTACAAATTGGAGTTATCCTACTTCCCGTACTTGCAGGCTATCAAGGTAAAGATAGTAATGACTTAAAAGGTATGGATAATCGCAATATGTCATTGGAAGGAGGTCTTCGAATGAAATACAATTTTGAGAATAGCTTTTTAAGCAGTACTGTTTCGCGAGATGTCAGTGGTACAACGGATGGTTATACCGTTAATGCGGCGTATAACTACACACTTTTAGAGACAGAAAATTCAGGTTTGTCCATCTACGCGGGCGCAGAATACCTCAGTGATAAGAAAAGCAATTATTACTACGGTGTCAAAGCGAAAGAAGCCACCTTAGCACGTCCAAGTTACCATACAGACGGTGCACTCAACCCCTTCATTGGTTTAACACAAATCTTTGCCTTTAGCGAAACATGGTCCATCATTGCCAATGTCGAATATAAGAAATTTGACAGTGCAATTTATAAAAGCCCTATTGTAGATGATCATTATCAGGTAGCTGGGTACTTGTCTATTATGTATACATTCTTACCGTAAGGTAGGTTATTCTCTCATCTAAAAAAGTCCACTAGCTTTTTTTGTGGACTTTTTCACCATTACATGTAATCTCTTTTTTATAGCACTCTTGATTCTATTTTGTGCTACCATAGGTATAACTTTTCTTATGGGAGGTTATTATGCGTTTTATTCGTTTCTTCAATGAACTTCATATTGGCGATATTCCCCTTGTTGGCGGGAAAAATGCCAGCCTAGGTGAAATGTACCAAAAGTTATCTACCAAAGGCATCAAAATCCCCAATGGTTTTGCGACAACCAGCGAGGCTTACCATCTGTTACTCAAAGAAAATGGCATTAAAGAGAAGATCGAAAAGATTCTAACAGGTTTAGATATCTCCGACACGCTTTCGCTTCAAGAGCGTGGTCGTGCCATTCGTGAACTTATCTTGGCATCAACACTTCCTGAACAGCTTATCAAAGAGCTACGAAGTGCTTACCACATGCTTTCCCAAGAATATGGTACAGAAAATATCGACGTAGCGGTGCGTTCATCTGGAACAGCCGAAGATCTACCCGATGCCAGTTTTGCTGGGCAACAAGAGACATTCTTGAACATTAACACGCCAGAGAAACTCTTAGAGAGTGTAAAGCGTTGTTACGCTTCCTTGTTTACAGATCGTGCCATTAGTTACCGAACGAGTCGTGGGTTTGACCATTTTAAAGTCGCTCTCTCAGTCGGTGTTCAAAAGATGGTACGAAGCGATAAGTCTAGCAGTGGCATTATCTTTACCATCGACACCGAGAGTGGTTCTGAAAATCTCATCTTGATTAACTCCATCTGGGGTCTGGGTGAAAACGTCGTCAGTGGTAAAGTCAATGCCGATGAATTTTTTGTTTTTAAGCCGACTCTAAAAAAAGGGCTCAATACCATTTTAAAACGCTCACTAGGCAGTAAAAAAGAGAAAATGCTTTACAGCGACGAAGCTCATACCATCAATGTGCCCACAACAGAGGAAGAGCAAAATCATTTTTCCATCACGGATACGGAAGTGATGATTTTAGCGCATCAAGCACTGATTATTGAAGAGTATTATAAACGCCCGATGGACATAGAATGGGCAAAAGATGGACTTGATGGCAAACTCTACATCGTTCAAGCACGCCCTGAGACGGTTCAAAGTAAACTTCAAAATAACATCTCCATCGAAAAATATGCCCTAAATAGTACGAAAGATTTAAAGCTTATCACCTCTGGTCGTGCCGTCGGCGATAAGATAGGCAGTGGCGAAGTCAAAGTCATTCATAACACCTCAGAATTTGCCCTTTTCAAAGCAGGAGATGTATTGGTTGCCGATACGACCAATCCTGATTGGGAACCTATCATGAAAAAGGCCTCTGCTGTTGTTACAAATCGAGGTAGCAGAACGTGTCATGCCGCTATTGTTGCTCGTGAGATTGGTGTACCTGCGGTGGTCGGTTGTGGTAATGCTACCGAAGTGTTAAGCAATACTCAAAAAGTAACCGTCAGTTGCGCACAGGGAGATGAAGGACATATATACGAAGGGGAAATTGCCTTTACATGTAAAACGATAGACCTCAGTTCTTTAAAGCAAACAAAGACAAAACTGATGATGAATGTGGGTAATCCCGCGGAAGCGTTTAACTTTGCTAAAATGCCCAATGATGGTGTAGGACTAGCACGTATGGAGTTTATAATGAGCCATTCCATTAATGCTCATCCAATGGCACTGGTGAATATGAACAAGGGAAATTCTGTGCAAGATGAAGGTGCAATTAGAACTTTTATGAACCCCTACACCGATGCTAAAGAGTTCTTTTTGCAAAAGATTAGTGAAGGTGTTGGCATGATTGCTGCGGCTTTTTACCCAAAACCCGTCATCATTCGCACCAGTGATTTTAAAAGTAACGAATACCGCAATATGCCAGGAGGTCTTGCTTACGAAGCCGAGGAAGAAAACCCCATGATAGGCTTTCGTGGCGCTAGCAGATACTACGATGAAAGTTACAAAGAGGCGTATGCTTGGGAGTGTGAAGCGCTCAAGCGCGTAAGAGATGATATGGGGCTAACAAATGTCATCATTATGATTCCGTTTGTCAGAACTCCTGAAGAAGGACAAAAGGTTATCAATATTATGAACGCTAAAGGGTTAGTACAAGGTGTCAATGGGCTTCAAATCTACGCCATGTGCGAGATACCTGCCAATGTCATCATAGCAGATCAATTTTTGAAAATCTTTGATGGTTATTCGATTGGTTCAAACGACCTTACACAACTTGTGTTAGGTGTCGATAGAGAGAGTGGGATGATTGCTCATATCTTTAATGAGCGCAACGATGCAGTGACTAAAATGCTAAAAATGGCAATAGATGCGTGCAAAGTTAGAGGAAAATACATCGGTATTTGCGGGCAAGCGCCATCAGACTACCCTGAAATTACGGAGTTTTTAGTTAAAAATGGGATAGATTCAATCTCTTTAAACCCTGATTCACTGTATAAAATGCATCAAGTGGTTGAAAATTTGGAAGAGAGTTTACGCTAATTTTGCATTGCAGATAAAGACTCTTCGTGACCAAGGAGTCTTTTCTCAATTTCATCACTGGTCGCTTCACGTACACCAATTACCGTTCCATCAAATACGATCGTTACACCAGCAAGAGGATGATTCGCATCTAAAATAACGCGATCTTCTAAAATTTCAATGACCCTATAACCCAGCATGATTTCATCGTCTTCATTTTCGCTAAAGACCATTTCAACATTTTGCCCTACGGCTAGATCATCTTCAAACATACTACGATCTTCTACCAATACTAACTCTTCTTTATACTCGCCAAATGCCTCTTTAGGTGAAAGTTGCATATGAATACTCTCCCCAACACGTTTACCTTCTAATGCTTTTTCGATTTTATCAAAAATATCACCATAGCCACCATGCAAATAGACCAGTGGATCAGCGCCACTGTCAATGAGATTATTTTCGACATCAAAAACAGTATAGTCAAGTGTTACAAGAGCATTCTTTGTAATGTGCAAAAGAGTCCTTACATGTAAAAGTATGAGCCACTCAAAACGAGTGGCTCATGGGGTATTGTTATTCTTGCAAAATCAGCTTTGCAAGAATAAAGCACCAAGGGTGCGTGGGCTTACTGCCGAAGTAAACCCAGTGTTAACGTAATTTTTAAAGCTTTGCTTTAAAAACGTGTCAAGAGGTCTGAAAGAACTCTATTAGTTTGCAAGTTCGTAGTTTTCTATAAGGTTAAAATTGAGGTATTTATAGACTTTATCTGTCTTACCTGCAAGCTTTTTAGGCACTAAGCTCATATACTCTTCAACACTTGGAAGTCTTCCTAAAAGTGCACAAAGAGCTGCGAGTTCAGCGCTACCAAGATAAACTTTAGAGTTTGGCCCCATACGGTTATCGAAGTTTCTCGTTGATGTGGAGAAGACAACAGCACCTTCTTTAACATTGGCTTGATTACCCATACAGAGTGAACAACCAGGAATTTCGATGCGCGCACCAGAAGTTCCAAAAATAGAATAATAACCCTCAGCGGTGAGTTGATCTTTATCCATTTTTGTAGGAGGTGCGATCCATAGTGTGGTTGGCACTTTGCCTTCTCCTTGAAGAACCTCACCAAGAGCGCGGTAATGACCAATGTTGGTCATACAGCTTCCAACAAAAACTTCATCAATCTTCTTAGGACGATTTGCATCCGCAAGTACTTCACTGAGTGTTGCGACATCATCAGGATCATTCGGACATGCCAAAATTGGCTCTTTGATCTCATTAAGATTAATTTCGATAATTTCAGAATACTGTGCATTAGCATCTGCTTTAAGAAGATTAGGCTCTTTGATCCATGCTTTCATCTTATCGGCACGTCTTTGCAATGTTTTAGCATCTGCGTAGCCCGCTTTGATCATGGATTCAAGCAGTGTAATGTTTGATTTGAGGTACTCAACGATTGGTTCAACATCAAGTGCTACGGCACATGCTGCGGCACTTCTCTCAGCACTTGCATCACTCAGTTCAAACGCTTGCTCAACTTTGAGTTTTGGAAGTCCTTCAATTTCAAGAACTTTTCCTGCAAAGATGTTCTTTTTGTTTTTCTTAGGAACGGTCAAGAGTCCTTTTTTGATCGCATAATAAGGAATAGCATTAACAAGATCACGAAGCGTGATTCCTGGTTGCATTTCACCTTTAAAGCGCACCAAAACAGATTCAGGCATATTCAGAGGCATGCTTCCTGTAACGGCCGCAAAAGCAACCAATCCAGAACCAGCAGGGAAAGAGATACCAATAGGGAAACGTGTATGGCTATCACCACCTGTTCCTACTGAATCAGGAAGAACCATACGGTTTAACCATGAGTGAATAACACCGTCTCCTGCTTTAAGACTCACACCTGAACGTGACGTGATAAATGCCGGAAGGGTATGGTGAAGTTTTACATCGCTTGGTTTTGGATACGCTGCTGTGTGGCAGAAACTTTGCATCACGAGGTCAGCACTAAAGCCAAGTGCAGCAAGCTCTTTAATCTCATCTCTAGTCATTGGTCCTGTTGTATCTTGGCTACCAACGGTTAATGTTTGAGGCTCAACATACATGTGAGGACGTACTCCTTCAACACCACAGGCACGTCCAACCATTTTTTGAGCCAAAGTATAACCTACACCTTTTTGCTCAGCGGGTTGTTCTGGTTTTGCAAAGATAGTCTCAGCACCCAATCCTAAGCTTGCTCGTGCTTTTGATGTCAAACCACGACCAATGATAAGTGGAATACGCCCACCGGCACGGTATTCATCCGCCAAAGTATTTGGAGAAAGTTTAAACGTTGCCACCACTTTGCCATTTTTTTCGATTTTACCCGCTAATGGATAAACATCGATAAGATCACCTGTTTCCAAGCCTTCAACATTAACTTCAATTGGAAGTGCGCCACTGTCTTCTGCAGTATTAAAGAAGATTGGAGCAATGGTTGAGCCTAAAATCAAACCACCTGTTTTTTTATTTGGGACATTTGGAATTTCTCTTCCCATAAACCATTGAATGGAGTTAATACCAGACTTTCGGCTACTTCCAGTTCCTACAACATCGCCCACATAAGCAACTTCGTACCCTTTGGCAATCAATTCTTTGATCTTCTCAATAGAACCTGGGAGTCTTTTAACAAGCATTGCATTAGCATGAAGGGGAATGTCACTTCTCGTAAACGCTTCACTCGCGGGGCTTAGATCATCCGTATTCGTTTCACCTGCTACTTTTAAAACAGCTACAGTGATTTTTTCAGGAATGGAAGGTTTGATGGTAAACCACTCAGCATTTGCCCAAGAGAGAAGAACTTCTTTAGCGTATGCATTGGTTTTTGCAAGTGTTTCTATGTCATTAAACGAACTATAAACAAGGACAATGTTTTTAAGTGCGTTACAAGATGCTCGAGCTACAGCATCATCTTTTGAGCTAAGTGCATCAACAAGAGGTTGAACATTATAACCTCCAAACATGGTACCTAAAAGCTCAATAGCATAAACAGGGGAAATCGCTTTACATGTAACCTTTTTTTGAGCCACATCATTGAGAAAAGCTGCCTTTACATACGCTGCTTCATCAACTCCAGGTGGAACACGATTTGCAAGTAAAGATTTTAAAAAGGCTTGATCGCCCTCCTCTTTCTTCAAAAGCTCGACTACCTCTGCTGTCTTTTTGGCATCAAGAGGTAAAGGAGGAACACCTAACTTTGCTCTTTCATTCACTTCTGCTTCATACGCTTGGAAAAAACTCATTGTGACTGACTCCTTGTGGTTAGTAAGTTTAGACGATGATTTCACGCTGCCCTTTAGCGTTTTGAGAAGAGAGTATTCCCATGGCCTCCAGTTGCTCTACAATCGTCGCTGCCCTATTATAGCCAATATTCAATCTTCTTTGAATATAAGAAATTGAGCTCTTTTTTTCATTAAGGACAATGGCTTTTGCATCCTCAAAAAGCTCATCCAATTCACCACTATTTTTACTACTCGAAGTGGAAGAAAAACCCTCTTCACTCTCTTTGAGAAAACTCTCGTCATATACGACGGGGCGCTGTTTTTTGAGGTATTCAACTACCCTATCAATCTCATCTTCACTGGTGTATGGAGCATGCAAACGAATGAGCCCAGAAGTACCCGGAGGAGTAAAAAGCATATCGCCATTTCCAAGCAGTGAATCTGCTCCCATAGCATCTAAAATGACTTTTGAGTCGATTTTCTGCCCTACTTTAAAACTAATACGAGAAGGTAAGTTTGCTTTAATGAGACCCGTAACAACATCCACTGAAGGCCTTTGTGTCGCTACTACGAGGTGAATTCCACTCGCTCTGGCCATTTGAGCCAAACGTGCGATGTAAAATTCAACATCTTTGCCACTCGTCATCATAAGATCTGCTAACTCATCAATAATAATAACGATATACGGTAACGGTTCAACACCAATTGCTTTTGCTTTTTCATTGTAGTTTTCAATGTTTTTGGTTTTTGAACGACTCATAATTTGATAACGTCGCTCCATCTCACTGACCATATTGGCCAGTGCCACAATCGCTTGTTTAGGCTTGGTAATAACAGGCGTTAACAGATGAGGAATGTCGTTATAAATCGAAAATTCCAACATCTTAGGGTCAATCATCAAAAAGCGTAATGTATCAGGTGAATTGCGGTATAAAAGTGAAAGTAACATCGCATTAATTCCTACACTTTTACCACTGCCCGTTGTTCCTGCTATAAGTAAGTGAGGAAGTTTTTTAAGATCGGTGACAAAGGCATTGCCAACAATGTCTTTACCCAGTGCAATCGTTAAAGGAGAAGATGACTTTTTAAAAATATCACTTTCTAAAATCTCTTTGAGGTAAATGGTCTCTATTTTTTGGTTAGGCACTTCAATACCCACAACATCCTTGCCTGGAATTGGAGCTTGAATACGAATCGTCTTTGCTTTTAACGCCATAGCAAGGTCATCTTGAAGCGTTAAGATACGTGAGACTTTAACGTGAGGTGCAGGTTTAAACTCAAATGTCGTTACAACAGGTCCAGAGTACGTACGTACAACATCACCTTCAATTTTAAAGCGTCTGAGTTTTTCCAAAAGGTCTTGAATTTTTTGATCGATCTCACTCTCATTGACATGGACAACTTTTGCAGGAGGGTTCGCTAAAAAAGACAATGGTGGTAATTTAAAGTCTTTTGGTTTGTCGCATTCACCTTGATCGATTTCAGAAAGAAGTTTAGTATTTTCGGCTACTTCGCTTAAAATTTCTACTTTTTTAGCACTTTTAAGACGAACAAGTGGCTTTTTAGGCTCTTCGTTTTCAGGATAAAGGGGTTCGATAATAGCAGGATTTTCATCAGGGGTATCATCATCTAACATTATTTTTTCTTCTACGAGAGAAACTTGTTTTTTGATGACTTTAACCTTTTTTTCTTCTACACTTGGTCTTTCTTCATCTACCTTATACTCTTTGATTTTTGTTTTTGTAAACGTTGGCTTCATTAAAGTAAGAAAATCACTAATACTTGATTCGACAAGCAGTGTCATTGAAAGAAGAAAAATAGCCACAATAAAGAGCCAAACGCCCATAATACCGATAGATGCAATCACCATATCAACGATAGAGCGACCAAATGAACCACTTAAATTACTTTTAACGAGAATGGATTGCGCCATGAGTATCGTAAAAATGAGGATTGTTGAAGCAAGATATACACCAATACGACGTTCCGTCAGCTTACTCTCTTTGTAAAGTGAAAAAGCAGGCAAAATCAGTACGAAAGGGTAGAAAAAGGCAACGTATCCAAAGGCATTTTGGTTTGACTTTCCAAGATATGCACCAAATTTTCCAACAACAGATGCATCTGGTAAAATGGTTGCTACCCCTAAAAAAAGTGCAATAGCAATAAAAATAATAAAAAGAGTCTCTTTTAAGATAGCAGATCCTTTACATGTAATAATATAGAGTTGATATTATAACAGATTATTACATGTAATCTAAAAGAGACATCGAATTGACTTTTGAAATGGTCGATAACATTGCTTGATACGCCGTTGTAATGGATTGGAATTCCAAATAAGCTGCTGCTGTATCTACACCAATTACATCTGTTTGTACAGCTTTAACATTGACACTGAGCATTGTTGATCTTGTATTCGCATCACTTAAAGCATTGGTAAGCGCACCAATTTTCGTTTGAGCTTTTGTGACATGATCTGCGATATGATCAAGTTGTGTCAGTGAATTTTGAATGCCAATATTGCGTGGATCATCCGATGTTGAATCCATACGGAACGTACCAGAACGAACTGCCGTTATCATTTCATCAAGCTGTTTAAACATATCGATTGATGGGTTAGAAATCGTTACGGCATTATTTGCCATAAACGTAAGTGCAGAACTTCCAATACCTGTAAAATCAGTCGCACTTTTGTCATACATTGTAAAATTGATTTTAGACTCAGAAGCTGATTTATCTTTAATAGTCATTTTCCCTTGATAATCCAAATTGACTTCAACACTGTTTTTAGCAGTACTTAAAGCGTAGTTATACTCTGCTAGATTGGCATTGCCAATAGCATTGTTATAGTCTGTCGTTGCTTTGGCAACTTCAGCAGGTGTTGATGTTGGGTTATCTCTTATAATACCCGCATCAATTGCCTTTTGAATATAGCTAGCTGTTTCTGTGGAAACACCCGCTTTGGCTGTTGCTGTTTCTGTCGCAAGATTTACAGCATTGATTGGTGGTGTTCCAGCTATGATTGCATTATTGATGGCTGTTTGAGCAACTGTAGAAACACCTTGTTTTGGTAAATTACCCGAAGTTGCCATACTAATGAGGTCATTAAGTTGTTGGTATGTCATAGTATCTGCAGTCGTTTTTAGATTTAAAGGATCACCACTTCCATTATAGATAGAAAATGTTTCATTGACATCAGTAGTAGTTCCATCGCCATCTAAGTCAACAGAGAAGGTTGTATCCGCAATATCAAGATTGAGTGTACCTGTTCTATTTATTCCATTTTTATCGGTATAATTAAGAACCATTTGCTTGCCGTTTAAACTATCAACACCTGCAACATCAACAAGTTTTGTACTTGCCGTTGCATAGTCACTTGTACTTTTAACAACTTGAGAGATATTACTTGAAAGTGTATTACCATCTTTCTCAAAGCCTCTTCGTGCAGAATTCATAGCATCAGGGATAGGATCACCATGAGCAAGGGCATTGACCGCATTTTTAGGTTGCAAAGAAGCACTAAAAGTATTTGTAGGGTCATTGATCAGCATACGACCACTGGTTGCGGTTGATAATGTAACATCCCCTGCCCCCAATCCATATTCTGTTTCAATAGCTGTCATCAAATCTTGTACTGTTTTTCCTGTAGTTGAAAATGATGTTGCGCCAAAATCGATATGATCTACATCGGATGGAAGAATGCCACTTAAAAGCGTTGTTGATGTCATATTGGAATTTGTTACATTTTGCATTGGAAAATCTATAGCATAGGTACCTAAAGTAACAGCAGAAGAGCGCATTGTCAAATCAGGGGAAGAAGCCGTTGTTTCATAATTACTTTTACTAAAAGCAATGATATCCACATTAGGTTTTGTCAATAAATTATCTACATTCAGAATTTGCTTTGCATTTCCCGTCTCTCCAGGAAGCGCATTTCTATCAATTGCTCCAAAAATATTCATATCTAAAAGTTGACTTCCAGATTTTAAATCTTTAACTTCTATCTGACCACGTGCATTCATACTGACATCTACAACTTTATTGGTTGCAGTATTGCCATAAGCATTGCCAATACTTTGCAGTAAATCTGAAACTTTAGAACTTGTATTAATTTCAATAGTATTTGAAAATGTTTTGCCATCACTTTTTTTACCAGAGAGATAAAAAACAGCCTTAGGATCGTCGGTTGCTGCACTATTGGTATCACCTACAAGGTCTCTAATTGTATCTGTATCTTTTAAATATACTTTTGTTGAAGCAGCATTTTGACCATCCGTAGTCATTACTGCTGGATTTAATTTTGATTGATTGTACATTGATATATTTGTAGAAACTGTTCTATTATAGTCCGTGTCTTTGCCTAAGAAAAGTGATTGTCCTGTAATATTATAAGGAAGCTCAACACCTGATCCAATCAGTGCCGTTAAATTATCTGAATTCCCTTTATACGTGCCATCACTTGCAATTGGCTTTTGAGACAATGCTGTACCTGAAAATAGGAATTGACCATTAATAGAGGTATTGGCCAAGTTGACTAAGTGATCTTTGATACCTTGCAAATCGTTAGCAAGTGCTTGTAAGCTTGTTGAAGAATTAGAAGTACTCGAAGCTTGAACCAATTTTGCTTTGAATTGATCAAGGGATGAACTGAAGCTTGTTAACGTAGAATCGGTATTGTCTGCAAACGTTTTTGCTTT
Source organism: Sulfurospirillum arsenophilum NBRC 109478 (assembly GCF_000813345.1). Taxonomy (NCBI): domain Bacteria; kingdom Pseudomonadati; phylum Campylobacterota; class Epsilonproteobacteria; order Campylobacterales; family Sulfurospirillaceae; genus Sulfurospirillum; species Sulfurospirillum arsenophilum. The sequence goes on along the minus strand of NZ_BBQF01000002.1, from coordinate 150,878 downwards.
TGAACTACTATCAGAAGATTGTTGTAAGGTGTCAATTTCATTATTAAGACGCATTGCATCTATGTAAACGCTTGTATTTTCATAACTATTTTGTATTTTTAATTTACTAGCGATCTGTTCATTAATAGTATACAATTTCTCCGAAGAAGTTCGATAGTTACGTAATGATGTATTGTATAAAAGCGCGTTTGTGATTCTCATAGTATTCTCCATCAATTTTCGTTTTTAAGTACAAGCAATTTTAATTCCCTGTAGAAAATATCGTCTTTTAGGGTTTATTCTTTAACTTTTTTAAAAAAATTATTGTCTTTTTTTAAAAAAAATTGTACAATCCTCGGACAAACACTTTATTTTAAGGAATGAGCAATGAAAAAAGCGGAATTTATCCAAGCAGTCTCTGAGAAAGCAGGTCTTTCTAAGAAAGATAGTCAAAAAGCTGTTGATGCGGCTTTAGAAGCAATCAGCGAAGCACTAGTTGCTGGCAAAGATGTAAGCTTTATCGGTTTTGGTACATTTAGTACTGCGACAAGAGCTGCTAGAAAAGCTAGAGTTCCTGGTACAAACAGAGTCGTAGATGTTGCACAAACAACAGCTGTCAAATTTAAAGTTGGTAAAAAACTTAAAGACGTTGTAGCAAAAGCTTAATTCTTCACCTCGAAAAGCTTAGACATTCAGTTTTACTGATGTTTAAGCTTTTTTTTGTATAATTCCAACTCTTATTTACAGTGCCTGAGTGGTGAAATTGGTAGACGCGCTAGACTCAAAATCTAGTATGGAGACATATGCCGGTTCGAGTCCGGCCTCAGGTACCACCCTAACTCCCTAAAATACGATATTCCAAACCTTAAACTTTACTGGTGTCAATGAGGTGTCAATAATTGTCAAAATCATGCAATTATTTTGCTGATATCAACTGTTATTGTTCCCGTATAATGATTACGATTGACTTCATCTGTTTCATGTCCCATTTGATGAAGAATCCAATCAAGAGGCAAGCCAAATTGCTTTAGCATTGTATTATGCGTTCGCCTCATTTTTTGCAAACCACCACCGCCTACAATATGAAGCTTTTTACACAACTCTTGAATGGATTGAGTAATGCTTGTTTCACTAAAATAAGGTTTGCCCTCTTTTGAATGAAACACAAAGGTTGAAAGCCCTGTTAGCTGTCTTTGTACAAGAAGCGCTTGCTTCGCTTGCGGTAACAGATCAATCAAACGGATTTTATCGCCTTTTGGCAGATCAACAGTACCTTTTCTAACTCTCATACAGACATCAATCTTGTTTTTGTCAAAGTCTATATTCTCCCACTTAAGGCCTATTATTTCCCCTGCTCTCAGTCCGCTGTAAAAAACAAACTGAATAAGGTTATGAAGTTGCCCGCTTGAATGTTCAATAAGCAATTTACGCTCATCTTCACTAAAGACATCAACGATGCGTCTAGGCAATTTGGGCGACTTAACGGGTGTTAGAGGATTTTTATGGATGAGATCATCATTAAACGCAAATTTAAACACGACACTTAGCGTACTTCGATACTCTTTCACCGTTTTTGGTGCAAGAGTTTTTAAAAAAGTATCTTGCCATGCTTGAATGGTTGATGGTCTAATATCATCTAACGCTATATCTCCAAAATACTTGATAAGCCTCTCAACCTTTTTGATCTCTCCACGTTGCGAAAATTCATTTCGATTACTTTGCGTAATATCCACAATATATCTCGCATACTCAGCAAAGCTCATTTGTTGATCTGCTTCTTTATTTTTTTGGTAATAAAGCTTCCAAAACTCATCTTCAACGTGAGTTTTATACCAGCCAATTAACCTACTCGTTGCCTTCTTGCCTGTTGATAGGCGGATGGTTTTACCATTAACAACATTTTGTAAAAGAACATTCCCTGTTTTGGGATGTTGAACGACACAAGCCACTTGAAAACTCCTTTCAAGTTAGCCAAGAACAATGAAATCATACAATGTTTGGACGTACATTTGCAATCTCACTTTTATGGATGTACCAAAACCGCCCTCGTTTCACAAAGCTATCAGGATTTATGTTTTTCAGACACCACTTACGCAAACCATTCATACTCATGTGATGCTCTTGTGCAAATTCTGATGTTAAAGGAAACCATGTTGGTAGTTTCAATAGCGTTGTTTTAATGGCTTTCATTTCATTTTCAAGGTTGTTTATACGATCAATTAGCATCACATCACCTCTAACCGCTTGCTAAGTTCATTATTAGCAATCTTAAGCTGTTGTGTAAGCGTTTTAGCCTCATCGTGTGTCGCAGTTGTCAGTTGCTTAGATAATCGCTTAATAGTGTGTTGTAGCTCTTTTGTGCCTAGGAGTTTAAACGGCAGTTGATAAGGAATCAGTTCATCATCTTTTGTGCATTTATACCGTGCAATTAAATCATCCTCTTTATCTCTAATCACTACATCATATTTTGTTGCAATACGTGGTGATGAATTAGAAGGGTTCTCTTTGATCTCACCATAAAGATCAATAGCTCGATCAGATATTTTGGTTATCAAATCAGGTGAAAGCACAATATTGTTATTGAGTGCTTTATGGATAAGCTCATGCGTATCGGTAATAAACTTTGGAAGATCATAAACATAGCGTTTTTGAGGAATACGTTTTAAATCAATCTCATATTGTAAGAACTCTGTAATAGAATAGTTCTCTTTGATATACTCCCAAATCTCTAAGGTTTTAGCTCTGTTTTTAGAGTTATTGAGCATATCTTTTTTACTGATCGTTGTAAGATCAATCAGTCTTATATCATCCATTGCTGTTTTAAAAAGGTTGTTGGCATTACTGAGTAATCCTTCTAAAGTACGAATACCCATATTTTTAAAATGAACCCTGTGCATTTCAAACTCTAGGTTAAAAATAGGCTCTTTAAGATCAAACCCATGATAGGTAAAATAATCTTGCATGATCTCTGCTTTATCTGATTTATCCAGTTCTATTTTTTTATCATAGAGTCTTAGGAAAAAAGGCTTTTTACCCACATAGATGGTTTGAGTCCGTTTGGAGTTTCCAAACTCTGAAATGATGTGATACCCTTTTTTCTTAGAGACAAACATCTCTTTGGTGACAAATCCAAAATCGTACTGCACAAAGCAGTTAAGATCAGCCCTAGAGATTTCAAAGAGTCCTGTTGTGATCTCTTTGAGTAGTTCATCGTTGATAAAGGTTAAGAGGTTCTTTAATCCTATGGTATAGATACCAACACCTTGAAGTTGTATTTGGATATTGTGTTGATAACTTGCAATGTTTGGATTTTTAAATCCTAGTTTGAAATACTCATTAATATCTCTAAACCAATACACCCCTTTATCTTTGGCAAGATAGCGTAAAGCGGTTGTTCCCAGTTTAACAATCATGGCTGAATTGGCATAGGTATATGCATCACTTTCGTGAAGTTTGGTTTGGGCTTCTAGTTGACTTTGAAGATCAAAAAAGGCGTTTTCATACGCTTCATTACTTTGAGCAAAGTAGTAAAGCGTATCAATGCCACAAATAGACTTTACTTGCATAAAATTCCTTTCTTTTTTTATCGTTTTCCGTATGTGAGCGATGTGTTACCAAAAGCATCGCTAAAAGAGTGGAGAAACCCAAAGCCACATGGGGACAAAGTCCCATGAAGCTTTTCCTGTTTCTCTCCTGTTTTAAATGCCGTAGAATTTAGCATCACCAATCAAACCAACCTGTACTTCTACTTCACTATTGATCTTATCCTCGTATAAAGAGAGTCTCTCTACTGGAATAGAAAGATCAATCAACTGGTTTTTGTACTCACCGTTTTTAAGTGGTACTCGTGCCAAGAGTTGAAGTTTGGTTTTACCCTTAATGGTTTCTCCTGTTTGCTGATTGGTAAAGTCGTTACCTGTAAAGATATTCAGCAATTGCGCCTTGAGTGTTAACATAGTTAACTCCTTGTATGAAATTAACCAAAGCTTTGATTTATGTTTTAAAACGATGACAGTTTAGGAAAAAGGGGGAAATAAATATATAGATAACTAGCAGATAATTTTCTGCAAATTAAAAGGAGTACATCAATAATAAAATTCGTGAAGGATGCTTTGTGGAGGTAAACGATAGCTATCATCTTTATTTGGATATTTGTAAATATAATGTTTTTTATGCAATGCAAAAGGATATGCTTGTTCAATTTTATCAGGATAAACTTTAATCGAATAACCCAACGAATAAAAGAACTCTTCAAGATACGTTTTAAGTTTATAGGGCTGAATGGAGCATTTTGATAGTTTTAAATATTTGAAAATTTTGATCGAAGCCGAAATAAATAGTTTTTTTTCTACTTGTTTTACATCTTTGCTAATTAGGGGATATGCTTGCAAAAGTACATAGTAATAATCTATGACTATCTTTTTTTTAAGTTCATCATAATGTTCTTTGGGTGGTTTTCCAAGAGAACGGCGATTTTCTCGAGTATAAAGCTCTTTATAGCCATTTTCAAAGCTTGGTCTATTCAAAGCACCACCAGTCGAATCAAGTATCGTTCGATTATTTTGAAAAAACTGCATGGTTTCGGAGGGATTATCTTTGAAATCATTCATAATTTCTTCAATAAGTGCATAGTAATTTATTTCATCATCAAACATAATTTGAGAGTAAAAATGGTTTGCCATTTCTATTTTTTTGAGATAATTATTAATGGTTTTTGTAGGTTCATTACGAAGATTATAGAGTAAAGTAATTCTATCATTACTACGATCACTTAGTTCTAAATAGACTTGGTATGTTTTTTTAATAAGGCGAAAAATCATATATAAATGTGGTTTACATTCTTCATCTTTGCTCAAGTTTGTTTCAGCACATTTTTGAAATAAATCAAATTCAGAATCTGCAATATTTGGATAATACTCAGCAAGTTCTTTAAAAATTGGAAGTGTTTGAGAAAAATCTATATTATTCATTACATGCTTTGCTAGATTTTGTCTAGAAAATAAAATCTAAAAATAATTAATAAATTTTTATTGTTCAATTTCAAAATTTATACTTTCAATAACTTCTTTACTAATAATGTTACGATCTATTTTTTGAAGAACATTTATAACTTTTATGAGCTGTTCTTTTTTTTCATCATTAGTTTTTCGTAATGTAGTAAAAACACTCTTTATGTCCTCAAAAATTCCTCCAAAATTCTTGTTTAATGTTTCAGCCTTGCTAATAAGCCATTGTGAAAATGGATGCTTCAAATTCACACTATAAGATTCATATGGATATGTGATGCTGTTGAATTGAAGCAAATTAATTAATCGATTATCATATTGGATAAAAAAACCTACTGGAAAGAGTTCTTGGCATATTCGAGGCAACTTTAAATTTAAAGTTGTCTCATCATGATGAGTAATATTTGAAATAAAACAAGATGGTGATTTCTTATCGGAAGAAATATCAAAAAACACTTCTGTATATAAAAAAAGTAAAGTTGTCGTGATTATAGTATTGATTTCCTGATGTAAATAACTTAAATCAATGATATCATAAGCGCATATTACTGGACACTCATGAATTTGTATTTTGATTATATTTGATAATTTAGTTTTTATTATTTCATCAATGCTAACATTTTGCAGGCCATTTATCGTTATTATGTTGAATAATTTTGTATTTTGTAATATTGATAATATCGGCAAAATATTATGGATAGCTTCTTTATAGGTAATTTTTGTACCTTCTATTCCAACTAACTTTAAATTATATAAGTTATGACTCAAACCATCATTCTGTAAAAACATTAAATTCATTGCTAATAAAGTTTCCAAATTAAATCTTATTTTTGATCGAGAAATATCTAATAAAGGTCTACTTTGATTAAATAAATAAATATGAGTAACCGTTATAGGAGTCAAGAAGCTATTCACATTTATTTTTTGAACTACAATTCCATTATGTGAAATTTTGTTAAATAATGGTTTATCTAACAAAGTTTGAATTACAGGATACTTGGACAGTTCAATGGTAAATTCTTTACTAGATGATGAGTTAAATCTATTTTTATACAATTGAAGAGTTATTATTCTCTTAGAATTTTTAATATTAAATTCATAATCCTCATTTTTTCGACATTTAAGTCCGCTAATACTTATTTGAAGAGAATGTCCTTGAATATTTGGATTTACTAAATTTTTTGATATATCTATTGGTTGAAGTGTAATCTTAATATTATTATTTTTTTTTGATGATTGATAAAAATTATTAATTTGATCTATATCATTTTTATCTAATTCAAATGTTTCTTCATGTTTAATCCAAAAATTATCTTTTAAAATATCTAGCGTGGTTCCAATTTTTTTATTCTTATATTGGATTTCTATTGGAGAACAAAGAATGTTTTCTAACAGTTCTTCTTCTATATTTATCCAGCTTTTAAGCTTATTAAAATCTATTTGAATGGCAATAGAGGTACCTACATCTTTTCGATATTTTTCTTTTTTATCATCTGGTGAAGGAAAATAACTAACTCTTTTATGCTCGTTTTCTAAGTGTGTCACAAAATAAGAATTGAGTGAATTAATCGAAAATCGAATGGCTTCTTTCCCTTCTTTCCTTGTATTAACTTCAATCTTATTTGAAATCATAAAACAAGATAAGATGCCAATACCAAATTTACTAATTGCTTTAAAGCCAATCGTTTTGTCAAAATCTTTTGATTCGTAGAATGAAACGCCTATTTTTGTAAAATAATTAAGTAATATATATTCATCCATACCGACACCATAATCATCAAAACGAATCCAATAATTGCCTTTATCATCATACCAATCAAATACATTAATTGGTTTGCATTTATATTCAATGCCATTTCTTGCTTTAATCGCTTGGATATATAATGAAGCATCTATTGAATTTTGGAGAAGTTCTCTTATAAAAACCGCTTGATTTTCATATATATTGTCTCCAGTAAGGAGATTTAGAATTTTTTCATGATCTAACGTAAAGTGAAAATCTCCAAATTTATAGCCTTGCGATTTGATATTTTCAACGTTAATTGAAGAAGGTAATTTAAGAATACAGTTCCATTTTTTACAATATGTATTAAAAAAATGCGAACATTTGTTAATTTCTAAATCAATAACTTCAATAAATTTTCGTATTAAATGTTCAATATTGGGGTCAGTGGGTGTCGCACTAAAATATAAAATATTGTTTTGATATTTAAAACCAAGGCTTGATAAATGTTTTTTCCATTCTTCTTGGCTAATTTTTTCTGAAGTTGTAATTGCAGAATTTAACCCTAAAAATTTATAAGTAGAGGTTTCTGTACGTTCTTGGTCAAAATCCAAAATATCTCCTAATCTAAGAAGAATCGCACAAAAAGAAAAATCATCATTTCGTTCAGCAGAATTATATTTTTCTAAAATTATTATATTTTCAGTATTTTCATAATGACTTTTAGACACTTGATAGGCTATATCAATAATATTATGCTCTTTGATTAATAAGCTATCATTTTCAAGATGTACTAAAAGTTCATCTGTATCATATAGGTGGAACTCAAGCCTTTCATGGTGATATTGCCTTAAATAATCTGAAGCTACTTCCATAGTTAGACAACTAGAATTTTCTATATTATTATCTACTTGATACTTTTCAAACCATCGTTCATCTTTTATTTTTTGGATATCACTACAAGCCATACCTAAATCATGCCAATACGCTGCAAGTAAGAGAACAGCTGATTCTGCTTCAGATAAATTTTCGACATGATCTCCTAAAAGCATTTCAATATTTTTAATAATTTTTAATGAATGTTCGCTATCATGATTAGTATAATTTGGGAAAGTTGTTTTAATATATTTTAAAAGAGGGATAGTGCTATCTATAACAGTTTTAAAATCTCCTAATATTTTTTCAGAAACTTTTGTTTTGAGATTGTGCCATAGTTTACTTTCATGATAATTAACCATTATTTCCCTTGTAAATTTTTTTTGCAAAATATTCAATACTCAAAGTATAAAGAAAAATCAATCTTTAATTGCTTAATATCTTTGTAAAATATGCATTAAGGAAAGAAATTTTGAATAAACAATCTTTTGATAATTTGACAGAAGAAGAAAAAAAAGCAATTTATATTTGGACTAACTCTACTCTTGAATATCGCCATATTAAAAGAATTTTCCAAGGTAATTATCTTGATGACTTTCTAAAAGAGTATCTTCCAACTGCAAATTTACTTCGTGGATTATTTGAGAAATATATAGATAACACTGATAAAAAAAAATCAATTTTCCGTGGTGATATTCTTGAAGACGAAAATAATGAAGTTGATGATATTTTTTTTGTTTTTAAAAATAATCATGTAATATCTCAGACAATTGAATTAGAAAATAGCATCTTGTCCTTTTCATATGACATTCAAACGGCAGAAAACTCAATTTTCAATAGCTCTAAAAATATAGAACAAAAAAAAGCAGCAGTGATTTATGAAATATGCTCAAGAAAATCCGTTTACCTCGATATTAGTAATTTTTCTATTTTTAAAAATGAAAATGAAATTTTAGTTCAACCAAAATTAAAATTTCGAGTTATTGATATAACACAACATAGTGACTATATTATTCATTGTAAGCTTGATGAAGTATAATTCACAAATTGCATATTAAAAAATCATTAAAATAATATATCGGAATTTTAATGTGTAGTATTTATGTATCACTTTATCAAAATACACGAGAAATAGTTTATCTTACTTTAATAATTTTATAAAGCTCAAATATTAGATATTTTTTAGATAATTCTCTTCCTAAAACTATATTTTAGGTTAAAAATAAATGAAGTTATTAAAAAATGCTTAATTTTGTTAATATATTATCGGCAATATATTTTACTGTGCCCAAAATGAACAAAAAATACAGTTTTTTGAAAATGATAGAGTTGTGATAGTCCCTATTTATGGTCTTTTGTATTTTTTTGTTTCTCATTCAAAGTTTCCCTCTCTTGACACCACAAAATACATAAATTAATATGTAATATTTTACGTATTAATACTTAATCAGATGTCAATATAATCGTTAAAAAAAGTGTGTTCTTGGCTAACTAATTTTTAATAAAATGCCTAATTTTAGGGATTTATCATATACTTTTCCATGAGTTCGAGTCCGGCCTCAGGTACCACTTCTTTTTTTAATTCCTAATTCTCAAATAAAAAAAATTAATCGACCCTTTCTAAGCCTCTTTGTATGATTTTTTGCTATAATCCAACCTTATTTATCTTTACATGTAAAGGCATGCAATGCAAAGCAATCTATTTGATGACCTCAAATCACTCAAAGACAAAATCAATCAAGAAGAAAAAAATACAAAAGAAAAACTTATCGTAGAACAAAAACAAGAGAAAGAAAAAAAACTACACGAGCAATTTGAAAAATTTATGCAAAACTCTGGAGTTAAAAAACTACACTAAGCCATGACACCCTTCTCACGCATGATTGAATTTTCAACCTTAGAAACAAAATGCTCCTATCTTGATGGCTGCAAAACACGTATGGAATATAAGTACATCGAAAGTGCAACGATGGAGCTTAATCAAGCTTTAATAGAACGAGGTTGGAGACGCTTTGGCCACTACTATTCACGTCCACAATGCCATAATTGCAAATCGTGTTTAAGCCTTCGCATTGATATTAAAAACTACGCTTTTTCACGCTCTGCGAAACGTGCTTTTAAAAAAGCAGAAGGCCTTCGTTACGTCATTCAATCTCCTACTATTAGTACAGAGCACCTAGAACTTTACGATAAATACCACCGTTTTATGGAGCAAAAACGCGGCTGGCAATACTACAATCTCAAGCCACAAAGCTATCATGAACTCTATGTGAGTGGTGCACATAATTTCGGTAAAGAAGTGCTCTATTTTCATGACGATAAACTCATCGGCGTTGATTTGATTGATTTTTTAGATGATGGCATCTCGTCGATTTATTTTTACTATGATCCTGATTTTGAAAAGCTTTCCTTAGGGCGTCTGTCCATTTATGAACAGATCATTCTGGCTAAAGAGTATGATCTAGATTGGATCTATCTGGGCTATTATGTAGAAAACTGTCAAAGCCTCAAATACAAAGCTTTGTATGCCCCATATCAGATACTTCAAGGCAATCCGAGCCTTGATGAAGATGCCATTTGGATCTAAACTTTTAAAACTTGGAATTCTTTTTGCTTCAAGGTAAATAACTTGACAAAAAGGATGGATCGATGCACCTTTCACTTTCTCATGATATGCTTGCTCTTACAATACAAGAAGATTCAAAAACATTTTATTACTTACAAAATATTGCGGATAAAAACTTTCAAAAGAAGATTGGTCGCAAAGATAAAATGATTATCTTCAAAGAGCACGATGAGTTAGTACAACGTCGCTATTTCTTAAAGCTTATCAGCAAAATCTACCTTCGCAAGACAGGAAACAGTGAACAAGCCCATATTATTGAAAATGCGGTTGACAAAAGCATCAAAATATCCCTTCTCAAATCCAATCAAGTACTCCAAAAAATGAATATAAACCTTGCTATTGAAGACAGCTATGCTGTTGTCTTTCATATGGGTTCACACAACACACTTTTTGCATCGTATCTTAAAAGCTATTTTAAGGATCATTTAGTAAGAATTCGTCCTAAAAATGGCACGATTACACTCTACCCAAACTCTGACGTGACCGTTCGCCTTTTAGAAAAACTACTGGATCAAAAAGAGCTCTTTGGCTGTTTTGTAGAATTTTCGTATGTCTTGGAAGATTTATTAGCCTATAAAAAGAGTTTTGTGGCAAAACGTGCAAAACGAAGCCGTCATAATGCCCTCTTCTCTCTGCTTGAAGAGTACTTTGGTATTCTTGGTTGTAAAGTTGAAGACTCTTTTGAGATTATTCGTAGAAATTACCTTGCATTGGTTAAAAAATACCATCCAGATAGTTGTGGTTTGTACGATGGAGATTTACATGTAAAGTATGTGGCAAAGTTTCAAGAGGTTCAAAATGCCTACGAAATGCTCAAAATGCACTTCAAACATGCGGATGTTGCTAAAATCGCTTAGAATTTAAGGGTATAGAGTTTTTTACGCTCGGATGAGCTAGCAATGTTAAACTGCTGACGGTACTTTGTAATCGTACGTCGCACCATTTTGATGTTGAATTTTGACTCAATGAGTTCTAAGAGTTTAATGTCGCTAAGTGGCTTTAGTTTACTCTCATTTTTCACCAATTCCACCATATACTCTTTAATCGCACTGTTAGAAATATCCTCTTCCACGGCTGTTGCAAAAAACTGTTTCAAAGGAATAACACCGCGAGAACATGAAAGGTATTTGCCAGCAATGGCACGAGAAATGGTCGAAGGGTTACGTCCTAAATCATCAGCCAAATCTTTGAGTTTCATAGGCTTGATTGCTTTTCCAAAGAAGAAGTCATACTGATACTCCACAATCATCAAACCAATCTTATAAAGTGTTGCTTTACGCATCTCTAATGCATCAATAAGATCTTTAGCATCTTTGATTTTTTGAGAAACAAAACTATGGTTCTCATCAAGCCCTTCCGTGTCAATAATCACTTCAGGATAGTACGCATCATTGATTCGCACTTCGATGGCTCCTGCTAAATCGTAAATAAAAATATCAGGAATGACCTCTTTTTCATCTTCTAAAAAGTCGATAGCAGGGGGGTTGTGAAAACGTTTTATGATGTTCAGTGCTTCATGAAACAGAGACTCTTTGCTAAAAGATTCGATGTTTTCAAAGTTAATAATAAGCTTTTCAACCATCGAATAAAGATCATTTTCTAAAGAGAGATCTTGGAGCTGAAATAAAAAAGTCTCTTTAAGATCAAGCGCTCCTATACCCAAAGGGTCTAGGTAAGCAAAACGTTGTCTAATTTTTTCAACTTCAACTACAGAAACAGCCAATTTTTTAGCGATTTCGGCAAGTCCTTGTACTTCAAAATAACCCTCTGAGTTAATATTTTCGATAATTTCATAGGCTATACGCTGCGATTTTTCTGTTGGGAAAAGAGGTGGATTCACCTGTTCAAAGAGTGTTTGAAAAAGAGATTTTTTATCCAGTGTTAACGCTTCTATAGTATCCGAAACGGATGTTTTAGCCGCTTCAGAGAAAAAGCTTTTTTTCTCAAACCGTTTATCGGGTGTTTCAGAACCTGATTTGACACTAATGAAGGGGTTTTCTTGTACAAAAGGTTCTAGTGTTTCTACTAAGCTATCGAGATTGGCTTGAAGTATGGGAAGCCAGCCTCTTAGCGTTGAGGAGAACTTTTGTTTGGTTGTTTGTGTGCCAGAAACCCTAAGTTTCAAAACCCATCTCCCTTATGCGCTAAAATCTAAAATCTTCGCCAAGATAATAGGTTTTCACCAGTTTATTTTGCGCGACTTCTTCACTGCTTCCACTGGCTAGCAGTGCTCCATCTTTAAGTACGTAAGCACGATCACAAATGGCAAGTGTTTCACGAACATTATGATCGGTAATCAAAACACCAATGTCAAGCTTTGCAAGCTCTTGCACGATTGCTTGAATATCTGCCACCGCGATAGGATCAACACCTGCGAAAGGCTCATCAAGAAGAAGAAATTTTGGCTTTAAAACCAATGATCGCGCAATCTCACAACGACGTCTCTCACCACCACTCAGACTCACACCATTTCGTTTACGAATTGGCTCAATATTGAGCAAATTTAAGAGTTCTTCCACACGCTTCATAGCATCTTCATTGTTTGGATAAACAATTTCTGCCGCAAGCATGATGTTCTCTTCAACACTGAGATCTTTAAAGATACTTGATTCTTGAGGAAGGTAACCAATGCCTAGTTTTGCTCTTACATGTAAAGGCATTTGTGTTACATCTTGATTGTCAAAATAAATAGTTCCAGCACTTGGCTCAATGAGACCACAGATCATGTAAAAGACTGTTGTTTTACCAGCACCATTGGGGCCTAAAAGGCCTACGACTTCGCCACTTTTAACATCGAGCGAAACACCCTTAATAATTTCTGTTTTTTTAATAACTTTTTGTAATTCTTGAACTTTAAGCGTATGCATTCATGTGAACCTTGTAGTTGCGTTTTAAATCCATTGTTTCTATGTCAATTGTACTGTAACCTACACCAAAATGGTGCAATAATTTTTCAAACTCAGCATCACCCCATTCAATGAGATGATAACCTTCCAAATCAAATTTTTCTATCAGTCCACTTTTGAGAAATCCATCCGTTCCACATTGATAAATATCATAGTGAAAAAGCTTTCCCTCGTACTCATGTAAAATTGAAAATGTTGGTGAAGAGATAGCCTCTTCTATGCCTAACGCTTTTGCAAATGCTTTCACAAAAGCAGTCTTTCCACTGGCAAGATTTCCTCGTAAAAGAAGAACACCTGAATTTCCAAGCTTTACGTGTATTTCTTTGGCAAAAGCATTTAAGTGTGCTAAATCACACACTTTTTCATACGTTAAACTCATACAAGATATGAGAGCTTGATAATTTCGCCAAGCTTATCCCACGCTTTTTTGCTTGCAATGGCATCTCGCATCATCTCAATGCCCTCTTGCATGTCTCTGGCTCTACCATCCACCATAAGCGCTGCCGCACCATTTAATAAGACGATGTCAAGTTTGGAACCTTTTTCATCCCCTCGTAAAATTGCGCGTGTGATCTCGGCATTTTCAACACTTTCACCACCTTTGATAGCTTCCAGTGGAGCTAGTTTAAAACCATACCTTTGAGGGTCAATTTCACCTTCAGTGATAATCTTATTTTCAATCATAGTGTAACGTGATACAGAACAGATGCTCACTTCATCTAAGCCATCTAATGAGCTTACGACCATACTTTTAAGCGTTCCAAGCTCTCTTAAAGCCTTACTAAAACGCTCAATATAATCCACATGAAACACGCCGACCATCTGTTTTTGAGCACCTGCGGGATTGGCAAGCGGTCCTAACATATTGAAAATAGTACGGTGTGAGAGACTTCTACGAATTGGCATAATATGTTTCATGCAAGGATGATGGTTCATTGCAAACATAAAGACAAAACCGCACTCCTCAAGCATCTTAATCTGTTTTTCAGGTGGCAATGCAAGATTAAGCCCCAAAGCTTTAAGGACATCAGCACTACCGGAGAGTGAAGTTGCTGAACCGCTACCATGTTTGGCAACTTTACAGCCCAGCGAGGCTAAGACGATAGACGTTGTAGTCGAAATATTAAACGTACCACTTTTATCGCCACCTGTTCCTACAATGTCAATGATTTCTGCTTTTAAATGCTCTGGAATGTCTAACTTAACACTATGCTCACGCATAACGTTAGCTGCTGCGGCAATCTCTTCAAAGCTTTCGCCTCGATCATAAAGTTCGACTAAAAATTGTGCCGCTTCTTCGCTGCTTAGCTCATTTTCAAAGAGCGCGTTAAACTGTTTATAGGCTTCTTGGTAGTTCATCAAACTTCCCTTACATATTCGTTTTGTTTCGTTTTTGGAATGGTTTTGCTCTCAGGAATTTGCAAAACCTCGTATTTTACTGCTTTTTCAAGATAATTGATGGTAATAATATCGCCTACTTTGACATCTTTAGCAGGCTTTGCAACCACACCATTGATGCTTATGACGCCATTTTTGCACATATCTTCTGAGACTGCACGACGTTTTGTAATATTAGTACTGTTTAAAAATTTATCGACTCTCATACCCCATCCTTCAGGATTTAACGCTCATTCTAGCAAAAGAATATTTAAACTTGCTTTTTTAAACTTTACATGTAAAGCACCCGTAGGGTATAAGCAAAGTTTTTACAAACTTGCGCTACCATCACGCAATTCTATAAATTCTGTGAGGATTCGTATTATGAAAAAAAGTGTCAAAAAAGTAGTTTTAGCATACTCAGGTGGACTGGATACCAGTATTATTTTAAAATGGCTCCAAGATGAGTACAAATGTGAAGTTGTAACGTTTACTGCCGACATCGGTCAAGGCGAAGAACTAGAGCCTGCGCGCAAAAAAGCCATCTCTTTAGGCATTAAACCTGAAAATATTTTTATTGAAGATTTAAAAGAAGAATTTGTAAAAGATTATGTATTTCCTATGTTTAGAGCCAATGCAATTTATGAGGGCGAGTATCTTTTAGGAACCTCTATTGCTAGACCACTCATTGCAAAACGTCAAGCAGAGATTGCTGCAATGGTTGGAGCTGATGGCGTGAGTCATGGAGCTACAGGTAAAGGAAATGATCAAGTACGTTTTGAGATGGGTTACCTTAGCATGAACTCTGATCTTGTTATCATCGCTCCTTGGCGTGAATGGGATTTGAACTCTCGTGAAAAATTACTAGCGTATGCAGAGAAAAATGGCATCAGCATTGAGAAAAAACCGGGTAAATCACCCTACTCTATGGATGCAAACTTACTTCACATCTCTTATGAGGGACTTGTGCTTGAAAATCCAGCTGCAGAGCCAGAAGAAGACATGTGGAGATGGACAGTAAGCCCTGAAAATGCGCCTGACAAATCTGAAGTGATTGAAATTACATATGCGAACGGTGATCCAGTCGCTCTTAATGGCGTTAAACTTAGTCCTGCTAACATGCTTACACAACTCAATGAGCTGGGTTGTAAACATGGTATTGGTCGTACGGACATTGTTGAGAACCGTTTTGTGGGTATGAAAAGTAGAGGTTGTTATGAAACTCCAGGCGGTACGATTATGCTTCGCGCTCACCGTGCCATTGAAAGCATTACGTTAGATAGAGAAGCGGCACACTTTAAAGATGAGATCATGCCTCGCTATGCAAAAACAATTTACAACGGTTTCTGGTTCTCTCCAGAGCGTGAAATGATGCAAGCAGCTATTGATAAATCGCAAGAGACCGTCAATGGTACCGTAAAGCTTAAACTTTACAAAGGTAATGTTTCGGTTATCGGAAGAGATTCTAAAACCAATAATCTTTTCAATGAAGCGTTTTGTACGTTTGAAGAAGATGAAGTGTATAACCAAAAAGATGCAGAAGGCTTTATAAAGCTTAATGCACTACGTTTTATTATTAGCGGTAAAAACAGAAAAAAACAAGGTAAAGCTTAAGTCTAATGGATGAAGCGCGTGAAAGTGAATGGAGTGATGAAGCAATGATGAATTTAGTCAAAACCGTAACACGAAGCTGTGAAGTAAGTGGCGAAGAGTTACATGTAATGCTAAATCTAAGAGCTCAAAAGAGGCTTGATTTTCTACTCATTGACATCAGAGAGATGTATGAGTACTCACAATCAAGCATCAAAGGCACAGACATGCTTTTACCAACTTCAACCATTCATCAACATATGGAAGAGCTGAAAAAGCTCTCCGGTAAGCTTTTAATTTTTTACTGCCATATCGGCGGGCGTACATCACAAATGATATTTATTTTACGTAGAATGGGCTTTTCAAACATTGCCCAACTTAGTGGTGGCATTGACGCATTTCACGGTGAAAAACTCAAAAATGCCCCACTTCCAAAGACGATGAAATAAAAAAACATTCGCCAATGCTATTGGCAAGCTTTAGTGCCCTAGTGGCTAACGTAGCATCAAGGGCTTTGCCTTTGATGCGTTATAAAGGATTTTAAAATGAAAGTTTTATTGATTAAAGATGTTAAAGATTTAGGCAAAAAAGGTGAAATTAAAGAGGTTAAAGACGGTTATGGTCAAAACTTCTTGATTGGCAAAGGTTTTGCACTTCTTGCTACCAATGAAGTGATGCGAAAATATGAATCAGATCAACGCAAAAAAGCAGCCGCTGATGCTGAAGAAATTGCAAACCTTAAAGCCATTGAGAAAAAATTGGCTGAGCTAAAACTTACCGTTAAACGTAAACTAGGAGCCAATGGCAGTCTTTTTGGTGCTGTTACGAAAGATGAGATTGCACACGATCTTAAAGCACAGCATGGCATTGAAATCGACAAAAAAACAATTGAAATTGAACATGCCATTAAAACAACCGGTGATTTTGATGTGAGCATTAAATTAGGACATGGCATCCACGCAGTACTAAAACTTAGTATTCTTGGAGAATAAACGCTATGTTTGAAGCAACCACCATCCTTGCGTGTCGCGGCAAAGACAAAGCGGTCATTGGCGGTGACGGACAGGTCACTTTTGGCAATACTGTTCTTAAAAATAATGCCACCAAAATCCGCAAGCTTTACAACGGAAAAATCTTAGCAGGCTTTGCAGGAAGTACCGCAGACGCATTCAACCTTTTTGATATGTTTGAAAACATATTAGAGCAGAAAAAAGGTGATTTGTATAAGTCTGTCATCGAGTTTTCCAAAGAGTGGCGTAAAGATAAAATGTTACGCCGTTTAGAAGCTATGATGATTGTCTTAACATGCGATCATATCTTTATCCTAAGCGGTACAGGGGACGTGGTTGAGCCAGAAGATGGCAAAATTGCGGCGATTGGTAGCGGTGGAAACTATGCCATTTCTGCAGCGCGAGCACTTGATCGTCATGCCAATTTGGATGAAGAGACACTTGTTAAAGAGAGTCTTAAGATCGCTAGTGAACTGTGTATTTATACCAACGACAACATCAAAACATTTGTTTTAGAGAGATAAATAACCATGAATTTAACACCAAAACAAACTGTCGCATACTTAGATGAGTATATCATCGGACAATTCAATGCTAAAAAATCAATCGCGATAGCCCTTCGCAATCGTTACCGCCGTCTTAAACTTGAAGGTGAAATGGCAGAAGAAGTGATGCCAAAGAACATTTTGATGATCGGCTCAACCGGTGTGGGCAAGACTGAAATTGCACGACGTATGGCAAAAATGCTCTCTTTACCTTTTGTGAAAGTAGAAGCAAGCAAATACACAGAAGTTGGCTTTGTGGGGCGTGATGTTGAGTCAATGGTGCGTGATCTTATGATGGCATCCATCAACCTTGTCAAAGCAGAGCACAAAGAAAAAAATCAAGATGATATTGCTTTACATGTAGAAAAAACCATTATAGAAAAACTGCTACCTCCTCTTCCAAAAGGAGTCAGTGAAGAGAAAAAAGCGGACTATGAAAAAAGTTACGAGAAGATGCGTCAGAAACTTCGCGATGGAGAGCTTGATGAGCTTAAAATCGAAGTGGAAATTTCTCAAAATAACAGTGATTTAGGAGATTCTTCGCTTCCTCCTGAAATGATTAAGGTACAAGAATCTTTCATCAAAATCTTGGGATCTGGACAAAATAACATTAAAAAAGAGATGAAAGTTAAAGATGCAAAAGAGGCTCTAAAAACTGAAGCAAGCGAAAAACTTTTAGATATGGAAGCGGTTAAGACAGAAGCTAGAGAACGTGCTCAAAATGGTGGTATTATCTTTATCGATGAGATCGATAAAATTGCGGTTAACTCTTCACAATCGCATAGAAGCGATCCCAGTAAAGAAGGTGTGCAAAGAGATCTTCTTCCAATTGTTGAAGGCAGTGATGTCAACACTAAATATGGAAGCATTAAAACCGACCACATTCTTTTCATCTCCGCAGGTGCATTTCATTTGAGTAAACCTAGTGATTTGATTCCTGAACTTCAAGGTCGTTTTCCACTTCGTGTAGAGCTAAGTTCACTTACAGAAGAGGTACTCTATCAGATTTTAACACAACCAAAGAACTCTTTGCTACGCCAGTATCAAGCTCTTTTAAAGACGGAAGGCGTGGAATTAATATTTGAAGATGAGGCAATTAAAGCAATTGCTAAAATTGCTCAAATTACGAATGAGAAAACGGAAGACATTGGTGCTAGAAGACTGCATACTATTATCGAAAAAGTGCTCGAAGATATTAGTTACAGTGCTGATGAACACGAAGGTGAAACTTTACATGTAACCAAAGAACTAGTGCATGAAAAACTCGATGCCATTGTTGAGAGTGAAGATAGCAGTCGCTATATTTTATAATTAAAGAAGCAAAATGAACGAAAAAACAAAAACAGGATACGTCGCCGTTATTGGTAGACCCAATGCAGGCAAAAGCTCGCTTCTCAATTGGTTAGTGGGTGAAAAACTCGCAATGGTTTCACACAAAGCCAACGCCACGCGAAAACGTCTTAATATTATTGCGATGCACGAAAATACACAAATTATTTTTATTGACACTCCTGGTATTCATGAACAAGAACGCCTTTTAAATCAATTTATGCTTGAAGAAGCGATGAAAGCGATGGGGGATTGCGATCTTATCCTTTTTCTTGCTCCAGCTAGTGATAGTATTCAAAATTATATTGATTTTGCAGCACTCAATAAAGCCAATATTCCACACATGGTTCTTTTGACCAAAACCGATAGTGTTTCTCAAACAGCACTTTTTGATAAGATCACTGAATATCAAGCGTATCAAGATAAATTTGTAGCCCTTATCCCAGTTTCTGTCAAAAAAGGAATTTCGCAAGCCTATCTGTTAGAAGCCATTTCTAAATTTATGCCAGAGCATCCTTATCTTTATGATCCTGAGATTCTTACGACAGAGCGTTCTCGTGATATTTACAAAGAACTGATCCGTGAAGCTATTTTTGAAAATACGAGTGATGAAATTCCTTATTTTGCAGATGTCATCATTGACAAGGTTGATGAAAAAGAGACGATTGATAATATTTATGCAACGATCATTGTTGATAAAAAAAGTCAAAAAGGGATTCTGATTGGCAAAGACGGTCAAACCATTAAAAGAATCGGTACGAACGCGCGTCAATTGATTGAATCTTTGTCCCAAAAACGTGTCTTTTTGAAACTTGTGGTTGTTGTAAAGCAAGGCTGGAGCCAAGATAAAGAGATGTTAAAGAAAATTGGTTATATTGTTGAATAAAGTTTGTAATTTAGTTAGTGCAAAGGATTAAAAAATAATGCTCGCTAGTGAAACTAAGAATTTTAGCGCAGAAATTGTTTCTATCGATCCCTTTTCGCAAATTTCATATACGCACTCATTTCGAAATAGCACACTTTGTCCATTAGAGCAAAAGCACAAAAATGCTTTTAGTATCTCCTATCTACAAACACGGGATGTTATTAGCAGTACCATTGATATCAACCACAATATTCAAGACAGCGATATTAAAGATGCTATTGAGATAAAAATTTATGATGAATTGGCACTTGATTCTTCTATAGAATATATTATCAATTATATTGAGACAGAATCTAAGGATATCAATAATAGATCTTTTAATATTTTTCTTATTGATACCACGTTACTGCAAGCCAAATTTTTACCTATTAAAGAAAAAATACACTACATTGATTATATAACGACTGCACCTTTTCTCATTAAAGCTTTATATCGTAAAAATTTTCTTAGCATAGACGAAACACATTGTTTTGTCTATTTTCAAAAGTCCGATGCTTTTTTAGCTGTCTATAAAAATGGCGAATATATTTATTCAAAATCATTACATTACTCTCTTCACGAAATGAATGAAAAATTTTGTGAACTCCTCGGTGAGCGAATGGATGAGGAAAGTTTTTATACATTATTGATGCAAGAAGGGTTAAAAGCGACACATAGCCAATATCAAGAAAATTTATTACAACTTTTTAATGATATTTATCTGTATATTAGTGAAATATTAGTCTTTACAAAACGTTCTTACAACATTGATTATATTGATAAAATCTATATTGGTTCTGAGATTGGGTCTTTTGGTGATATTTTAGAATTTACTAAAAATCATCTTGATATTGAGACATCTAAATTTGATTTTAGTACTTCAACCGCATCATCAAAAGAAAACATGGATCAGATGCATCTTCTCATGATGCTTAGTGCTCAACTGTATATTGAAAATCCTGATGATCATCTCAATTTTTCAATCTTTAAAAGACCCCCTCCTCTTAAATACAGAGCTTCAGGGAAATTTTTAGGTGTAATCGCCGCAAGTATTGGCATAAGCCTTATTTATCCTACTTATCAATTTTGTTATAACTCTTTTTTACATTTTCAAACATCACACTATACCAATACGTATAATGAACTGTTTGCAAAGACATCTGGGATGAGACAAGATCTAGCCTTACTCAAAACTGAAAAAGAGAAGATTGATGGACTGATTGCCAGTGAAACAACAAAGTTTGAATTTCGAAAAAAATTACTCGTAGAAATTTATAATAAAAAAATCTCGTATACGATGAAAACATCTATGCTACTTGAAATTTTCTCTTTATCCAATAAGAATGATTGCAAAATCGAAGAGATTGATTTCAAAAAAAATCAACTTGATGTTTTTGTACGTAATAAAAATGAAAAAAAAATTACAGAATTCATACAAGACTTATCTGCACTTAATAAGTACAAAATCAACACAGATAAAATTCTTCAGGACGATAAAATACAACTCTATACGAGTAAAATCACTATTGGCTTAATAAATGAATAGTATTGATGATTTATTAGAAAAAATCGATCTTTTCTTTCAAAATAAAAAAACCAGCGAAACGTATCTTATTTTTACGATGGTTTTTGTGCTTATTGGATTTTTGTTTTACAGTTTTCTCTTTCCTATAACAGACAGAACACTTAGTCAAACGCTTAGAAATACGAAAGAAATTGAAAAAAAACTTCGTGAGGAACAAGTGTACTTGGAGTCTATTTCGAGGGAGAGTGATGCTACTTTTTTCATTAAAAAAATGAACTCTGAGATTGAAAATTCAAAGCTTCGTTTGGAAAAAACTCTTTATATCAATACGTACATTGATAATAAACTCAAAGAGCTCTCTTATTTATTATTTAACGAAAAAAATTGGGCAGATTTTCTTCATTCTATTACAGACTATGCACAAAAATATTCTGTTACTATTAAAGTGATTGATAATAAAATAAATGAACCCAGTATGCAAAAAATAGAACAAATCCTTATACTTAAAGTTTATTTTAGTGGTTCTTTTACTAACATTATGAAGTTTATGAATGCCATAGAAGAGAGTGAACTTGTCGTTGATATTTCTGAGTTCAGTTGGACTGGTAAAAAAAATATTGAAGGCCAATTTACAATTAGTGTTTGGGGAATGAAATATTGAAAACTATGATATGTATTCTATTTCTGGCAGTATTGGCTATTGCAAAAGAAGGAATATCTTTAGAGCAAGAAGTGAAAGAGTATGACCAGATTTTTTCAAAAATTGCAAATAAAAGAGTAGGTGTTGATGTTAAAAACATTAATGAAATAAGCAACCCTTTTGTCGTTCAAAGTTCTGAGCCAAACAGTAGTGATGTCAATATACCCGTACAAGAACCCGAATACTCTCTTGAAGCAATCGTAGATCGAAAAGTTAAAATTAATGGTAAATGGTATTGGATCAATGAAACAATTGAATCGTTTAAGATTACAAAAATAACCCAAAAAAGCGTCATACTTACAAATGAAATTGAACAAAAAGAACTTTTTATCAAGACAAAAGACAGGAGTAATATTGAAATATTTTCCAAATAAATTTATCATTTTTCTTACACTTTTCAGTATCATACTTTCTCCATTGTCTCTTTTGGCAGCGGAAAAAACTACAGGATGTGACTACCGTACCTTTAATATTAAAACCAATAATAAAGCAACTGGAGCAGAGTTACTAGCGGAATTAGCGGAAGTGTGTAACTTTAGTATTGTTATTAAAGATAGCGAAGCCGAAAAAGCACTGGCAAAAAATTTAAATGGCATTAACATTAAAAATCTTTCACTGGATGAAGTCTTTCAAAATATTATTCACGACAATGACCTTTTTTACACCTACAATAAAAGTTTTTTAAAGATTTCTGCACTGGGTAGCAAATCATTCAAACTAGACTACATCTCTTCTATCAGAGAAGGTAAAGCTGTTATCAATGCATCTGTCGATGCAACACCAACAGATGCAACAAGTGGAGGAACTTCTTCTAAAAACACTACTGCACAAAGTCAAAATACTATTTCTTCAAATGAGTCATTTGACTTTTGGAAAACAATCTCAACAGAGTTAACTTCAGTTCTTAACACAGGATCTGAAGCTTATGTTGCGGCACCTCCTATTATCAATGCCAATGCGGGTATGATTACCGTTACCGCAACTAAAAAACAACTTGATCGTGTTTCTGAGTATATTGACCTACTCCAAGATAGACTTCATAGGCAAGTCTTAATTGATGTCTCGATTATTTCAGTGCTCCTTAGCAGTAGCAATAACACAGGTGTTGATTGGAGTAAATTTTCACTAGGATTTAAAAGCAGTACTATTTTTAATAACAGCAACCAAGGTCAAGCCCATAACACAACCTATTCAACCGATACAACGACCAGTTCTCTTTATGACACAACGATACAAAAAAATATTAATAATCTTACCGTTGTTAATGATGCGGTCTTTTCTGTTTCAGGCGTAATTGATTTTCTCAATTCTTCAGGAGAAACCAAAGTCATCTCTAGCCCAAAAGTATTGACCATGAACAATCAGCAAGCGCTCATTACCATTGGAGACAACATTAATTATCGCGTTGCACAAAATACGACGAATACTGCAGCAACCACCAATACAACGCTCACAACAACCTATACCAATTATTCCATTTTTATAGGGGTGCTTCTCAACATTACTCCTGAGATTTCAGAAGAGAATGAAATTATATTGCGTATCAACCCTTCTGTGAGTAGTTTTAAATACTCGGCAGACAATGCACAAAGAACGGCTGGGAATGAAAGAGTCATGGCACCTGATACACAAGAGAAAAAACTCTCGACTGTGGTGAAAGTTAAAGATGGAAGTACTATTATTCTCGGTGGACTTATCGATTCTAATAAAGGAAAACAAGATAGTAGTGTCCCACTTTTAAGCAGTATTCCCTACCTTGGTGAAGCCTTTAAGCACTCATCCGATACGATTGAAAATAGAGAATTGGTCTTTGTCATTACCCCTCGAATCATCGGCTCAAAAGGTATAAACAAAACAACCCTTAAAGACCTTGGGTATAGTCAAAAAATCAATGAATAATCATTATAGCGATCTCAAAAACATTTTTATTGATGGTGAAGTATTTGATTATATTAGCCTAGATAAATCAACAACAATGTATAACAAACTTGTCAATGCGTTAGACAAACCATTGAAATTAATTCTGTTTTATGGCAAGCCAGGAACTGGAAAAACGTTTCTACTTCAGAAAATTTATAATGACCAGAAAGGAAAAAAACGTATCATTTTTTTTCCAAGGCCTTTTTTTGAAGAAAAAATCTTTCTTCAAACCTTATACGAAAACATCTTTGAAGAGTGCGCTCCTGAATTTTCGCATTACAACGAATTTTTAGTTTTACTTGAAAAACATATTACATCTTCCAAAGAAGCTATTCCTGTCTTAATTGATGAGGCACAGCTTTATCCAACGGACCTCATTGAAAAAATTCGCCTTATGGCAGATTCACGACTACTTAAATTTTTATTTACAGTGCATAAAACGGAACAAGAAGATCTTCTTGCTAAAGATTATTTCCAAACACGTATTTGGGAGACCATTGAGATAGATACAGCTTCAAAGAGTGAGATTAAAACTTATATAGAAAAAAAACTTTTATTCCATAATCATTTTGGATACCTCAATCTTTTTAAAGATAAACATTACACATTGATTGCCAAACTTACGAATGGAAATCTGCGGACAATCAATAAATTGATGTACAAACTTTTTGAAATTTTAGAATATTACGATGAGCACAACCCCTCTTTAGTCAAAACAAATGCTTTACATGTAAAATATTTTGAGATGGCTGGTATTAGTTTAGGAATGCTCCATGCTTAGTACATTAGAGATTCTTGAACTGGAAAAAAAAGTTTTTAAGTATCGACTCAAAAAATATTTACCCTATTTTATTTTGAGTGCATTATTTTTTTTACTCTCTATTATTGGATTTATTTTCTATGCTACGTCACTGCATTCTGTAACTTCAAAAGAAAATACATCTGTGCCTGCAATGCAAAATGGTACTAGTCCAATAGAAAACAACCTCTCAACTACACCTAACACAATCGTATCGACATATGTACCACTAAAAGAACAAAATGTGACTGATGAGACACTCCTATTGCAACTTCCGCTCATTGGGAAAAAAAGTCTTGAGCAAAAAGATTCTTATTTACCAGAACCAACGCAGAGCCAAGTAAAAGTTAGTACCCAAGAAGAAGAACTTGAAAACAGAGTTTTAATACGGAAAACAAGTAAAAATGATGAAGAGAGCTTTTATCGTACTAAAGAAGATAAAATTGATACATCGTTATTGCCACCTCCTCTACTTGAAGAGCAGAAGTCCAAAGGTGTTATTAAAATCGAAACACAAGAAGTAAACTCTATTAAATACCTCAAAGAGAGATTTGAGAAATCACATAATATCATTTTTGCATTAATGCTGGCAGAAGAATACTATATATCAAAAAATTATCAAGATAGTAATAAATGGTCCATCATCGCAAATACAATTGATGCAGATAATGAAAAAAGCTGGATTTTATTTGCAAAATCCAAATTGAAACTGGGACAAAAACAAGATGCAATTTCGGCACTAGAAGCTTATTTGAAAAACAATAAATCAAAAGTAGCTCAAAATCTACTAACTCAAATTATGAGTGGAGAAAGCATTGATTAAACAGGTTTTATTTTTTATACTGAGCAATGATATAATAAATAAAATCCATACACAGTGGTAAACCATGAATAATAGCGTAACAACTCTCTTATCTTATCTGATTCAAAAACAAATTATTGATGAAAAGAGTGCTACTGAAATTAAAGAAGAGCTAAAAGAGAGTAGCCATCACATATTGGGTGAAATTCTTTTAAAAAAAAATATCATCAATAAAGATGATCTTCTTATTTTAATCATTGACTTTTTTAAAAAAAATCATTTGAAATTAGAAGATATTAATACAAATTTTGCAATCAATAATGAAACATTTTTACAAGCACTTGCAAAAAATCTTAACTACAAATATATGGATTTAGACTCTGTTGATATAGACTATCGACTCTCTTCTAAACTTCCGTTTCTTCAGCTCAAAAAGTACAAAGCATTACCAATCAAAGAAGATGAAATTAATGTATTTGTAGCGCTCAGAGATCCACTCGACATGAATGCACAAGAGGGCGTTCAAAGAATCTTTCCACGAAAACTTCTCAAAGTTATTATTGCGGAACCTTCCCAGATCGATAAATATCTTGTCAAAATGGAACTCAGCGAAAGTATTAAAGGGCTTGTAAGTGATATTCGCAAAGAAATTACATCCAGTGCACTTGATAATCCACAAGAGTCTTCTAGCATTTTTAAACTGATTGAAATTCTTCTCAAAACGTCCATCTTAGCCCGTGCAAGTGATATTCATATCGAGCCAACGGAAAATAACTGTATTGTGCGTAGCCGCATAGACGGTATGCTCACGGAAACATTTATTTTTGATAAAGACATTTATCCTCCGCTTTCTTCACGTATGAAGTTACTCTCAAACATGGACATTGCCGAAAAGCGTAAACCTCAAGATGGTCGTTTTTCAGCTTCCATCCTTGGCAAAGAATATGATTTTAGGATTTCAGCTCTTCCTACCATTAATGGGGAATCCATTGTGATTCGTGTTTTAGATAAATCTAAAGTGATGATTAAGATTGAAGATTTAGGAATGCAGCCAGAAACTTATGCTAAATTTTCACAAGCCATGCGAACACCTTATGGTATTATCTTCGTTACAGGCCCAACAGGAAGCGGTAAAACGACAACGCTTTATGCAGCTCTCAATGCTATTAAGAGTGTACAAAGTAAAATTATTACCGTTGAAGACCCTGTAGAGTACCAACTCAATTTAACACAACAAGTACAAGTCAATGAAAAAGCCAATCTCACGTTTGCATCAGCCCTTCGATCCATTTTAAGACAAGATCCCGATATCATTATGATCGGTGAGGTACGTGACACAGAAACATTGAAAATTGCTGTTCAAGCAGCACTCACAGGGCATTTAGTCTTTACAACACTTCACACAAATGATGCGCTCAGTGCTGTAACACGAATTGTTGATATGGGTATTGAGCCTTATTTAATTAGTGGATCACTCATTGCGATCGAAGCTCAAAGACTGGTGCGAAAACTCTGCCCTCATTGTAAAACCACTTATACATTACCCAAAACGGCATACGATGAAATCAAAGCGATGTTACCTGAAAATTATCAATTTTACAAAAACAATGGTTGCGAAAAATGCTCTCAAACAGGTTATTTAGGAAGAGAGATGATCTCTGAAATTTTGCCTATAAGTGAGAAAATTTCAAGTATGATTGCCCAAGGTGCCTCTAAAAGTGATATTAAAGAACAAGCCATTCAAGAAGGTTTTGTTGATATGTATCACGATGGAATTATCCGTGCTGCCAATGGCATTACCTCATTAGATGAAATTGCAAGGGTAGCAAAAGGGTGAAATATTTTGAAGTAAATTACCTCGCTAAAGGTCAAAAAACAAAAACAATCATTAAATCACCTAATCGTAGAGATGCTATTGCCATTGCAAAAGTAAAAATCCCAGGCATTATCCTCACCGTTAAAGAGACTTCAATACCGCTTGAAGAGCAACTGAATGAACTCAGAGTCAAACTGTTTGGAAGAATTTTTCGTAAAAAAATTAAAATCACAAGCCTTATTGCGGCCTTTAGGCAACTCAGCGTTATGACCAATGCGGGTATATCCATTCATGATAGTATCAAAGAGGTAATGAATGCTACTGTCGATAAATCACTCAAAAATATTTTTAATAGCATCAATGATGATCTTAACTCTGGACTTAGCCTCACACAAGCCTTGATGCCTTATCGTGAAGAAGTAGGCGATGTTACCATTGCTCTTGTTGAACTTGGTGAGAGTACGGGTAATATGGCAGAGTCTTTAGAAAAATTGGCCGAAATTCTAGAAGAAATTGAAGAGAATAGACAAAAATTCAAAAAAGCATTACGATATCCTATCACGGTTGTTATTGCAATTGCCATTGCATTTTCTATTTTAATGATTTATGTCGTCCCAAAATTCAAAGATATCTTTAGCAAACTAAAAGCAGAGCTTCCTTTACCGACAAAGATTCTTCTTTTTATGGAAAATCTTATTAATAATTATGGACTTTATCTTCTTGTCGCTATTATTGGCACGATTATTTTAATTAAATATTTACTGAGTAACAATGAAGAATTCAAAAAACATTATGATCAGTATATCCTCAAACTCTATCTCATTGGCGATATTATTTTGTATGCAACGCTGAGCCGCTTTTGCCTTGTTTTTACAGAACTAATTCGTGCAGGTATCCCAATTGCCGATGCATTAGATACTGCTATTTTAACGCTTGAAAACACTTTTTTAAAACAAAAGCTTTCTGCTGTCAAAATCTCCGTGCAAAGAGGTGTTTCGCTAACCGAAGCGTTTCGAGATACTGGACTATTTGAAGGAATGCTCATTCAAATGATCCAAGCAGGTGAGCAAAGCGGTATGCTTTATAAAATGCTAGAAAAAGTTACAAACTATCTCAAGTCACGTTTCAACCAGATTATTGATAATATTGCCAGTTATATTGAACCTATTTTACTAGGATTTATCGCAGGAATGGTTCTTTTAATGGCACTTGGTATCTTTATGCCCATGTGGGATATGGCAAAAGCAGTTAAATCATAAGAAGTAAAACTTTGCCTTACATGTAAGGCAAAGCAAATTTAAAACTCTTTAGGAATAGTACAATCTAATTCGTCTTTAAATTTCTCCAAAGAGAGTGCAATAAGTTCTTTTTGCCCAATGTTTGAAATCAAGCACAAAGCACCTAGTTTTTTACACCATAAACGTTCGACTTTAATTCTATAGTCATCCTCTTTCACTTTCGTGTAAATGCTCCAACTACGAATACTTTTTTTCTCTTTATATTCTAAGATATCAATAATCTCTTTATCATCAATTTTTCGCTCAATCACAGAACGCAATTGTGTCTCATTAAGTCCAAGTCTCCATGCTTTATAACCAATGACGATCGCACGAGCACGGTTTGGCGTATTTGTTTTTAGTTTATCAAAGCTGACACCAAAATATTTAAGTGCTACGATAATATCTTTTGCTTTAAAAATTTTGTCTCTTTCGATAAACTTAGGTGGGTTAGTACTTTCCAATCAATATCCTTTGTAATAAATGCATTAAAATGGCCAAATGGTTTCCATAAATTTGGAACCCCATGGCTTCGTAGTTGTTTGATCAATATCGCCTTCTGTTTTGTAAAGAATCTTTGCATCAGCAATGTATTTTGAGTCGATATTATTATTTTTATCAATGTCATAAGGACGGATTACACCACTCACTTGAATAATCTGTTTCTCACCATTGATAAGAAGCTCACGACTTCCTTCAATAAAATAGTGCCCATTATTTAAAATTTTAATAATTCGCGCTGAAATAGTCGTACTAAATGTTTCATTGCGAGTATTACTACCATTACCCGTAAAAGAACTATCTGAACCTGCATCAAAACCAATTTTAGCTGATTTTTCCGCAATTTGCCCTGCTACATTACCTACAGCACCACCAAAAGGAACTCCTGCAATAATACCTGCATTTAAATTGCTTGTGTTGTTTTTTGTGAGAGCTTTCTTACCTGTTGATGATTGTGCCGTCTTTTCGGTAATAGTAACAGTTACAACATCATTAAGATGCATCGCTTTAAGATCGGCAAATAAAGGGTTGTCTCCTTGCCCAAAAAGACTACCAGGATTAGGAGGCATTGTTTCATTGACTTTTGACGGTGTTTCATCGACATAAACAGGTGCTTTCATGCTTATCTTTGGATCGGCTGGATGTACGGAACAGCCTACTAATACCAAAGCTGCTACAAAGCTACATGCAAAAACTCTCATACAACTCCATTTTATTCTATTTTTTACCATTATACTATAAAATAGACCCCTCTAAAGCAAATTAAGTTTCCAAGGAAAAAAGATGTCACAACTCAAAGCAAAACTTCAAGATGACCTGAAGGAAGCAATGAAAAGCAAAGATAATTTTAAACGTGATGCTATCCGTTTTTTGATGAGCGCACTTAAACAAATTGAAGTCGATGAGCGCAAAGAACTGAGTGATGCAGACATTATTAAAATTATCCAAAAATCACTCAAACAACGTGATGATGCAGCTTCCGCTTTTAAAGAAGCACACAGAATGGACTTATACGATAAAGAAGTAGCTGAAGCGACTATTTTAAAGTCTTATTTACCACAACAGCTTAGTGATGAAGAACTCACAATCATTGTACAAAAACACATCCAATTATCAAATGCTACAACCCTTAAAGAAATTGGTAAGATTATGGCAGGTGTACTTGCAGAGTGCGAGGGCGTCGCTGATGGCAAAAGAATCAATGCCATTGCAAAAGAGCTTTTAGCCTAAATAAAAGTTTTACATGTAGAGAAAATCTCTACATGTAAACACATATTACTTTGCGTGATGCGCTTCAATCATTTCTAATGTTTCAATAGCAATTTCAAGCTCTTCATTGGTTGGAATCACTAAAACTTTTACTTTGCTATCAGGCGTACTAATCTGCATAATCTCACTTGATCGCATTTCATTCAGTACTGGGTCAATTTTAATACCCAAATTTTCTAAATTCTCACATGATTTTAGACGTACTCCACTATCATTTTCACCAATACCACCGGTAAAAACAATACAATCAACCCGTCCAAGTACTGCACTGTAAGAGCCAATATATTTTTTCAAACGGTAATTAAACATATCGCGGGCAAGATGTGCTCTCTCATCGCCCTCTTCTGCCATGTGCGTAATCTCACGCATATCATTATTGCCACAAATCCCTTTGAGCCCACTCTCTTTATTGAGCATTTTATCAAGCTCATCCAAGGTAAGTCCACGTTTACGTGCAAGGTAAAAAAGAATAGCAGGATCAAGGTCACCACTGCGTGTTCCCATGATTAACCCTTCAAGTGGTGTTAATCCCATCGAGGTATCCACACTTTTACCATTTTCAATGGCTGCAACACTAGCGCCATTGCCTAAATGAAGTGTAATGGCATTGAGTGTGTTCACCTCTTGACCAAGATATTTTGCAGCCTCTTTCATAACATAATAATGTGATGTTCCATGAAATCCATAACGGCGAATGCGTAAATCTTCATAGTATTTGTAAGGAATGGCATACATGTAAGCATGTTTTGGCAATGTTGAATGAAAAGCCGTATCAAAGACAGCAACTTGAGGAACATTAGGACTTTGGTGCACAGAGACTTTCATGCCAGCTAAATGCCCAGGATTGTGCAATGGTCCAAGAGGAATCAAACGCTCAATCTCAGACATAACATACTCATTGACCATCGCTGGTTCTTGAAATGAAGCACCGCCTTGAACAACACGATGCCCTATTCCATCAAGCTCATTAAGATCATGGATAACACCTGATTGAATCAAGGCTTCGCTCATCCATTGTAACGCGGCATCGTGGTCTTGGATAGAACATTTTTGCTCTCTTTTGTGCTCCACATTCTCCGCATCTTTGTATTTAATTTTAGCCATTGACTCTTTTTCACCAATTTGCTCTATGATACCACTGGCTAAAACAGCATTATTGGTCATATTAAACAATTGATATTTAACAGAAGAACTGCCCGCATTTAAGACTAAAATTTTCACTTATTTTGCTCCATCGTTGGTTTGTGCTTGAATGGCTGTTATGGCTACGGTATTGACAATATCAGGAACTAAACAACCTCTACTTAGGTCATTGACTGGTTTTCTAAGTCCTTGAAGAACAGGACCAATTGCCACTGCACCCGAACTTCTTTGAACTGCTTTATAGGTGTTATTTCCCGTATTTAAATCAGGGAAAATAAAGATAGTCGCTTCACCGGCAACCTTACTGTTTGGTAACTTCGTTTTAGCAACACTTGGATCAATCGCAGCGTCGTATTGGATAGGTCCTTCAACCATAAGGTCTGGGCGAGTCTCTTTCACAATTTTTGTTGCCAGACGTACTTTTTCAACCTCTTCACCTTTTCCGGAATCTCCTGTAGAATAAGAAAGCATCGCAATCTTTGGTTCAATACCAAATATTTTAGCGGTGTCGGCTGATGAAATGGCAATTTGCGCAAGCTCTTCCGCATTAGGGTCTTGATTAACGGCACAGTCACCATAGACTAAAACTCTCGTATCTAAGCACATAAAAAAGAGACTTGAAACAATAGAAATACCTGGCTTAGTTTTGATAATCTGAAGTGCTGGACGAATCGTCTCTTGCGTGGTATGAATGGCACCTGAAACCATACCATCGGCATAACCTAGATAGACCATCATGGTACCAAAATAGTTTTTCATCATCATACTATCGC
Organism: Sulfurospirillum arsenophilum NBRC 109478; assembly: GCF_000813345.1. Classification (NCBI taxonomy): domain Bacteria; kingdom Pseudomonadati; phylum Campylobacterota; class Epsilonproteobacteria; order Campylobacterales; family Sulfurospirillaceae; genus Sulfurospirillum; species Sulfurospirillum arsenophilum. The sequence continues at coordinate 118,482 of NZ_BBQF01000002.1, read as the reverse complement.
GTGCTACGTCTAACGCCAGACCTTTGGCTTTACGCATTTCATAGAAAGAGTTTACAAACTCTTCCATAAGGGGTGATGTTAAAGGATCAATGATGGTAGCTTTGCTTATATCAAGTCCAAGACTTGCACTTTTTTGGCGAACTTCTTCTTCAACACCTAAAAGAATAATATCAGCAACATCGCGACGCAATAAAATCTCTGTTGCACGAAGTATGCGCTCATCATTGCTCTCAGGAAGTACGATTTTTTTACGATCTCTTCGTGCGCGTTCAAACAAGGCATATTCAAACATAATTGGGGTAATAGAACTTGTTGAAGGTTCAGCATTAATAGATTTTTCTATCTCATCAATATTGACATTGGATGAAAATATACCCATCGCTAACGCAATTTTTCGTACACTTTGAGGAGTGATGGTCGCTGGAACTTTTGCGACATTAACAGCAGTATCAAATGTTCCGTTATCCACACTTAAAATAGGAATGGAAAGGTCTTTAAATCCTGCTATGAGTTTATTAATGGATTTATGAGGCATCATACCAGCGGTAAGTAAAATACCAGAGATGTTCGGATAATTGGTGGAGAACACGGTACTAAGGCATCCAACGATAATATCAGATCTATCTCCTGAAGTTATGACCAAGTCGCCATCTTCAATGTACTCTAAAAAATTATCCAGCTTCATTGCCGCAATTTTACTTTGCTTCACAACGCGTCTAAGATCTTTTTCTTCCCCATAGATGTGCATACAGCCCAATTTCTTTTTGATCTCGGCTACTGTTGGCGTATCGAGTTCTGGAACTTCAGGTAAAAAATAGACAGGGGATTTTTGAATTGGATTTTTGCGATTAAGCTCTTTAAGTTCTTCAGATTCAGCTTCGCCTAAACGATTGACAAACGTCGCAAAGTGTTGACAGCCTGCACCCTTAATGGCTTCAGCTTCAATATGGATTTCATCCAAAACTTCTTTGACACTTTTTTGCTTACCTTTTAGCACACTAATAAAAGGGCTACTAAGATTTTTAGCGATAGAAAGATTGATATCAAAGTCAAGTGTTTGTGAAAAATTTGACTGATTAAGCCCTTCAATGAGGACAAAATCGTACTGGCTCTCTAGTATTTTGAGTTTATCGATGAGATTTTCTAAAATATGGTTGTATCTGTTTTCAGCAATATAGCTTTCAACTTCGTGCACAGTATAACCGTACATATCTTTATAGTCCATACCGAGTGCATAATGCTCTAACATGAAATCAATATCTTTGTCGACTTCATCACCATCTAAAATGACAGGACGAAAAAAAGCTACTTTACCAAGACGCCCTTTTAATAGCTCCATAATACCCATCGCAACAACCAAACTGCCCGCTGCTGGCGCTAGCGATGAGATATACAAACTTTTCGTTTTCATCTCACTCCTTTTAAATTTATCGCTTATCATACTTTAGATCGTATAACATTCGTATAATAAAATAAATTTTTTAGATAAAACTTGGTGCATCGTTGGAGAAAAGTATCACATCTCCCACATTTGTCTGCGCTGCTAACGTTTCTTGGAGTTTTGATTTATCCGAAAGAATAATTTTTTGTGCTTTTTTTACATGTAAATCTAAAATTTTGACATTGGCTTTACTTGTAATGATCACGAGATCAAAAACATCATCAATTTTTTTGGCAAGTGTGGTATTTGCCTCTTCCGTACTTTCGACAATACCTGGAGTTATGATGACTTTACGTCCTTGATGTTTACCCACCAGTTCATAGGAGCTGAGCATGCCCTCTAAATTGCCATTAAAGCTATCGTCGATAATGAGCTTACCACCCGCTTCGATCTTTTGCAGACGATGTTCTACGCCTTGCAAATTGGCTACTGCTGTTTTAATCTCATCAATAGTAAGACCAAGTGTGCGTGCCACATGAACTGCAGCCGCGATATTAATGGCATTAAAATCACCCAAAAGTTTACATGTAAAGTGTTCTTTAACACCATCTAACATCATTGAAAAAGAAAGCCCATTCAAGTTTGCTTCAATATCGCTCAGCTCTGCACCAAAAGAGACAATCGTTTCAGTCCCTTTAATGGTGGCACTTTCATACACAAAGGCTTTTTCAAGCCTCGAAGAATTAATAATCTCCATCTTTGTATTGCGAATGTTCTCAAGTGTTTTAAAATACTCAATGTGTTGCTCACCAATGCACCCAACTACTGCAATATGGGGATTGACTAAGCGTGTAATGTCATCGATATCTCCACGTGCACGCGCACCTGCTTCCACAATATACACATCACATGTTGAAGGTAAAGACTCGTTAATATCTTTAATAATGCCACCAAGTGTATTCACACTACGAGGTGTTTTATAAACATTGAGTTTTGTAGCAAGGATTTGCGCTAGAAAATTTTTAATGCTGGTTTTACCATAACTTGCGGTAATCGCGACAACTTTAAGTGTACTGTTTGCTAGTAACTTCTTTTGTGCCTCTTTTTTAAAGCTCACAAAAAGCATCTTCTCATAGATCATACTCATAAGCTGAGCAATTACAAGAGGGATAATAACGCCTAGTTTGTGACACGATGTAAATAGCCCACACAGAACATCTTGAAACAGTGTTACTAAGCCTAAAAAAAGAAAAAAGCGTTTGACTCTGCTTGTCCAGACAAGCTTTTTGTCCATTTTTTTCTGCCACACAAAAAGCAAACCTAAAAAGAGTACGACAAAACCATAAAGCAGCAAGCCCTCTAAAAAATAGTAACCCAGTAAAGGTAATCCAAAGAAGTAAAGGTGCCAGTCGTAACGATTATAGTGAAATACAATACGTTCAACTCTGTAGCTATACCACTGCATTGCCGTGATAAAATAAAAACCAATACCTAAAATAAAACTGAGGTGAAATACCGTTGTGATTATTTGATCCATGCTTCCTATCTCTTTTCAAAATCATCAAAGATTAATTTATCGATCTTTTTACATGTAACATCATGGACGTCAGAAAACATGGATCCATCGTAAAGTTTACTAATAAAAAACTCCAAATCTTCTTCATACGTTGCATTGATTACGACTTCAACACTACCATCAGTCAAGTTTTTAACATAACCAACATATCCCAAAGCCGTTGCCATTTCAACAACAAAACGGCGGTAATTAACGCCTTGTACGCGACCTCTTACATTTAACGTGTATGTATTCAAAATCCAGACTCCAAAAGCGTTTTTTCAACTATTTTTGCTTGTTTTAAAAAGAAAAAGTGATCTCCTTCTTGTGGATAAAAATGACTTCCTTGTATTAAAGCATGTATTTTTTCTCCACTTTTAAGTGGTGTTGCCCTATCTTCTTTACCCCAGAAAATAAACGTTTTGGCTTTACATGTAAGAAACGCTTCGCTGAGGTCTTCATTTACCACACATTTTAAGACTTCATACATGGTTTGACTCATACCATCCACATCTTTGGTTGCAAAAAAGCGGTAAAAACTTTTGGGGAAAAATGGTTTAAGCATCTTAAAAAGAGCAATTTTTGTTCGTACTTTCAATGATTTTGGTGCGACAATGCCAGCACTGGAGAGTAAGACAAGCATTTCTGGCTTGAGAAGTGTTGCAACTTTTCCACCATAAGAGTGACCAAAAATCATTGCAGGCTTTACATGTAAAGCATCTAAAAACGCTTGAACAATCTGAACATAGGTTGCCGTATCAATAACACCATTGATGGAAGAGTGTCCAAAACCAGGAAGGTCGAGGTAAAGGTGCTGATACGAAGGAAATATCTTTCCAAACGCTTGCTTCATAATCTCTTTATTACTTCCCCATCCATGCAAAAAAAGAATCGTTTGAGGTTGGTTTTGATTAAGTAGCTCGTATGAAAGGGCATAGGTGCTATTTTGGAATAAAATCTCTTTCTTAGCCATCACTCTTCTTTTTCGTGCTAGCGTAGATTCTCTCCAAAATTTGAACAGCTTCACTCATTTTTTCGTATTCATCCACGGTGATCATAACCGCTTCAAAGCGGTTATTTTTCACGATGACAACACGTTTATTCTCGCCTTTAGTAAGGCTTCCTAACACGGAGCTAAAGTTGCGTACCATGTCTGTTGCAGTCATTATCTCGTTCTTAGCATAGGTCATCGAGAAGAGCCTTTGTGCAAAATTTTATGTAATATCTTACATAAACAAGACTTTTACTTCCCTTTAGCTGCTTGAATAGAGTTGATATAGCGGTACTCTTTACTCATAGTGATACTTTTAGGTAACCATTGTGCCAGTAGCTTTATGATGCTATCAAAGTCATCAAAGAGATAATTTGCCATACTGCCAGGAATAGGATTGATTTCATTAAGATAGGTCTTACCATCAACCACAAAGAAATCACAACGAATAAGTGCTCCTAAAAAGAGTGGATCATAGAGCTTCATAAAAGCGTCACGAATACCCTCTTCGGCTTTGGCATCAAGAGTGGCTTCATTGACTCTTTTGGTGCGGGAAAAATCTAAATACTTTTTATCAAAGTCTAAAAATTCCTCTTTTTGTGGTTCTTCTATAATGGAGAAATGAAAAATATCGGTTTTACAACCCGCGAGGTTGTACTCTTTGACACCGCTGATGAATGGTTCAATAAGTACAGTATCATCAAATTCAAAAGCAACATCAAGCGCATAAGCGAGTTCTTTCTCTTCTTTTACAATACCAATACCAATAGAGCTTCCAAGACGTAAAGGTTTTACAATGAAAGGATAAGCAATACGAATGGCTTCGGTACTTCCCTTTCGAAGTGCTTGATAGTCTAAAACATTGACTCCAACTTCTTTGGCATAAAGCTTTGTAAAAAGTTTATTGTAACTGATACAACTTCCTTCCATGCGCGGTCCAATATAAGGAACACCAAAAAAGTCCAGCATTGAGCTTAACTTTCCGTCTTCGCCATCTTGTCCATGCACAAGGTTAATCATTACATCAAAATTAACTTTCTCTTCACCCAACATTTTTTTAGCGTAAAAGCCACCTTGTTTAAGGTAAAGCAATTTATCTTTCTTATACTCACCACTGCTAAAACGTTTTGAAGTAATTTTGTCCGTTGGAATCAAATAAAAATTACGTTCATAATCACAAAAAATATAAACAATGTCACTTTTGAGGACTTTTTTTAGAGCAATGGCACTCACCACGCTAATCTCATGTTCAAAACTTTGGGCGCCAAATAAAACGGCTATAGTCATCTTCTTCCTTTGTTTAACTAAGCTTTCTAAGAGCTTCTTTGATAAGTGTTTGGGTATCTCCACCTTGACATGTGCTCAGTGCTTTTTTAATCATCTCTTTTTTAAACCCAAGGCTTTCAAGGGCAAGCGATGCTTCAAAAATACTTCCAGAGGATGCATCGTCACTGTGCAATTGCAATGAAAAATCACTAAGCTCGATCAAAATACGTTTTGCACTCTTAGGACCAATTCCTGGAACCTTTTGAAAAGCTTGAACATTTTGACTCACTAGGGCTTGTGCAAAATCATCCGGACTCAGTGTTGAGCAGACGGCAAGTGCCGTTGAAGGACCAATGCCATTAAGTTTAATAAGCGTATCAAAGACTTTTTTTTCATTCTCATCGATAAAACCATACAAACTATGCTGATCTTCTCTGATAATTTGCGTTACGTGTAAAGAAATCACATCCGTACTAATCTTTCCAATACAGGATAATGAAACAAAAACTTTATAGGTTAATCCCGAGGTTGTTTTGATATAGACAAATGTCACCTCTTTTTTGACAACTTTTCCTTCAATTCCAACTATCATTTGCTATTATACTCCGTTGAGCGCATAATTCTTTGCTCTCCATTGCCCATATCTTTGAGCGTAATTTCACGTGCTATTTCATGCTCTTTTGGGTTATACGTCACATCTTTCGGTGGATAAATGAGTCTAAAACGTATTTCATTGAACTCTTTCCATGCAGAATGATTGATGATTTTAGCGGTGAATACTTTATTTTGAACTTTGTTAAGCTCTTCACGATACTCATGCAACTCTTCTTTCTTATCTTTAAACGTTTGTAAAAAATTGTTGTAATCAATTACTTTTTCTTGAAAATCTTTAATCTTCGCAAAAAGTGTCACTGGAGGCTCAACACCTGAACGCTTGAGTTCCATAATTTTATCTTTGACCATTTCTGCCATCGGTTTATTTTTATCAATAAACTCTTTTTTAGCACTTAATTGTCGTGGATATGCTTTGAGCTCTTCTTCGAGCTTTTCGATTTTTTTGTTAATAGAATCAATCATTTCGTTAAATTCTTTAGTGACACTAGGATCAATAATAAATTTATTATTCGTTCCCTTAAGTTCCGTCACTTCTAAAATTTCAGATGCTGTAATTTTGGCATTGGACATAAGGCTGTCTATTTTGACAATCTTAGCGATAATCTCACCACCAATCATCTGCTTAACATGCACGGTATCACCGATGACTTTACCACCTTCTAAACGGTCAATCTCCACATCAATACCATTGGCTTCACCACGATGTACTGCTATAATAATTTTATCGGCTTCGATATAGGCAGTTTGATGCGTTTGTCCACCAATATCAGCAATTTTTGCTTTAATTTTAGCACCACTGCCGATATTACCTTGAACATGCACTTCAGTCGTTTCAACACTCATTCCTGCACCTATGGCATCTTTGAGTATATCTTTTTCTTTAATGTTGATCTTGATATTAGAGCCTAAACTGGCATCAATAGAACCTGTGGATCTAAAGCTAATTTCATTAATTTCCATCTGTTCTTGAATATCATACGTGCCTTTTTCAAAATTAACATAGCCACCACGATTGGCAATGTATTTGATACTCGTTTCACTCTCTTTTTTGGTTAAATTAGCCGTAATAAGTATTGGTGCATCATTGGTTTTTCGAGGCTCTTTAACGGTTAAAAATGCACCTCGACAATTTCTTCCAGGTGTACCGAGTTGTGGTTTGATGTATTCAATAATACATTCATCTTGATCCACTGCTAAAACGAATCCTCGCTTTGAGTAATCCACTTTACCATCGGTACTTTTAGCATTAATTTTCTTTTTGTAATGAAAAATAAGGTCGTCATTGATGGAAGGAACTTCATCAACACCCTGGCATGCGACAAACGTATAATTTTGATCGATAATACCGTTTACTCGGACATTTGCAACAATTTTCTTGACTTCTTTATACATGTTCAAATCACGGATACCAACCAAAATACCTGCTTTGATTTTTTTGATCTGAATATCTTCGATCATTTTTTCTTCAAGTTTTGAAGTATACTTTACATCATGGCTTTGGGCGACCATTGCAATAATCTTGGTGAGGTTTTTATTGCCACTAAGGGAGATGTCCGGAAGAAGGGTATGTTCATCTTCTTGAGCTGCAATTTTATAGATTTCAACACGGTAATGTTGTGTTAATTTGAGATTTGGATTGAGTAAAAAACCATCATCCATAAGAAGCTTTAATTCCTCTTCATTCATCTCATTATTTTCACTTTTTTCATCGCTGTAATATGTCGTAGTACGAAGCAGTTTAAATGCGAGATCCGTTGGCTTAAGGTGATTTGCAACAGCTACATTTTTAAGTTCTTTGATGACATTTGTTGTGTCTATGACGATGGATTTAAATTCAGACGTACCACCATCGCTTTGCTTTGTCTCGTCCGTATTATTTCCCTTGATTTTGTCAAATAGCCCCAATGTGCACCTCTAAATAGATTTAAGTGAGTTCTGAACCCGTGTGTGTATATCGACCAAAGTTACATATATGTTACATAGTAGGTGGCGTATCTTAGCGAAATATAGATAAAAATTTTGTTTAAACGTTATTTTGGTAAAATACTCAATGCTTATTAAATCATTTTTTACAAACAGTATCGGGACATTGGTCTCGCGCATTTTTGGCTTTATTCGTGATATGCTGAGTGCTTCTATTTTGGGAGCTAACATCTACAGCGATATTTTCTTCGTTGCCTTTAAATTTCCCAATCTTTTTCGCCGCATTTTTGCGGAAGGTGCTTTTACCCAAAGTTTCATACCAAGCTTCATCAAAACGCCACGCAAAGCACTCTTTACCTATACCATTTTTATACGTTTTTTACTCTTTTTAATTGTATTTTCGCTCATTGTGACTCTTTTCAGCGAATTTTTCGCCAAAATCATTGCCTTTGGATTTGATGCGGAAACGGTTGCACTCTCTGCTCCTTTTGTTGCCATCAATTTTTATTATCTTCCTCTTATCTTTTGTGTAACACTTTTTGGTTCACTGCTTCAATACAAACACCATTTCGCTGTTTCAGCATTTTCCACTGCACTGCTGAATATAGGAATGATAGGCGCTCTGCTTTTATTTCAGGGTTATGATAAAAAAACAATCGTTTATGCACTCAGTTATGGCGTTTTAGTAGGTGGTCTTCTTCAAGTTTTAGTACATGTCATTGCCCTGAAAAAAGATAATTTTTTGAAACTTTTTGCGCTAGGCTTTAAGCACCGACATAAAAGAGATACAGCGCTTGAAGAGAGTAACAAAACCTTTAATCGCTCTTTTTGGCACTCCATCATTGGTAACTCAACCCCTCAAATTGTCTCTTTTGTGGACACAACACTGGCCAGTTTTTTGGTGAGTGGAAGTATTAGTTACCTTTACTATGGAAACCGCATTTTTCAACTTCCTTTAGCACTTTTTGCGATTGCCCTGACTACGGGGATTTTTCCAAAGATCACGCGTTTGCTGAAAGCCAATAACGATGAACAAGCATCAAAACTTCTTGCACAAGGTTTTTGGGTCTTGGCTTTTCTACTCACAACATCGACAATGGGCGGGTATATGCTCAGCTATGAAATTGTAAAACTTCTCTTTGAACATGGCTCATTTTCGCACGAAGATAGCCTCACAACAGGATGGGTTTTGGGGATGTATATGATAGGTCTAATCCCTTTTGGACTTGCAAAACTCTTTTCACTCTGGCTTTATGCAGGAATGCGACAAAAGGAAGCTGCCGTGATTGCTATGTATTCGCTCGCATCCAATCTTATCTTTTCATTTGCCCTAATTAAGCCTATGGGAGCGGCTGGCCTTGCCCTTGCTGGATCGTTGTCAGCTTATGTTTTACTCTTTTTTACCCTACGCTCTTTTGGGCTCAAAACGTTTTTCGCTATACTGTATAGTAAAAAATCACTTATTTTACTTTTAGTACTTCTCATTGAATGGTTTGTACTAAGTTGGTTAAAGGAACTCATCCATGTTTATTTATGATTCGGTCCAAAAGAAGAAGGTACCGTTTATTCCCATCAAAGAAAACGAAGTTAAAATTTATGTCTGTGGACCAACGGTTTATGATGATGCGCATTTAGGTCATGCTAGAAGTGCTATTGCATTTGATCTTTTACGTCGTGTTTTTATAACGCTAGGCTATACGGTAACTTTTGTGAAAAACTTCACAGACATTGACGATAAAATCATTAACAAAATGAAAGAGAGTGGGAAGTCTCTTGAAGCGATTACTTCCTTTTACATTGAACGTTATAAAAACGAAATGCATGCTTTACATGTAAACGATGCAGACATCGAACCAAAGGCTACGGAGACTGTTTCAGAGATCATCACGTTTATTGATGCAATGCTAAACAAAAAGGTTGCATATGCTACCAGCGATGGTATCTATTTTGATACATCAAAAGACGATAAATACTTCTGTTTAAGTCACCGAGTCATTGAAGAAGATTCTAGTCAGTCACGCGTTGAGCAAAAAGAAGAGAAAAAAGATCAAAGAGATTTTGCACTTTGGAAATTTTCTAAAGCCAATGAGCCAAGTTACCCTGCCCCTTTTGGTGTAGGACGCCCAGGATGGCACATTGAGTGTTCTGCGATGATTGAAAAGCATCTTGCAAGCAGTGGCGATTTTCAGATTGATATTCACGCAGGTGGAGCAGATCTTCTCTTTCCTCACCATGAAAATGAAGCAGCACAAACCAGATGCAAGAGCGATCAAGAGCTTGCCAAATACTGGATGCACAATGGTTTTGTCACCATTAGCGGAGAGAAAATGAGTAAATCCTTAGGCAATAGCTTCTTCTTAAAAGACGCGCTTGCAATTTACAGTGGCGAAGTGCTTCGTTTTTATTTGCTTGCTACACATTATCGTGCCAATTTCAACTTTGCCGAAGACGATTTGTTAAACACCAAAAAACGTCTTGATAAACTGTACCGTCTGAAAAAAAGAGTCTTTGAAACAACACCAAGCGAAGTTTCTGTCAGCTTTAAAGAGGCAATGTTAGAAGCTTTAAGTGATGATCTTAATATTTCAAAAGCACTTGCCAGTCTTGATGAAATGATCTCGTATGCCAATGAGATGCTCGATTCTAACTCAAAAGACAAAGCCTTTAAAGCAGTTACCCATGCAAATCTTATCTGGGTAGAATCACTGCTTGGCATAGGACTCTACAATCCTTACATGTACTTTCAAATGGGTGTCAGTGAGGCTGAGAAAACAGAGATTGAATCACTTATAGAAGAACGCAGCGAAGCAAAAAAAGCCAAGGATTTTGCTAAAGCTGATGAAATTCGCACCCTTTTGGAAAGCAAAAACATTCAACTCATGGATACAGCAGCAGGAACACAATGGGAAAAGGTAAACTAAATGTACAGCATTAAAGATGTTCTAAAACGTTTTTCACCTTTTTTTAAAGACTATATTCCTTATTTTATTTTGGCAATTATTGGTATGGGACTATCCAGCGGAGGTACGGCATACTCTGCTTACCTTGTAAAACCACTTTTGGATGAAATTTTCATTGCAAAAGATAAAGAGATGTTACAGCTTTTACCTTATGCAATTATTGCCGTCTATGCGATCAAAGAGGCTGGTCGGTATATGCAAGCATACTACACGGCTTATATCGGACATGATATTATCAGGCGTTTTCGTGAAAATATTTTAGAAAATCTTTTAAAACTTGACCTCTCCTTTTTCCATGAATACCGAACAGGTGAACTTATTAGCCGTAATACCAACGATGTTGAACGTGTACGTACCGTTGTTTCCAATCTTATTCCTGAATTATTACGTGAAACGTTTACTATTTTTGGTCTCATTGGTGTTGTTATTTATCAAAGTCCTGAGCTTGCATTTTATGCTTTAATCGTTATGCCTTTAGCCATCTATCCACTCAGTGTTCTCTCAAAGAAAATGAAAAAAGTCTCGCGCCAATCGCAGGAAAAAATTTCAGATATTACGGCAAAACTCAGTGAAATTTTTAATAATATTGAAGTCATACAAGCCAATAATGCCCAAAAATACGAACATGGGCTTTTTCAAAAAGATAATGAGCGCTTTTTTAAACTTACAATGAAATCCGTTAAAGTCAATGAACTTGTCAGCCCTATTATGGAAACACTAGGTTCTATCGGTGTTGCTGTTGTTATTTTAGTGGGTGGCAAAGAGGTTATAGAAGGAGGTATGAGTGTTGGTGCCTTTTTCTCTTTTTTAACAGCTCTTTTTATGCTTTATACACCCATTAAGAGAATTTCTGGGCTTTACAATAGAATGCAAGATGCCTTAGTTGCAAGTGAGCGTATTTTCTTTTTACTGGATCAACAATCTTCTCTTCCCGTGGGAACAGAGTCTTTACCACCAAAAATTGATACGATTTCTTTTAACAGTGTTTCCCTCTCTTATGGCGAAAAACAAGCTTTAAACGAAGTCAGCCTTGAAGCAAAAGCGGGCGAGATGATTGCACTTATTGGCGATAGCGGTGGTGGTAAAAGCTCTTTGATGAATATGCTGATGCGCTTTTACGACCCATCATCGGGGAGCATCTGCATCAATGGGATTGATCTAAAAACATTCGATCTTCACGATCTACGCCACAATATTGCCATGGTAACCCAACGTGTTTATATCTTTCACGATAGCATTGCAGCGAATGTTGCGTATGGCAAAGAAATTGATGAAACAAAAGTGATTGATGCGCTTCAAAAAGCAAATGCATACGAGTTTGTTCAAAATCTCGCTGAGGGTATTTATACACACTTAGATGAGTTTGGGACAAACCTTTCTGGGGGTCAGAGACAACGTATTGCTATAGCGCGTGCTATTTATACCAATCCTCAAGTGCTTATTTTAGATGAAGCAACATCCGCTTTGGATACACAAAGTGAACAAAAAATTACCGAAGCCATAGAAAATCTCATCAAAGATAAAATTACTTTTGTGATTGCACATCGTCTTAGCACTATCAAAAAAGCTGACAAAATTGCACTTTTGAAACATGGTAAAATTTGTGCCATGGGGAGTGATGAAGAGTTACTCAAAACATCACAAGAGTACCTTAATCTTAAAGGCTTGCAACACTAAAATAGCCTAAAAATCAACCATCTTTTATCTTTAATGCAGTATAATCGCGTACTTACTATTGAAGGAAATAAAAGATGTTTGATTATTATGGTCTGATGAAAAAATTCATGTTTAACTTCTCCCCAGAGAACGCGCACCATATTGCAGAATTTTTCTTTAAAAATGGAGCAAAATTTACACCTTTTATTCTCGCCCCCCTAGCAGAACAGTTTTTTATCCACGATAAACGTCTTGAACAAGAGCTTTTTGGAAAAACCTTTCATAATCCATTAGGTCTTGGAGCTGGTTTTGATAAAAATGCCACTATGATTAAAATGCTCACTGCCCTTGGCTTTGGACATATAGAGTATGGCACGATTACGCCTGAGCCACAAAGCGGCAATGCAAAACCACGTTGTTTTCGCTTTCCAGAACAAGAGAGTATCCAAAATGCTATGGGCTTTAACAATGAAGGCATGTATAAAGTCGGGAAACGCTTAGAAGCACTTTACCCTTTTGCAACACCGCTTGGGGCAAACATTGGTAAAAACAAAGTCACATCGGCAGAAAATGCCCTTAAAGACTATGAAAAACTGATTAAACGTTTTAAAGATTTGAGCGATTATTTGGTCATCAACATCTCTTCACCTAACACACCAGGTCTTAGAGATTTGCAAAACGAACACTTTATTAAAGAGCTTTTTGTCATGGCGAAAGAGCTTACATGTAAACCCGTACTCCTTAAAATTGCGCCTGATTTAGCAGTATCTGATGCTCTTAATATCTGCTCCTCTGCACTTGAAAACGGAGCATCTGGTATTGTGGCTACGAATACAACCATTGATTATTCACTTCTACCTAATGCAAAAGATTTTGGTGGAATTAGTGGTAAAGTCCTTACCGAGAAATGTTTTGCGATGTTCGAAGCATTAGCCAAAGAGTTTTATGGCAAAACAACGCTCATTTCAGTAGGTGGAATTGACTCAGCCGACGAGGCATACCGAAGACTCAAAGCAGGGGCTAGTTTGATTCAAGTCTATACAGCGTTTATTTTTAAAGGACCATCCCTCAACCGCTCTATTAATCTTGGTATTTTAGAACGTATGGACAAAGATGGATTTACCCACATCAGTGAAGTGATCGGAAGCGATAGGAGATGATAACAGATGAAACATTTAGTACTATTTTTAATATTTTTAGGAGCATTGATGGCTAATTCTCTTCCAGCACACTTTACCAAAACATTGGAGAATGGCCTTCAAATTGTCGTTATTCCGATGAACAACAAAAGTGATGTCATTACCACAGATATCTTTTATAAAGTGGGAAGTGGCAATGAAATCATGGGTAAAAGTGGTATAGCACACATGCTAGAACACCTCAATTTTAAATCCACAAAGAACTTAAAAGCAGGTGAATTTGATGAGATTGTCAAAGGGTTTGGTGGTGTAAATAACGCTTCAACAGGTTTTGACTATACGCATTACTACATCAAAAGCTCCTCTAAAAACTTGCCAAAATCTTTGGAACTTTTTGCAGAACTTATGCAAAATCTAAAGCTCTCTGATGAAGAGTTTCAACCTGAACGCAATGTTGTTTTAGAAGAGAGACTTTGGAGAACCGATAACTCACCTATTGGGTATATGTACTTTAGACTTTTTAATAACGCCTTTACCTATCATCCGTACCACTGGACACCCATAGGTTTTATACAAGATATTAAAAACTGGAGTATCGAAGATATTCGTAGTTTCCATTCTAAATATTACCAACCTGCAAACGCTATCGTTGTTGTTGCTGGAGACATTGAGCCTGAGACAGTTTTTAACAATGTTACGCAATATTTTGGCGATATAAAAAACACAACACCCATACCAGCAGCACATCATCAAATTGAACCACAACAAGATGGTGCCAAACATATGTTGATAAAAAAAGAGAGTGAAGTGGAAATGGTAGCAATCGCTTATAAAATCCCTAACTTTACCCATGAAGACCAAGTAGCACTTTCAGCGTTAAGTGAGCTTTTAAGCAGTGGTAAAAGCAGTAAGCTTCACCGTATTTTGGTCGATGAGAAGAAGCTGGTCAACCAAATCTATGGCTATGCCATGGAAGCCAAAGATCCTTCTGTCTTTTTGTTCTTAGCTGTCTGTAACCCAGGGATTAAAGCTGAAAATGTTGAAGCAGAAATATTAAAGATTATTGATAGCCTAAAGAAGGGTGACGTTAGTGATAAAGAAATTGAAAAGATCAAGATCAATACCAAAGCCGATTTTATTCATAATTTAGAGAGTTCGAGTGAGCTAGCAACATTGTTTGGTTCTTACTATGCCAAGGGGGACATCACCCCATTACTTAATTATGAAGAGGGCATCAATAAGCTCAAAAAAGAAGATATAATCAACGTAGTTAACAAATATTTACTCCCACAATCGTCTACGACTGTGATACTAAGAAAGGATTATTAAGATGCACCACTCGTTACAAGGAGCGATGACCGCGCTTATTACACCATTTAAAAATGGAAAACTCGATGAAGTTCAATACGCAAAACTGATAGAAAGACAGATTAAAAATGGCATTGATGTTGTTGTTCCAGTAGGTACAACGGGTGAGAGTGCAACACTGGATCATGACGAACACCGTCGTTGTATTGAGATTGCCGTTGATGTCTGCTCAAAGAGTGACGTAAAAGTCCTTGCAGGAGCAGGAAGCAATGCAACCCATGAAGCCATTGGTTTAGCAAAATTTGCACAAGCGCACGGTGCACATGGCATACTTTCTGTTACGCCATACTATAACAAACCAACGCAAGAAGGTCTTTTTCAGCACTATAAAGCAATTGCTGGTTCTGTTGATATTCCAGTCCTTTTGTACAATGTCCCAGGTCGTACAGGCTGTGATTTGCTTCCTGATACTATTTTTAGACTCTTTGAAGCATGCCCAAATATTTTTGGTGTCAAAGAAGCAACAGGCTCCATCGATCGTTGTGTTGATTTGCTCGCTCATCAGCCAAAATTGGCTGTTTTTAGCGGTGAAGATGCGATTAACTACCCTATTCTCTCTAACGGAGGATCAGGTGTGATCTCAGTAACATCAAACATTTTGCCAGATCAAATCTCAGAACTTACGCACTTAGCCTTAGCAGGTGATTTCCATGGAGCAAAAGCAATTAATGACTCACTGTATGAGATCAATAAAACACTTTTCTGTGAGAGTAACCCTATTCCTATTAAAGCTGCAATGTACATCGCAGGATTACTTGAAACACTGGAGTATCGTTTACCACTCTGTGCGCCAAGTAACGACAATATGAAACGTATTGAAAATACACTTAAAAAATATACAATCAAAGGATTTTAATGAAGGGAAAAACACTTGTCATTAGTGGCGGTACCAGAGGTATCGGACAAGCTATCGTTTATGAATTTGCTCGTGAGGGTGTGAATGTTGCATTTACTTATAACTCCAATGAAGAGTTAGCCATAGAGCAAGTTAAAGATTTAGAAAAAAATTACGGTATTAAAGCCAGAGCATACGCTCTCAATATTTTAGAGCCAGAAACTTATAAAGATCTTTTCTTAGAAATTGACAAAGATTTTGATCGCGTTGACTTTTTTATCTCTAATGCGATCATCTCTGGTCGTCCAGTGGTCGGTGGCTATACCAAGTTTATGAAGCTTAAACCACGTGGCATCAATAATATCTTTACTGCAACCGTTAACGCCTTTGTTGTAGGTGCGCAAGAAGCGGCAAAACGTATGGAAAAAGTGGGTAGTGGAAGCATTATCTCTCTTTCTTCTACAGGCAATCTTGTTTATATCGAAAACTATGCAGGTCATGGTACAGCAAAAGCTGCTGTTGAAACAATGGTACGTTACGCAGCAGCAGAACTTGGCTGTAAAGGGATTCGTGTTAATGCAGTCAGTGGTGGTCCAATCGAGACGGATGCACTCAGAGCTTTTACCAATTATGAAGAGGTTCGTGATATTACGGCTAAGCTTTCACCTTTGGGTCGTATGGGTCAGCCACAAGATCTAGCAGGCGCTTGTTTGTTTCTCTGTTCAGACAAAGCATCGTGGATTACAGGACACACAATGCTAATTGATGGTGGAACAACGTTTAAATGATGAACCTTCCTAATCTCCTAGCCTCTTTACGTATAGGGTTGGCCCCTCTTATGTTTGTCCTTTTGATCAACCGTGATTTACCTCTTTTTGCAGGGTTACATGTAAGCTGGTTAGACTACTTTGCCGCTTTGATTTTTGTCATCGCTAGTGCCACTGATTTTTTTGATGGCTACATTGCACGCAATTGGAATCAAATGACACAACTAGGCGCCATTCTTGATCCTTTAGCCGATAAAATGCTCACGTTAGCCGCTTTTTTAGGGCTTATGATGATAGATCGTGCGAATCCTTGGGCAATTTTTCTCATCCTGACACGCGAATTTTTCATTACAGGGCTTCGTGTTGCTGCAATGGGTGAAGGTAAAAACATTGCTGCGAGTATGGCTGGAAAAATTAAAACAGTTCTTCAGATGATAGCTATTGGCTTTTTGATGATGAACTGGCCTTATGCCAATCTTTTATTATGGGCAGCGGTTGCACTCACAATGTACTCAGGCTATGAATACATCATCGGTTACACTAAAAAAGGAACCAATTAATGGGAACACTTACCTCCATTCTGGTTCTTTCATTTCTTATCTTTTTTCATGAATTAGGACACTTTTTAGCGGCTCGTTTTTTTGGCGTGCATGTTGAAGTCTTTAGCATTGGATTTGGCAAAAAAGTTTTTTCAAAAATGGTTGGAAAAACAGAATATTGCCTCTCCCTCATTCCTCTAGGCGGTTACGTCCAGATGAAAGGACAAGACGATCGAGATCCAACCAAAGTAAGTTATGACGAGGATAGTTACAATACCAAAGCACCATGGAAACGCATCATCATTCTTTTTGCAGGTCCTTTTGCCAACTTTTTACTCGCTTTTTTACTTTTTCTTGCCATTGGCTCTATGGGTGTCACTAAATTTGCTCCCATCATTGGTCAAATCAGCCCCAACTCTCCAGCTCTTGAAGCAGGACTTCAAGAGAATGACCGCATTGTGATGATCAACGGGGTCTTAATTGAAGGATGGGATGAAGTCAGTCAACTGATTCAAGAGAGCACGGAGAAACTTGAAGTCAAAATTGATCGTTTAGGCGCTGTGCAAACCTTTCTTCTAAACCCAAAAGTTAATGAATACCAAAATATGTTTGGCGAAACAAAACATAAAAAGATGATTGGCATTGCACCCAGTGGTAAAACCATTGAAGTGGTGTATGGTATCAGTGAACTTCCAAAATTTGCATGGCAACAAACCGTTAAATCAACAACACTGATTTTAACCAGTCTTCAAAAATTGGTTGAGGGGGTTGTCTCTCCTAAAGAGTTAGGTGGTATTATCTCTATCGTTCAAGTCACTTCCGAAGCGAGTGCGGCGGGTCTTGTAGCACTTTTTGCATTAACGGCACTTATTTCAGTCAACCTTGGTGTTCTTAATTTATTGCCTATCCCTGCCCTTGATGGCGGACATATTATGTTTAATGCGTATGAGTTACTTACCAAAAAAGCCCCTAATGAGCGTGTACTTACGACCATGACAACCGCTGGATGGTTGCTACTTTTAAGCCTGATGGCTTTGAGTATTTTTAATGATCTATATAGGTTAACCAATGGAAACTAAAAATTTTGTAACTACTATGGATGAGATTCTAACACGCGTTGAAAAAGCGCGTTTGAGTGTCGATCAACACTTGATTGTTAAGATCGTAGCGGCGAGTAAAAGTGCCAATCCCTCAATGATTGAAGCGATGTACAACGTCGGTCAACGTTGTTTTGGAGAAAATAAAATCCAAGACATGAGTGATAAAGTACATGCACTCGCTCATCTTCCACTAGAATGGCATTTTATCGGTCGTTTACAAACCAATAAAATCAATCAGCTCATCGACCTTGACCCTTCATTGATGCACTCACTAAGCTCTTTAGAACTTGCCCAAGAGATCGATAAACGCTTAGAGGTAAAAGGTAAAACAATGAATGTTTTACTTCAAATCAACAGTGCGTATGAAGAGCAAAAAGCAGGTGTACTGCCTGAAGAGGCAGTAGAAATTTATGAGCAAATCGTGCTTACATGTAAACATCTTCAACTTAAAGGTGTCATGAGCATTGGAGCGCATAGCGAAGATACTGCCATCATTCAGAAAAGCTTTAAAACCACGCACAAAATTTACGAATCACTGCAAGGTCATGGGGCAAAATACTGTTCTATGGGGATGAGTGGGGATTTTGAGCTTGCTATAGCGTGTGGTTCTAATATGGTTCGTTTAGGAAGCATTCTATTTAAATAGAGTTCTTTACAGAACTCTTAACACGCTTTTGAAGTAAAGCTTCTTAATCTACGCTAACACTGGGTTTTCCTCAGCGGAAAGCTCACGCACCTTTGGTATTTTTTTTAAATAAGTTCTCTACCTTTTTTAAAGGAGATGATCGCATGTCACACCTTACTTCAAGAGAAGGCTACACGCATCTGATAGAACGGCTCAACCGCTTTCCTTTAGGTGCGCCTCCTTCACAAACCCTCTATGATATTTTAAGCCTTCTTTTTACACCTAAAGAAGCCGAGCTGGTCTCTTTACTTCCCATCAAACCTTTTAAAGCAGAAACTGCCGCACAAAACTGGAAAGTAACTCTTTTGGAAGCTCAAAAGATGCTCGATATACTCTGTTCAAAAGCCCTTCTTATCGACATTGAACAAGAGGGAAGCTCCACCTATGTTCTTCCTCCGCCTATGGCTGGTTTTTTTGAGTTTAGCTTGATGCGAACAGGCGGACATGTGGATCAAAAATTAATCTCAGAGCTTTTTTACCAATACCTCAGTGTCGAAGAAGAGTTCATCAAAACACTCTTTACGGGGGAGACCAAACCCGGTCGTGCCTTTGTCAATGAAAATGCTCTTAAAGCTCAAAACAGTCTGTACGTGCTTGATTATGAACGTGCTTCGCATATTATTGAAAGTTCCAAATACATGGGTGTAGGACTGTGTTATTGTCGTCATAAAAAACAGCATCTTGGTACGGCTTGCGATGCTCCGCTAGAAATTTGTATGACGTTTGGCAATACCGCACACTCACTCTCCAAGCATGGCTATACAAGACTGGTGGAGAAAAGTGAAGGGTTAGAACTTTTAGAAAAAGCAAGGGAGCATAAACTCGTACAATTTGGCGAAAATGCACAAAGTGGGGTCAATTTTATCTGCAACTGTTGCAGCTGTTGTTGCGAAGCACTCACTGCCGCACGTCGCTTTGCCTTTTTAAATCCTGTAGAAACCACCAACTTTTTACCCGAAATTGATCTTACATGTCATGGCTGTAGTAAATGTGCTCAAGCGTGTCCCGTCGAGGCTATTTCTATGGTTTCGGCTCACGATCCGCAAAAGCCAAAAAAACTAAAAGCGATGCTTGATGAGGGTAGGTGTCTTGGATGTGGAGTTTGTGTCACTGCATGCAAAGATAAAGTCATCTCTTTAAAAGAACGCGCTAAACGGATCATTACTCCCGTAAATTCAGCGCATAAAACGGTGATGATGGCAATAGAGCGAGGAAAACTTCAAGATCTTATTTTCGATAACCAAGCCCTTTGGAATCACCGCGCAATGGCGGCAATTTTAGGCGTGCTACTTAAACTTCCACCCATCAAACAGATCATGGCAAGTGAGCAGATCAAATCGCGTTATTTTGCAAAACTTTTGGCAGATATTACGTAATGAGAGTACCCATTTTTGGTACTCTCATTTTTACATGTAAAGAGTTTAGTACTCTTTTGGCGTTAAAAGTTTCTTGTAATAAGAACCTGTCGTGTAGAGTGCCACAACAGGATTGTGTCCTAAAACACGATCTTTGACAACCAGATAGGTTGTCGTCGCTTTGGCGTATTTGATAAACAATGAATCATGCCCCACACACAAGCCCATAATGACATTGAGATCGGTCTTGGCTTTGTTTAGGTACTTGGCTTGAAGCACAGGATTGCACATTGGCTCAAACGTATTGGGACGGATTTTTTGCTCTTCTTTGAGTCCTATTTCACACTTATCGCGAGAACCTACTTTGCAGATTGCCATAAAAACATCAAAACCGTTGACTTTGAGAATTTCTGCAAAGATTTTTGACTCAGCCGCTAATCCCACACAGGATGCAATGCCAATCTTTTTAGCATCAATGCGTCTTGCAAAGGCAAGTATCTCTTCGACACGTGTTAGTTGCCCATAGTATTTACCCTCAATGTCAGCCGCCGCCATGGCAATTTTACGATCAATCCCCTCTTCGTCTTTATAGCACTCAAGAGACTCTTCAAGCATTGCTTCATCGACATTTGTGGTGAGACAAAACTTAGGATAACGGCTTTCGTGTTTATGGCAGTTCAGCGTTCCACACTCAGCGCAACTGAGCTCTTTTTCATCTTCTTGCATCTAAAATCCTTTTTACATGTAAAGATACTTTCCATAAAGGCTAAGGTAAACCCCAAGCAACTCTTTAAGTCCTTGGCTCAGCAAAGCTTTTTCTTCTTCGTTCAACAAAAAGTCCAAAAGCTTTACATGTAAAGATTCTCCAAAAGCAACTAGACACTCGGGTGTAAAATTTTGTGCATCCTCTTTGCCCAAGACAAAAAAGAGTGCAAGGGCGCGATTGAGCCCAGCAACATAGGCTAAAAGATTTTCATAGATGCTTTTTTCCACAGGTTCAAGTTGCGAAAGGAAAAGGTCTAAGGAAACGTTCAAAAACCCTTTCTTTTTGGGGAAATTGACGCTTAAAAGTGTCATGAAAAGGCTTTTTTTAGCTTCGTGCAGTGGTTTGGGCAGAGCTTTTTCAAAAGCAGCATCTAGTGCTTTGAGCCCTTCAACAAAACCAGAAGGAGCACAAAACCCTTGTCGGGACATCAAAGAGCCAATCTGTGCTTGTGTAAACTTAGTAGGCGTGTAAAGCTCTAAGGAAGTAAGATTTTGCACCAATAGGTCATAAAAAGCACTCGCATCATCGTTTTCACTTTTGGCTAAATATTCGGTTAGGTAAAGTATCTCTTTTTTCATCCCTCCATTCTGCCAAAGAGGAACTGAAAAAGTGCTATAATGCCAACTCTTTTTAAGGAGCTTATACGATGATTCACCTCTCTGCTTTTTTTGCGATTTATGTTAAATTCTTTTTTATTATGACACCATTTTTTGTCACAACCATCTTTTTGTCGATGACCAAAGGTATTGAGGAGAGCGATAAAAAGCGCCTTGCGATTAAAGTAACTTTAGCAATTTCGATCACGTGTCTGATTATTCTCTTTTTTGGAAAATACATTTTTGAACTTTTTGGCATTACCCTTGATGCCTTTCGTATTGGTGCTGGGGCACTTCTTTTTTTAACCGCTGTTGATTTGGTGCAAAAAGACATCAACGCGGAACCTACCTGCAAAACAGACATCTTAAAACATGCCGTTGTTCCTTTGGCGATTCCTGTCACGGTAGGACCTGGAACCGTGGGTGCGCTTATGGTCATGGGTGCTGATATGAACAGTGTTGAAGACTTGCTTTTGGGGTCTAGCGCGCTTTTATCGGCTATTTTTAGTATTGGCTTGTTGCTGTATCTTTCAGGTCATATTGAAAGACTCATCGGTCGTACGGGACTTGTTGTTTTTAGTAAAGTCACGGGTCTTGTCTTGGCAGCACTTTCTGCGCAACTCATCTTTACTGGCATTAAAAACTTTTTACACTAACCTTTACATGTAAAAAAATTGAGCGGTTAAAACAACCGCCCAATTTTGCGAAATCCTATCGCATACACAACACTCCCCACCAATGTCACCCCTAAGAAATAGGGATAAAGCTCTAAAAATGGCGTTCCACGAAAGAAAATACTCTCTGTTCCTTCGATGTAATAGCGCAGTGGTGAGATCAGTGAAAACGTCTGCAACCATGGATGCATCGCGTAAATCGGTGTCCATGCACCACTGAGAAAGATGAGCGGTAACATGATGACGATGGAAAGTTGAGCCACTTGCATCACATCTTTGGCAATCGCAGCGATGAAAAGCCCAATGCCAGCCCCCGTGAAGGCATAAAGAAAACTCAGCAATAAAAAAGCGAAAAACGAGCCATTAATGGGCGTGTCAAAAACACCAAATATCACAAATCCCACCGAGATAACAATACCCACCATCACGATAATCACCTGAGAAAAAGACTTAGCTAAAATAATAATCTTAGCATTCACAGGCATCAAAAGCATAATGTCCCAAGTACCCTCTTCTTTCTCTTTCACAAACACAACCGCGGTTAAGATGACCGATAAAAGCGTTACAATGGAGAGCAATTCCGTCAACGCCATAAAGGTATGGTTGTCCGCATTTTCGTTAAAGAGTTTATGTGTTACGAGTTCAACTGGAAAAGTGCGTGCTGTAAAATTGATCGCTATGTTTTGCAGGTAACTGAGTGCTGTAAACGCTTGTGAAGCCGCTGTCGCATCGAGTAAAACATGCAAAGTGGTATGGTGATTTTTACGAAAATTTTGCTCAAAAGTATCATCAAACACTAAGCCTACCATGATCTCTTTATCAAACACCGCTTGAGAGAGTTTTTCTTGCGACTCAAATAAAATAGGCTCTAAAAACTCAGGGGCATGGAAGTAACTCAAAAACTTTTGACTCAGCCCTCCTCCACTTGCATCAATATAGCCAACAGCGATATTGCGAGGTTTAAGCTCAATGCCACTGCCTGCGATGTAAACCTCAAAACTAAAGGCATAAAGGACAACAAAGACTAACTGCCACGAGCGTATGAAACTCAGTAACTCTTTTCCCACAACCGCCCAAAAGATCTTCATCTTAGCTCCTTTTTAAGCAAGAAACTGCCAAGGGTGAGCATACTAAAAGCGTACAACGCCAAGATGAAAATATACGTCACGGTTTTAGACGAAGCCAGCCCTTCTCCCACCAAGAAAACATCGTAAAGAATGTGGTTGTAGTACATAACAGGGAAAATATGTGCTTCATAACGTGAAACACCCACCATCGAAGAGATCGGCATCAAAATGCCTGAGTATAAAAACCCTGGAATGATCGTAACAATGACCGTTAAAACCACCGCAACGATTTGCGTGCGTGTGATGATGGAGATAAGCATACCAATGGAGAGACTAATCACCAAGTAAAGCTCAGATGTAAGCCAATAGAGCAAAAAACTGCCTCGAAACGGCACTTCAAATAGATACGTTGCCCAAAGGAAAAGGATGAAAATATTGATGGAATGCAGTAAAAAAACAGGAATAAGCTTGGCGGCGATGAACTCGCTTTTGGAAACAGGTGATGCGTAAAAGTTAAAGATCGTACCTCGTTCTTTCTCTTTGACGATAAGAAGAGCGGCTAAAATAGCCGGTGCAATGAGCATGACAAGCCCGATGAGCCCTGGGACTATGGCATCTTCATCGCGCATCGCTTGGTTAAAAAGTGTACGCTGGTTAATGCTAATCGTTGGGGCATTGCCACCCAAGCGCTCTAACATCTGACTGGCGGCATCTAAGACTACACCTTTGACATAACTCTCCATCGTCGAGCCTCGTGTTGGAAATGCAGCATCTAAGAAGACACCGATTTGCGTCGTTTGTCCGTGCAAAAGCCGCTTTTCAAAACTTTCTGGAATGATGATGAGTATGTCGCTTTTGGCTTGATGGATTTTATCGAGTGCTTTGGCTTCATCTTGTTTTTCGATGGTAACGTCAAAGTATTTGGAGTGTTCAAACTTGCTCAAAAGAAGCTGCGAATAGTGGCTCTGGTCGTTATCAATAATAAGCGTGCGTGCTCCTGTGACTTCCATGCGGATGCCATAGCCAAAGAGAACCAACACCATCGTTGGCATCAAATAAACCATGATGATAAGACGTGATCTTATAATCTCCGTAAGTTCTTTGAGCACATACGCTTTGACGACTCCTAGTTTCATCGGTAATACTCCAAGAAAATCTCCTCAAAGCTCTGCGCTTTGGGATGTTCCGCGTAAAACTCTGCAATAGTATGATCGGCGATCTTTTTGCCTTGGCGCAATAACACCACACGGTCACAAAATTCTGCTTCGCTCATGTAGTGTGTCGTGATTAAAATGGCAATTTCCCAACGCTCTTTAAGAGCTTTTAAAAGCTCCCAAAATTTTGCTCGTGCGATGGCATCCACACCCGAAGTTGGCTCATCCAAAAACAAAATGACAGGCTCGTGCAGTAAAGCAGAGGCAAGTGAAAAACGCTGATTGATGCCGAGTGGTAACTCTTGAGGCATTGCATTGAGGTATTCATCAAAGCCCAATTCTAGGGCATAACGTGCAATACGGCTTTTCGCAACATCCATAGCGATACCTCGCATGGAAGCAAAATAGAGTAGATTTTCCTCAACACTCATATCATTGTAAAGCGCAAAATGCTGACTCACATAACCAATGCTGGCTTTAAGCGCCTGACGATCTTCTTGCGTTTGAATCGACTTTCCAAGCAGTGTCAATTCGCCTCCATCGATAGGATAAAGTCCCAAAAGCATCTTAATAAATGTTGTTTTACCTGCACCATTTGCTCCTAAAAGCCCTAAAATCTCGCCTTTGTGTAGTGTCATATCGACATTTTCATTTGCAGTGAAACTACCAAAAACCTTGGTGAGCCCTTTGGCTTCCATGACGACATCGGGCAATTCAATGGTTTTCTCTTTATTGGTAATCTCAATGAGTGGCATTTTTTTGCCTTTTTGAAGGGCATTGACAAAAAAGAGCGCTTCAAGGCTTGGTTCTGTGTGTTCCGCTTCTAAAGGCGAAAGGCAATAGGTCGCATGAAGCGTGCGAATACACGGCTCTTGCGTTTTAATTCCTTCGACATAGCTCATGGCACGAATAGAGTCTATCAGTTCGCTTGAAGTGCCTTGCGCGATGATCTCCTGTTCATCAAAGAGTAAGATTTTATCCATCTTTGCAGCCTCTTGCATGTATGCGGTGCTGATGATCGAAATTGTCCCTTCAGATTTTCGAATTTCATCGAGGATTTCCCACAGCTCAATGCGACTCAGCGGGTCAACACCCGTGGTAGGCTCATCCAACAGTAAAAGTTTAGGACGGTGTAGCAGCGTGCAGATAAGCGAGAGCTTTTGCATCATGCCGCCACTCAGCTTTCCCGCTTGGCGGTCTTGAAACGCATCCAGCCCTGCCATTTTTAAGAGGCGAAGTTTGTACGCTTCAAACGTGGCATCTTGTTTGATGTTGTGAATATTGGCAAAAAAACGTAAATGTTCATCGACGGTAAGGAGATCGTAAAGTACCAAACCAATGCCCTGAGGCATCAATCCGATGGAAGGTTTAAGCGGTTCTGCCTCTTTGGGTGAATGGTACGTCAAACCATTAAACGTAACATTACCCTCAAAAGGAATGACGCCTGCTATAGCATGAATGAGCGAGCTTTTTCCCGCACCATCTGCGCCAATAAAACCGATGATTTCGCCCTCATTTGCCGATAAACTCGCCCCAGCAATGCCAAGGCTTTTTTTATGGTAAACACGGACATTCTCAACGTTCAATTCCATGATTTGCTCATTCAGGAACGTTGTTTAAACTCTTCGGCAGACCTTTGCCGTCCATTGAGACAACGCCCACAGCAGGAATGCCCAGTTTCAGGGTTGGCTGAGGAGAAAGTGGCTTTACATGTAAAGCAAAAACTCTCTGAATACGATCACTCGGAACGCTTACCTCTTTGGGTGTAAATTCTGCTTTTTGTTCGATGCGCACAACTTTTGCAGGGATGGGCTCATTGGGTTTTCCATCTAAAAAAATGACCGCGTCATTGCCTACGTGGAGATTGCCATTTTGTTTGGTGTCGACAAAGATTTTAAGGTAAAGTGAGTTTGGATCAAGCAAGGTTGCCACAACACTTCCTGTCCCTATGACTTCGCCTTGATTGGCTATTTTTTCCACAACAACACCATCAATGGAAGAGCGCAGTGTCATCTCATTTAAAACCGCTTCGATCTGTGTTTTGGAAGCTTCTAAGGCTTTGAGAGATGATCGCAAAGCTTCGAGTCCTTGAGACATTACATGTAAGGTTTTTTGATGTGCCGTTGCTTCGATCAGTTCGCTGTTTGCAACATTAATAGCAAGGCTAAGTTGTTCACGTTTTTGGTGTAAGCTTGAAAGAAAATTGCCACTGGTTTGGTGTTTTAACGCTGCCGTTTCGACTTGGCGTTTTTCAATGAGATTTTGATCATACAAGTTTTTCATGCGCTCTAAATCGCGTTTATCTTGTGCAAGGACACTGGTTTGTGAAGCGATATTTTTATCGAGTTCATCGCGTTGATGTTGTTTGATGGAAAAATTTGCTTTGGCTTTTGAAAGTGTTTCAGGAATTGTTTTAGAAGCAATCTCTAGCTCTGTCTCTTTCGCACTAAGTTCCTGTGCTCTGGCATTGATTTGGGCTTCGATCTGTGCCTTTTGCGCTTCATACTCAGGGCTTGCAAGAACGGCGATGCTTTGCCCTACTGAAACGTGTTGTCCCTCATGAATGTTTAAAGCAGCAATACGTCCCGCATACTTGGCGTTGAGATTGACCAAATCGCCATCCATCCGACCTGAGCCTTGAACGAGATTTTCGGCAAGTTTGGGAGCTATGAGTTTATTGACGATGAGTCCTGAAGCTATTAAAACCAAGGCTAAGATAGCCACACCTAAACGATACTGTTTGATTTTTTCCAACATTCACGCTCCTTGGATGAAGAGAAAACTATTATATAACTAATTTCTTATATTTTCACCTAATTAAGAGTGAATTAATAGGATAAGCAATACTATTAACATCACAATCATGATGTTTCGCAAGGACGGTTCATGCGACGTTTACTTCTGTTTTTACTGCCTTTATGTTTAAATGCACAAACTTACACGGAACTTTTAAATTTGTTGGAAAAAAGCAATAGCTATAAAAGCGCTAAAGAACTTGAGGGTGCATCCCAGTCACTCTACCTTGCAGCGCAGGGTAAAAACCTTCCTTCACTTGATGCGACCCTGAGTGCCATTGAATTTAACGAAATTCCAAACATGACATTGCACCTTCCCTCTTTTCCGCTCACCAAAGCCGATGTTGGAACAAGGCAACATCTTGAAGGCGCACTGGTTTTAAGCTATCCACTTTTTACAGGGTTTGCCATCTCAGCCGCCATCGATAAAGCCAAATTCGAAAGTGAGCAAGCAACCCTAAAAGTAACCAATCTCAAACGCAATCTTGCCATGCACGTCACCCAACTTTTCAGTACTATCATTGCGGAAGAAAAAGTCATTGAGGCACTTTTAAGCTCAGAGCTTGCCATCAACCAATCCTATAAAAAAGCCAAAGGTTTTTATGACAATGGGCTGTTAGCACAAAGCGAACTCTACGCCATTGAAGCGAAAAAGTATGACATTGAAGCGCAACTGCTTCACCATAAAAATCAAAAAAAGCAACTGCTAAACCAGCTCTCGTTTATACTCAATACCAAAATTGAAACCGTTCAATCAAACGCTCTCAAAGCTTTTGAAATTCCAAGTATTCATGAAGCCAAAGAGATCGCTTTAAATGAGCGCGAAGATTTACATGTAATGACAAAAGCGATAGATGTAGCGCAAAGCAGTGTGGAGTTAGCCAAAAGCAAAAACTACCCCTCACTTGCCATGGTAGGCGTTTTAAAACGACAAGGTGACTCACTTGAGCTCAATGGCGATGGTTACACCAATGCCGATAAAAGCTATGTGGGGATAAGTGCTTCATGGAATCTGTTTAACGGCTACACAGATGCACACAACATCGATGCGGCACGTGCTTCCAAAATGTCCGCTTTTTTCAATCTTGAAGAGTACAAACAACAAGTGAGTTTAGAGGTGGAAAACACTCAATTAGAGATCAAAACCCTCGAAGCTCAATTGCAAAGTGCCAAACTTGAAGCCAAAGCCAGCGAATCATACACCCATCTTACGCAAGGTCGCTTTGACAACCAACTCATCAGTGCCGACGAACTCAGCCGTGCCATCGCAAACTTAGCTTCAACGAGAGCGAAAGTGGCAACACTGCACAGCGAACTCTTTAACCAAACTGCACGGCTGTGGTTAGAATGCGGTTGGAGTGTTTTTGAGAAAAAAGCACTCTCGCAAAAAGACTGAAATCTTTACATGTAAAAAGGGTGATTATCAAGCACCCATCCAATTTTCATGCACATGCCCTTTTTTCTTAAAATGGATCGCTTCATCCAGTTTTGTTTCAAACATTTCAAGATCGAACGCATCTTCGACATCACGCGTGATCTCTTTGTAAACAAATTGCCCATCTTTGTTGATGATGAAGATAGCCTTTGCACACAATGTTTCGTCAATATAAACCCCAAATTTCTTTGCGAGTTCTTCAAAATCCGTCGAACTACAGGTAGGATTGGTCGTTTGATCTAGCATTTGAGCGCTAATGGTATAAATAAACGCTTGATCTTGATACGTTTTAATGATATTAGAGAGTTCCATACTAAGGGAGTTGTGAAATGGCAACGTAATCATCACTTGCACTTTGGTTGCCAACATACCAATGACTTTGCTTTCGCCATTTAACATGGTAAGGCTGATAGCAGGAGCTTCTGAACCGATTTTTCGCTCATTTTTCTGTAAAACTTTACTGACACCTTTAACGATTGTTTCCAAGAGGACTCCTTGAATATTTTTAGGAGTTTATGCAAGAGTCATACCATAGTCACAAAAACGTGACATGTAAAGCGTAGCGACAACATAACTCAGTCGCTACGCTAAGATTTTTACTCTTTAGGATGAATCATCTCTGAGGGTATAACATAACGGTCAAACTCCTCAGGCGTTAAAAGCGAAAGCTTGACGCATGCTTCTTTGAGACTTAGATGCTCTTTGTGCGCGAGCTTTGCCACCTTGGCTGCATTTTCGTACCCAATGTGAGGATTGAGTGCTGTGACCAGCATCAACGAGTTTTTAAGGTTATGAGCGATCTTTTCACTATTGGCTTCAATGCCCTCCACACAATGAATACGAAACGACTCCATGACATCTGCAAGTAACCTAACTTGCTGTAAAAAGTTAAGAATGATGACAGGTTTAAAGACATTGAGCTCAAAGTTACCTTGACTTGCACCAAATGCTATCGCTGTGTCTGAGCCAAACACTTGGCATGCAACCATCGTAACTGCTTCAGCTTGGGTTGGATTGACCTTGCCTGGCATGATGGAGCTTCCCGGTTCATTCTCAGGAATGTTTAGCTCACCAATACCACAACGTGGACCCGAAGCGAGCCATCTGATGTCATTGGCTATTTTCATCAAGTTTGCCGCTAAACCTTTGTTTGCCCCACTCGCAAATACAAGTGCATCGTGTGAGGTTAAGGCATGAAATTTATTTGGAGACGAGACAAAGGTTTTACCTGTCAGTTTTGTAAGCTCTTCACTGACAAATTCACTCAGTTTTGGATGGGCATTGATGCCCGTTCCCACAGCCGTTCCACCGATGGCAAGTTCGCGTAAAGATTCAAGTGCTTGGAGTATATGTGAAGAGGAGTGCTCCAACATACTGCGATACCCACTAAATTCCTGTCCCAAGGTAAGTGGTGTCGCATCTTGCAAGTGTGTACGACCTATTTTGATGATGCCAGCAAACTCTTTTTCTTTGCTTTCCAGTGTCTCTTTGAGCTTTTCAAGGGATGGAAGCAGTTGCTCTTCGATTTCGATCACACTGGCAATGTGCATGGCTGTTGGAAATGTATCGTTCGAGCTTTGAGACATATTGACATGATCGTTGGGATGAATGAGCTTCTCTTTTCTAAAATCGCCCCCTAATATCTCCGTTGCGCGATTGGCGATGACTTCATTTAAGTTCATATTGGTCTGTGTACCACTGCCGGTTTGCCAAATGGCGAGAGGAAATTCGCCATCAAATTTTCCAGCAAGAATTTCATCGCATGCTTGGATGATAGCGTTTGCTTTTTTGGCATCGAGTTTGTTTAGTTTTTGATTGACAGATGCTAAGGAACGCTTTAGAAGTGCAAAGGCGCGAATAAGCTCTTTTGGCATCTTTTCTGTGCCGATTTTAAAATTTTCCAAACTGCGCTCAGTTTGAGCACCCCAGTAACGCTCATTGGGAACTTTGATCTCGCCCATAGTGTCTTTTTCGATTCTATAATCCATAATGACTCCTTTGTATTATATAAATCATTATGGCACAGGGAGGTTTGAAAGAAATATCGCTTTTTAAATTACATCAAAATTCTATTATTGATCTTATATTTCGATGCCAAAATAGTGCTTGACCACATAGCCTATGCCAAAAGAGATTAACGCGACACCAAAGGTTATGTAGGACATCTCACGCACACGTTTCCAAAATGGCAAATCCTTTGCCACAGAAATGTAAAAATTGTATAACCCAATTATCAGTACGGCACCAAAAAACATCCAAATAATCGCTACAGAAATTTTCTCACATATAAAGAATGGTGCTACCAAAATAGCCGTCGTCAAAATATACGAAACGCCTGTATAAAGGGCATATGTCATCGGTTTTATCTCAGCACCTATGTTTTCTTTAGACTCCAAATAAGCTGACCCTGCCATCGAAAGTGCTGCTGCTATACCCATAATCAAACCAGTAATACCTACCACAACACTTTTGTCAAAGGCTAAAGCAATACCACTCAGCGTTCCCGTAAGTTCCACCAAGGCATCGTTCATACCCAAAACAATTGCACCAGCATAGAGAAGTTTTTTATCGTGAAGCATATCGATGAGTTCTATTTCATGGTTAATTTCTTGCTCGTAAATGGCGTTTGCCTTATCATCGATCGCAATAAGCTCTTTGTAAAATTGTTTTGCATCTTCTTCACGTCTCTCCAAAAATTTGAGTGTAAAAGAGATACCAACAATTTTGGAAAGCAAAAGATAGAAAAAAACGACATGAGCGCGAGGCTTGAGTTCTTGTTTGGTAAAAGAGAGTAGATAGGTATAGTGACCTTTCTCTTCCTCTGAAATCTTGTGAAATATAAGTTTATTTGCCTCGTATTTATCAGATACAGAAAGCATACTGTATATCGTAAAATCATCGATTTCATTTTGCTGTTGCGCCAATGCTTTTTTGAGATTTAGTTCATGTGCCATCTTCGCTCCTTTGTATTTCACCTTGACTACATTATATCCCTCTTTAAAGATAATTTTTTTACATGTAAAAGTGTAAACCATTTTGATGTGCTATAATGCCTGCTTTAAAATGCGGGTGTAACTCATTGGTAGAGTGTTAGCTTCCCAAGCTGAAAGTAGCGGGTTCGATTCCCGTCACCCGCTCCACATTTAAACATCCCAAAAGGTTCATAGTGAGAGATAAACTCCAAAAAATAGCACGCCATCCTGCCACTAAAAAAATACTTACAGACATGAAACCTGAGAAATCATTTTGGGGAATTTTAGGCGTTATCTTCTTTTTTATTGCACCTGAAATTGTTGCTTATTTCTATTCAATTGACATTGTTCAATACGCACAAAATGGCTTGGCAATGCACCCTGAAACCATAGAGCGTTACAACTATGAAATCTTAATCAAACTCTTTGAAGATGGCGTAAGTTGGTTCAATCTTGGCTTTGGAGTAGTTTTACTAGTGTGGTTATTTTTTTAAAAATGCTTTACATGTAAAGTAGAAGTAGAAGTAGAAGAAAATTTACTGATCGTCAGGCTTATAAACCTGACGATCAATAACTCAATTATTAAAGTTTAGCAAGCGCTTCTTTAGCGTATTTTATACCAAGTTCATAGGCTTTAATATTGTCAGCGTGAACTTTTTCTGGTACTTTAGAAAGCATGACATCGCGGACTAAATCGTGTGCTAGAACATGTGTCATCTCAACAGTAATCGCCAAAGCAACAACAGACTGAGTAATAACATTTCCAACTTCTTCTTTAGCAATGGTAATAAGTGGAATCTCGATGATCTTCCATTTTTTACGATCTTCTTCGTTTACCGTAACCAAGTTTGGTTCAACAACGATGATGCCATCTGGTTTTACACCATTTTTGAATTGATTAAAGCTTACTTGCGCTGTAGCGATCATAAACTCAATCTCCCCCTCATTGGCGTAAGGGAAAAGGATCTCACTCTCATCAAGTAAAATGTCAACTTTTGTTGGTCCACCACGTACTTGAGAGGTATAGGTAGATGCTTTGACACCATAACCGCCCTCTTTGATCTTCGCAACCGCTAAAATCTCACCCGCCAAGATAACACCCTGACCACCTACACCTACGAAACGTAATTGTCTTCTCATCAAGGGCTCCTTATAGCTGTACGGTTGTTTTATTTTGTGCTGCGTAAATGACTTTGTCATACGCGTCACAGTATTCGAGTTTGCCCTCTTCTTGTTTGAGGATGCCAGTTGGGAATTTACCCACACGTTCTTCGTCACTTAAAAGGTCAAACTTCTTCTTACCAACAATGCGACCTTCAATCCATTCAAGATTTTGTACCGCTTCGCCCATTTTGTTTTTACGTCCAAGGTTAATGTGGCAGTTAGAGAATACATCAAAGAATGAGTAACCTTTATGAGAAAAACCTGCTACAAACATCTTTTCCAATTTTTGAGGATCAAGTACAGACTCACGAGCAACAAACGTAGCGCCTGCAGCATCTGCAAGGCGCGCTGCATCGAAGGTAGGATCAACGTTACCGTAATTAGCTGTTGCTGTCCAAAACCCTTGAGGAGTTGTTGGGCTGGTTTGAGAGTTGGTCAAGCCATAGATAAAGTTGTTGATCAAAATATGGTTAAGATCAATGTTTCTTCTACAGCCATGAATGGTATGATTACCACCAATTGCTAAACCATCACCATCACCTGTGACGACAATGACATGTTTTTCAGGGTTTGCAAGCTTGATGCCTGTTGCATAAGCAATCGCACGACCATGTGTTGTA
The DNA here is from genome assembly GCF_000813345.1 of Sulfurospirillum arsenophilum NBRC 109478. Lineage (NCBI taxonomy): Bacteria > Pseudomonadati > Campylobacterota > Epsilonproteobacteria > Campylobacterales > Sulfurospirillaceae > Sulfurospirillum > Sulfurospirillum arsenophilum. Next base: position 85,104 of record NZ_BBQF01000002.1, on the reverse strand, counting down.
TGTACTGTGTTACAGTCAATGTACGAACTAAAACGTCCACTACAACCGATACCTGAAACAACACATACATCATTCATATCCCAACCCATCGAATCGATAGCACGAATAACAGATTTTAAGATAACACCATCACCACAACCCCAACACCATAAGGTTGGCATTTTATCTACACGTAGATATTTATCGTAATTAAATGCCATTACATCATCTCCTTAACTTTAGCAACCATTTCTAATGGAGCGATTGGACGACCGTTTGCTTTGTGCAATGTTGCGAAATCATCTCGTTTCATAACACGCTGAATTTCTTCCAAGTACTGTCCCATATTAAGCTCTGTTACCATGATTTTCTTAAATTTCTTGCCAATCTCTTGAAATTTTGCAACAGGGCTTGGCCACAACGTAATTGGTCTAAAAAGACCCGCTTTAATGCCATCATTTCGAAGTTTCATAACCGCTTCTTTCGCACCACGACTGATACTACCATAAGCGATAATACAGACTTCAGCATCATCAAGCATAAACTCTTCGTAATGTACAAGATCATCTGTTTTTTTATTGATTTTATTCATTAAACGTTCAATGTTATATTCACATGCAGCACCATCTTCCGTTGGGAACCCCATGTCCCCATGATGAAGCCCCGTTACATGGTAGTGATAGCCTTTAAAGAAAGGGTTCAGTACCGCTGGCTCTGTTGGAGCAGCTGCGTAAGGTTTATAATCTTTAGGGTCGCCTGTAAACTCAGCACGCTTTACAACGCTCTTCTCAATCTCTGCAAGATCAGGAAGAATCGCTTTTCCGTGCATGTGCCCAAGTGTCTCATCTAAAAGAACAAAAACAGGTGTCATATATTTTTCAGCGATGTTAAACGCTCTGATAGTCTCAGTGTAAGCTTCTTCAAGACTGCCTGGGCAGAGTGAAATAGAGGCAAAATCGCCGTGTGTTGGGTATTTTGCTTGACCAATGTCTGCTTGAGAAACACGTGTTGGAAGACCCGTTGAAGGACCACCACGCATAACGTTGACGATTACCAAAGGAACTTCTGTGATGAAGCTGTAACCAATTTGCTCAGATTTGAGTGAAATTCCAGGACCTGATGAAGCGGTCATAGACTTAGTTCCGCTCATAGAAGCACCAAGCGCTACACAGATACCTGCGATTTCATCTTCCATTTGGATAAATTTACCACCAAATTTTGGAAGGAGTTTGCTTAAATCCTCTGCAATTTCACTTGAAGGCGTAATAGGATACCCTCCAAAAAATTTACATCCACACTCAACTGCCGCTTTTGCTACTAAGGCATTGCCGCTTGATATTACTTCTCTTGCCATCAATGATCCTTATGCGCTCAGTTTTTTAAATTTATTTTGTTTCACTTTTTCAGCTCTCTCTTTAGAAGTTTCTGAAAGTTTCGCAAATTTAAATTCACTTTTATCTGCTACGTAAATAGCAAAATCAGGACAATGCAATTCACAATCCCTACATCCAATACAGGCCTCTGGAACAACAACCTCTATCATAGATCCTAATGTCGAATTTGGTGCTTGAACCATACCTAAGACACCTGCTGGACACATACTGACACAAATATCACAAGCTTTACACCTAGAGACGTTAACCCATACCGGTGTATTACTTGGAGCGGTGATTAAACCCATCCTTCATTCTCCTTTTCTTAGCTCTTTTTACTCAATGTTAACCAAAATAAACTGCTAGATTGTACACTACTATAACATCTAGCAGACTTAATTTATTACTTTTTCAAAACCTCTGCGATTTTTTTACCTATTTCAGCAGGTGATTTTACAACATGAACACCCGCTTTTGTAAGCGCTTCCATTTTTTCAGCAGCAGTTCCTGCACTTCCGCTAATAATTGCACCTGCATGTCCCATACGTTTGCCCTTCGGCGCACTTTGACCTGCGATAAATGCAACGACTGGTTTTTTAATGTGTTCTTTTATAAACGCTGCCGCTTGAATTTCAAGATCTCCACCAATTTCACCAATCATTACGATCGCTTCTGTCTCTGGATCTGCTTCAAATAAAGGAAGAAGTTGTAAGTATGAAAGACCAATGATAGGATCGCCACCAATACCAACCGCTGTTGTAATACCAAAGCCTTCATTACAGACTTGGTTCGCACCTTCATAGGTCAATGTACCTGATTTACTGATCAAGCCGATATTGCCTTTTTTGAAAATAACACCTGGCATAATGCCGATTTTACACTCTTCAGCGGTGATAATACCTGGGCAGTTTGGTCCAATGGTTTTCATACCTTTTTTAGTCGCATACGCTTTTGCTCTTTGCATATCACGTACCGGAGAGCCCTCTGTAATAATAACAGAAAGTTCAATGCCAGCGTCAGCCGCTTCTAAAACAGCATCACCAACAAAAGCAGGTGGAACAAAAACCATACTCACGGTTGCACCTGTTGCTGCAACAGCTTCACGAACCGTATTAAATACGGGTTGTCCAAGATGCGTTGTGCCGCCTTTTCCAGGAGTAACACCACCAACGATTTTTGTACCATACGCCAAACATTGTTCAGCATGAAAACTACCCTCTTTGCCCGTAAACCCTTGAACGATGACTTTTGTATTTTTGTTAATCAATATGCTCATAATTAGTTTCCTTTAGCAGCAGCAACGGCTTTAATCGCGCCATCATTGAGATCACTTGCAGTAATAATATTTTTAATATTGGCATTTTTTAGAATTTCGGCGGCCTCTTTAGCATTGGTGCCATCAAGACGAACGATTACGGGGACATGAACATCGACAAGCTTTGTCGCTTCCAAAATACCATTTGCTATACGATCACAGCGAACAATTCCACCAAAGATATTTACAAAGATTGATTTGACGTTTGGATCTTTGAGGATAATCTCAAAGCCTTTAGCAACGGTTTGAGCATTAGCTGAACCACCAACGTCTAAGAAGTTTGCAGGAGTTCCACCTACATAGTTAATTGTATCCATTGTACCCATTGCAAGACCAGCACCATTGACCATACAGCCAACATTGCCATCAAGTTTGACATAGCTTAAGCCAAAGCCTGAAGCTTCACGCTCAATTGGGTTTTCTTCACTCTCATCGCGCATTGCTTCGATCTCTGGGTGACGAAACAGTGAGTTGTCATCAAAGCCCATTTTGCCATCAAGTGCTATAAATGCTCCACTTTTGGTTTTTACCAAAGGGTTGATTTCGATCATCTCTGCGTCATTTTCCATATAGACTTTATACAATGCTGCTGCAAATTTAATAAAACTGCTAATCTCTTCTGGTGCAAGACCTAATCCGTAAGCAAGTTCTCTACCATGAAAGGCTTGAAATCCAATAAATGGATCCACAGCAACTTTGATGATTTTTTCAGGAGAGGAAGCTGCTACTTTTTCGATCTCCATACCGCCTTCACGTGATGCCATAATAACTGGCATTTCACGAGCACGATCAAGGACAACGCCAAGGTAAAGCTCATCAGCGATATCAGCACCCTCTTCAATGTAAACTTTCTGAACCAGTTTGCCCGCAGGTCCAGTTTGGTGAGTGACCAAGGTCATACCAAGAATTTCATTTGCAAGTGTTTTGACTTCGTCTAAACTACGTGCGAGTTTTACGCCACCGCCAAGACCGCGTCCACCTGCGTGGATTTGTGCTTTGACAACCCAGATAGAGCCACCAAGTTTCTTTGCGTTTTCGACAGCCTCTTCTACACTAAAGGCTACGTAGCCGCTTGGTGTGGGAACATTGTATCTTTTAAAGATCTCTTTTGCCTGATACTCATGAATATTCATAAAACCTCCCTGCATTGACTTAAATTAAACTTTCGATACCAAGACTCTATAGTTATCTGAACATCATAATCAATAAAAATCTTAACTATATGTTTTTTTTGTCTCTAATTTAAGTTAACAAAAGAATTTATACTGTAAAAAAATTGTTTTTTCGTAATATTTCTAATAGTTCTGCTACAGAATTTATACTTTTTGCAAACTGTTTTTGTTCATCTAAATTAAGGGGCAACTCAAGAACTTTTTCAACACCATGAGCACCTAAAACAACGGGGACACCGTTTACAATGTCATTATAGCCATATTCCCCTTCTAATAAAACAGCACAAGGAAAAATAGCTCTCGCATCGCTAATAATGGCTTCTATCATTTTCACAACAGAGTTTGCAGGAGCATAATAAGCAGATGTTCCCATATAACCCACAATTTCTGCACCACCCTCTCTTGTTTGCTCAATGATCTCTTTTATTTCTTCATCGCTCAGCAAATCGGCAAGAGCAACACCATTAACCGATGAGTAACGAGGAAGCGGAACCATGTTGTCACCATGACCACCAATCACACTTGCGGTTACTTGGCCATAACCAAAGCCCAATTTTTGAGAAATGAATGTTTCCATTCGCGCACTGTCTAAAATACCTGCCATTCCAATCACCTGATTACGTGGATAACACCCTGCTTTAAGAGCCGTATAGGTCATTGCATCCAACGGATTGGAAACCATAATAATAATAGCATTGGGAGCATATTTTCGCACTTCGTGAATAACTTGCTCTGTAATGCCAGCATTCAAAATCAATAAATCATCTCGGCTCATTCCTGGTTTTCGTGGACTTCCTGCCGTTATCACAACCACATCACTATTTGCTGCCATTGCATAATCTGTTGAATTATAAATTTGCGTATGGCTACCCTCAGGGCTTGTTGCTTGCAAAATATCCAATGCTTTTCCATGTGCAACAACGCCATGCCTATCAATCATAACAATTTCTCTACATCTTTTACGCATTGAAAGCCAATAACAAACGGTAGCACCAACATTTCCTGTACCAATAATTGAAACTTTTTTACCTTGTGACATCAGTATCTCCTGATTTTCTATAATATTTATCTTTAGTAATACCATTGTATAATTTATTATTTAATTCTTAATTAATTATCACCGTTTATCATCTTTTGGTTACATTAAACGTTATGAACCGTAAAGATTGTGGTTGATGTGATTTTAAAATGGCAAGTATGTATCGTGTTTTTCAATAGGATATAAAATTGAGAGCCATGGTAACCTATGGCTCTCATTAAGATTTTAGGGAAGAATATTAGACCGTAAAGAAATTGTTTTTTTCTAACGTCTCTAAGAGTTTATTGACAGAATCAACACTTTTTGAAAATTGATGTTGTTCATTTAAATTAAGGGGTAACTCAACGATTTCTTCAACGCCATTGGCCCCCAAAACGACGGGTACACCGTTAACGGTGTTATGGTAACCATACTCGCCATCAAGTAAAACCGCACAGGGGAAAATGGAGCGAGAATCACTCAAAATAGCCTCTATCATCTTAACCGTCGAGTTAGCAGGTGCATAATAAGCAGATGTTCCCATATAACCTACAATTTCAGCTCCACCATGACGTGTTTTTTCAATAATCTCATCAATTTCAAGATCGCTGAGCAAATCTGTAAGTGCTACACCGTTTACAGAAGAGTAACGAGGAAGGGGAACCATATCATCCCCATGCCCACCCATAACACTCGCTGTTATTTGTCCATAGCCAAAACCAAGCTTCTGCGAAATAAATGTCTCCATACGAGAACTATCCAAAATACCCGCCATTCCAATAACACGACCTCGTGGATAATTTCCTGCTTTGATGGCAACATACGTAATAGCATCTAAAGGATTGGAAACGGTGATAACGATGGCATCTGGTGCATAGATTTTAACTTGCTCAATAATACCTTTGGTAATCTTTGCGTTAATCATCAAAAGATCATCCCTGCTCATACCTGGTTTTCGGGGACTGCCTGCAGTAATAACGATAATATCGCTGTTTGAAATATGTTTATAATCGCTTGAAGCGCTAATAAGTGTATGGCTGCCTTCAGGACTGGTAGCTTGGGAGATGTCAAGGGCTTTGCCAACGGCAACGCCCTCAACGAGGTCTATCATCACAATTTCACGGCAACTTTTACGCATGGCTAACCAATAGCAAATTGTTGCTCCCACATTTCCTGCTCCGATAATTGAGACTTTTTTTCCTTGTGACAATGAGACTCCTTCTTTACATGTAAATCAAAAATTACGCTTTGAGTGCATCCAAAGCTTTGTTAAACGTAGCGCTTGGACGCATTGCCTTGCTCGTTTTTTCAAAATCAGGTACATAGTACCCACCCATATCGACCGCTTTTCCCTGTATAGTATTTAGCTCATCAACGATTTTTTGCTCATTGGTTTTCAGTGTTGTAGCGAGCGGTTTAAATTGCTCAGCTAACGCTTGATCTTCATTTTGTGCAGCCAATGCTTCAGCCCAATACATCGCTAAATAGAAATGGCTTCCACGATTGTCTAACTCGCCTACTTTTGAAGAAGGAGATTTGTTGTTATCCAAAAATTTACCCGTTGCAGCATCGAGTGTTTTTGCCAAAATAGAAGCTTTTTTATTGCCAACAACGTTATCCAAATGCTCAAGAGAAGCAGTCAACGCCATAAACTCTCCGAGTGAATCCCAACGCAAGTGATTTTCTTCGACAAATTGTTGAACGTGTTTTGGTGCAGAACCACCCGCGCCTGTTTCAAACAATCCACCACCACTCATCAATGGAACGATTGAGAGCATTTTAGCTGATGTTCCTACTTCTAAAATAGGGAAAAGATCGGTCAAATAATCACGTAAAACGTTACCTGTCACAGAGATCGTATCAAGCCCTTTCACAATGCGTGCTAAGGATTCACGAATGGCATTTTCAGGCGTCATAATTTTAATATCAAGATCTTTAAGGTCGTGCTCTTTGAGATATTTTTCAACTTTTTTAATCATCTGCGCATCGTGAGCACGTGCGGGATCAAGCCAGAAAATGGCGGGTGTATGACTTAAGCGTGCTCTGTTGACCGCTAGTTTGACCCAGTCTTTAATCGGTGCATCTTTAGCTTGGCAAGCACGGTAAATGTCACCTTTTTCAACAGGATGTTCCATCAAAACTTTGCCACTTGCAATTTCTACGATGCGAACACTACCATCGGTATCACATTGGAACGTTTTATCATGAGAGCCGTATTCTTCAGCTTTTTGAGCCATAAGACCAACGTTTGGCACAGAACCCATTGTTTTTGGATCGAGTGCTCCATTTTTCTTACAAAAATTCATCGTTTCTTCATAAATACGTGCATAACAGCGATCAGGAATCAACGCTTTTGTATCGTGTAAGGCACCATCTTCGCCCCACATACGACCAGACTCTCGAATACACGCTGGCATCGAAGCATCAATAATCACATCGCTTGACACATGTAAATTAGTAATACCTTTGTCAGAATTAACCATCGCAAGTTTAGGACGTTTTGCGTATACAGCTTTAATATCGGCTTCAATCGCGGTTTTTTGCACTTCTGGGAGTGTTGCTATTTTGGCATAAAGGTCGCCTAGTCCATTGTTGGCATTGACACCAATCTCTTTAAAAAGAGTGGCATGTTTTTCAAAAACATCTTTGAAAAAGACTTTGAGCGCATATCCAAACATAATCGGATCGCTGACTTTCATCATTGTTGCTTTTAAGTGCAAAGAGAGAAGGATGCCACTTTTTTTAGCTTCTTCCATTTGTGCTTCATAAAATGCTGAGAGTTTTTTACTACTCATATAGGTGCCATCGATGATTTCATCTTTTAAAAGAGCTAATTTATCTTTTAGTATCGTTGTTTTTCCATCTTTGCTTAAAAGCTCAATACGAACCGTAGTCGCTTCTGGTATAGTGACTGATTTTTCATTACCGTAAAAATCACCTTCAGTCATATACGAAACATGCGATGCAGAATCACTGGTCCATTTTCCCATTTTATGTGGATTTTTACGTGCGTACTCTTTAACACATAAAGGAGCACGTCTGTCTGAGTTTCCTTCGCGAAGAACGGGGTTAACCGCGCTACCTAAGACTTTAGCATAGCGTGCTTTAATCTCTTTTTCACTCTCATTGGCAGGGTTTTCTGGGTAATTAGGAACCTTATAGCCTTTTTCTTGAAGCTCTTTAATGGCTGCTTGAAGTTGTGGCAAGGAAGCACTGATATTTGGTAATTTGATAATATTAGCTTCGGGCTGATTTGCAAGTTCACCTAGGTACGTAAGATCATCATTGATCTTTTGCGTAGCCGTTAGATTTTCAGGGAAGTTGGCAAGAATACGACCACAGAGCGAAATGTCTCTGGTTTCGATCTCAATATTGGAGCTTGCGGTAAATGCTTTAACAATCGGTAACAAAGAATACGTTGCGAGTGCGGGAGCTTCATCTACTTGTGTATAGATGATTTTACTTGTTTTTTGAACCATAATTACCCCTTTTTTTAACTAGATTTTGGTAATGCTACCAGTTTCTTTATTTCTCTTTATTAAATTTACGTCATTAATTTTTTATATTTTCCAAATGTGTCTCATAATTCTGTGAAAACGTGTGGGTTCCATTTTTATTTTTTACAAAATAGAGATAATTGGTCGCTTTTGGAAAAATAGCTGCAAAAATGGCCTCTTTACTCACACTGCACACGGGATTAGGTGGTAAGCCTTTATACATATAGGTATTATACGGTGACGTGTCTTCACGAATGCGCTGTGGTGTAATCTTTATATGAGAGTATTGACCATAATTCAGTGTTCCGTCCATTTGGAGCTTCATGTCTTTTTTAAGACGGTTATAGATAACCGATGACACCATTGGCATTTCCTCATTATTAGCAGCCTCTTTTTGAATAATAGAAGCAATAATAATAAACTTTTGCCACTTCGCTTCATTAAACTCACCAAAAATCTTTTCAAAGACATCTTTATGGTACTTCTTCGCATTAGCGAGTAAAAAATGAACCAGATGCTTTTCGCTAATACCGATAGGAATATAGTAGGTATCTGGCACCAAAAATCCCTCTACATAAGGTGTTGCAAGAGCGTATTCTTGCATCAATTTTTCATATGAAAGATCAAAGGCAAGTGCAATTTGCACAAACAAAAGCTCTTTGGTTTCACCAGGTATATAGGTGATGACCTTTAAAGGCGCTTTTGAATGAGAAAGCTTGTAAAGGAAGTCGCCACGCGTCAGTGGACTTGGATTGATACTCACCCACCCCGATTGAGGTTTGCCAATCATATAAAGAAGGTATTTATCGACTTTATCGTGGAGGTCAAAATTTTTCTCAACCATATATGATATAATTTGGCTTATTGAGCCTTGTGGCACAAAGGCGACCGAGCTAGAGCTCATCGGTCTGGACAAGTGAAAGAGAAGAGAATATATGATTATTAAAGCAACATCACATACAATTAGGAATATCTGGATACTTTTACTATTCATAGTTCTTTCTGTCGTAGCATTAATTGGCACCTTAGCAAATGGCATTTCGATCGATAATCTTACATTACCGACGATAAAAATTGATCAATTATATATCAAACTAGATAAAAAATTGATTGTAAGTATTGAAACGCTTGATATTAAAAAGGAAACACAAACCGATACCTCTTTAGAAGAGATGGCTGAACTGATTAAAAATTTCCCATACATCAATCAGTTTTTCAGCAAAATCAGCATTGAAACTATTCGCTATGCTAACGAAATGCTATCTCTTCATTACGAAGAAAACACCTTTAAACTGGACAGTAAACATCTCAGCGTCAATCTCATTATTATCCCTATCGAAAAATGGCAAGTGGATGTTGAAATTCAAGAGGCATTTCTTAAAGATTATCATTTACATGTAAACGGTAAAACCCGTATGGACTTCAAAGAAAAAACCTATAACTTTGAAGGTGATTTTGAGATATTTGGACTTAAAGGAGTTGCGCTTTTTGATATTAAAGACAAGCTTTTAACCTACCATCTGCAAAGTGAATCTTTTACCAACAAAGAACTCAAAGACCTTATGGATTTTATCGTTTCTCAGGTCGAACTTGATCAAATTGCCAAAGATTGGATCGATAAAAACATCGTGGGAGAAGAGTATATTTTACACTTCTTTGAAGGCAAATTTAATCTTGCTACGCTTGATTATTTTCCAATGCAAATGCATGGAACGGCAACGGTAAAAAATGCTACCGTAAGTTTTGAACCTACTGTGCCGCCTGCTTATGTCAAAGAAATCGGTATTGAGTTTAAAAACGATAAGCTTCTTTTTGACATCAAAGAGCCAAGCTATGAGCAAAAAATCATCCAAAAAGCGGATGTTTATATCTATAACCTCATTGGCAAAGGAACAGGCATTGTCGTTGATCTTAATGCCACATCCAAACTCGATGCCCCAATACATAAAATTTTACATGCTTTCAAAATTGATGTACCCATTACTCAAACAACCGGTTTAACCGATGCCAATGTCAGACTGGATATTAAGTTTCTTCCTTATGACATAAACGCAACAGGAAAATTTAAACTTTCCCCTAGTGACTTTACCCTCAGCGGACTTCCAATGTCAACCAAATATGGAGAAGTAAGGCTCGATAACTTCAAGATCATGCTTGATAACACAAATCTACGGTATAAAAATCTCTTTGATATCAATGCGACAGGCGTTTTTGATGCCAAGAAAAGTCGATACGAGGGTGATATAGATATTAATGCACTGTTGCTTGATTTTAGTGGAACTAGGCTGTTAAAAATCAATAACTTAGCCGATCAAAATGCTTCATTTTCGATTGAGAACGCCACCACAAAAATGGCGTTGCCAAGCCTCAATACGACCATTATTTTTACTAAAGACAACAATCAATTCATACTTACAGATCTAACAAAAGTAGCCGCATTCTCTCCTTTTATGAGCGATGGTAACCTTACACAAGGATCGGTGTATGTTCAAACCAAGGATTTTGAAAATTTTGATGCTAAGATCAATCTTCAAAATGTCAACACGCCCCTTTTAGAAAACCGCGAGCCTGTTCGCGATTTTGAAATTGCACTTACAACCAATACTAAAATCCTTGATGCAAGCACCACCAACACGAAACTCTCACTTCATTATGACAAAGATCTTACGTTACATGTAAAAGATTTCAATATCGCTCTGCCACAAGGCGATGATCCTTTAGATATACCTATTAAAACCACTATCTTTGGTGAAAATTCCTCTTTCATTGATTTGGAAAGTAACAAAACCATCTTAAGTGAGCGCTACACTCTAACACTTTTTAAAGATAATATTCATCTCAATTCCAAGCGTGGCAAATCTTCGTTTGAATATGAAAAACGAAAAGGAAAACTTGGCATTCAAGCGACAGCACTCGATGCTGATGCCACAAATGCACTCTTTAATAGACGCTATTTCTATGAGGGTGATTTTTCATTGAATATTGATGGTAAAGATGATAATAATATGCAAGGCACTTTCGTCATGCACAAAACGTTTATCAAAGATCTCAAGTTTTTCAATAATCTTATGGCAACAATCAACGCTATCCCTTCTTTGCTTGTTTTTAATGATCCTAACTTTAACACAGAGGGTTATTTTGTGGATAATGGCTCTGTAGAATTTAACCAAACGAAAGAGGCTATGCACATTAAAGAGCTTCAACTACGGGGTAAAAGTGCAGATATTATGGGCAAAGGTATGGTTAATTTAATCGCGAACACGCTTGATCTAAAACTTCAGATCAAAACACTCAAAACCTTTAGCTCAGCGATTGATATGATTCCTATTGTAGGGGGCATTATTTTGGGAGAAGATAAACGAATTGCAACCAATGTGGATGTTACAGGTCCTACCACCGATCCAAAGATCGAAACACACCTGATTTTAGATACACTCAAAAGCCCTATGAATATCCTAAAACGTACGTTTGAATTACCGCTAGAGCTTCTTAAATAAACGTATTGAGTAGGCTTAAAAGCTCATGGATATTATGGGCTTTCACGCTTGCAGTTTCACTCGTTCCATATCCCCATCCTGCAAAAATAAAATTGATTCCAGCATTTGAGGCGGCAAGTTCATCTTTGATACTGTCACCTACGAGAATCGTTTTTGAAGGATCACTTCCTAACTCATCCATTAAACGGTAAACCATTAAGGGGCTGGGTTTTGGCTCAGCTACGTTATTGGCTCCAACAATGGCAGAAAAATGCTCAATGATGCCCATTTTCTCAAGCATATGACGCGCAAAAAAATCACTCGCATTGGTAGCAATCGACAAATAAGCCTTTTGACTAAGCACATGCAACATCTCTCGCACATCAGGATATAGCGCTATCATACTAGGAGAAAAGTGCATATAGTGGTCTTTAAACAAAGCGCGATGTGCTGGGTCATACTCATCTGTATTGTAAAAAATCTTTGGTAAATGTTGATCGGGTTGATTGATGTGATACTCTAAGAATTCTTTGGCAATGGGCGAGAGACCTAAGGTGTTGCGTACATAATTGACACTGTGCGTCATTGCCGCACTGGAGTCAATTAATGTTCCATCCATATCAAAAATAATTGATGCTTCTTTTCTCATGGTTACTCTTGAATGCGAAGACCAAGGATTAAAAGGTCTTTATCGATTCCTTCAATAGTAGCAATACGGTTAAGATTGCCCCACTCTTTGAAACCTAATTTTTTAAAGAGTTTCAAGCTGGGTGCATTTTCCGAAAAAATAAGCGCTAAAAGTGTCTTGATCTCATAATGTTTCGCTTGGTCTATCGCCTCACTTAAAAACTGTTGCCCCAATTTTTTACCTTGGAAGTTTTTATCAATGTAGATATTGATACGAGCACTATGATTATAGGCCAAAAGATTAGCGTAAAAAGGTTGCACACTAATCCATGCAATGATGCGTCCATGGTACTCTTTAACCAAAATGGGACGAGTTGATGTATGCGAGTGAAACCACTCTAGTTTATCTTCAACCGTGACGATTTTACTATCGGCAGTGGATATACCATCTTTGATTGCTTCATTGTAAATCTTGATGATCTCTGGCAAATCTTCAATGGTTGCACGTCGTAGCTCGTTTATCATTAACATCCTTAATAAAGTTCTAATGTAATCACTGATTATACATTACGGACTCTTAGCCTCTCTTTACTCCATTTCCAGATGCATAAGGTACATCTCTTCACCATCTATAATACTAAGCTCCGTACTGTTACATGTAGGGCACGTAAATTCATTTTTACTGAGTGTTGTTTCGCTTTGGCAACTCTGACATCGAACAACAATGTCTTGTACGTGCATCACAAACTCTGCCCCATCACAGACGGTTTCTTCTTTAAACGTATCAAATGCACTCTCAAGCAGATGCGGTTCAACACCGCTTAGCTTGCCTATTTTGATCTCAACTTTAGTGATTTTTGTGGCATTGTGTTCTTTGGCATTTTTCTCACACATCTCTAAAAGTGCTGTAACAATCGAAAATTCATGCATTAACAGATCCTTGGAAGTAACTCACCTTTAGGTGGCTCTAAAAATCGCTCTGATCCCCAAGGTGTATGTAAAACAACTTTACATGTAAAGGCATTGGTGACTTTACCTATCACAGCACACTTAGCAGTTTCAGGGAATTTTTGAAGCACGTCAATGGCTTTTTGCGCTTCACTTTGAGGCAAACAGATCACCATCGTACCTTCATTGGCAAACTCATAAGGTTCAAACCCTAAAAGCTCACACACACCTTTGACCTCCTGAGCCACAGGAATTTTAGCCTCGTCCACTTCAATGCATACTTTTGATGTCTCAGCCCATTCATTCAAAACTGCACTCAGCCCTCCTCTGGTTGCATCTCGAAGCGCATGGATTTTAACACCCGCGTCGATAAGTGCTTCCACTGGCTTCCACAAGCTTGCACAGTCTGTGTGAAGATCGCTTTCAAGTTCTATCTCTTCGCGTGTAGCTAAGATGCAGGCACCGTGATTGCCGATTTCATTGGAGACAATGATGACATCATCGTTTTCCAAATTGTGTGCGGAGATGTTTTCACACATGATTTCACCAATACCAGCAGTGTTGATAAACAGTCCATCAACGCCACCTCGAGGAACAACTTTCGTATCGCCTGCCACAATTTTGACACCACTTTTTGCCATTTCATCGCGCATTGTCATAACAATCTCTTCAAGATGAGAATACAAAAATCCCTCTTCGATCATAAATGAACAGGTCATATAACGAGGCTTTGCGCCCATCATCGAGAGATCATTCACCGTTCCTGCGATGGCGAGTTTTCCAATGTTGCCGCCTTTAAAAAAAAGCGGTGAAACGACAAATGAGTCGGTTGTAAAAGCGATTTTATGGTCATTCATCACAAGGCTTGCGGCATCTTCCATGCGGAGTAAAATTTCATTGTCAAAATGTTTAAAAAAGAGATCTTTAATGAGGTTTTGGGTCTCTTCGCCGCCACCTCCGTGAGAGAGAAGTATCTTTTTGCTCACGCTCTTGCTCCTTTGAGATTCAATTTGCCATATTTGAAGTATGCAGAACACGCACCTTCACTGGAAACCATGCACGACCCCATCGGATTGGTTGGTGTACAGGCTTTACCAAAGACTTTACAGTCAAACGGTTTGGCACGTCCTTTGAGAATGTCACCGCAAATACACATTTTATGGTCATTCAACTCTGTTTTAGGAAGCACTTCATCAAACACGATTTCAGCATCATACGCTGCATAATCCGCTTTGAGTTTAAGTGCACTATGAGGAATATCTCCAATACCTCGCCATCGAAAGTGGTCACGTCTTTCAAAATAGGTATCTACTAGCTCTTGTGCTTTGAGATTACCTTCACGTGTAACGGCTCTAGCGTACTCATTGTCCACAACGCTTTTGCCTTCGTTCATTTGGCGAACAATACGCAAAACAGACTCCATCACATCGGTAGGCTCAAATCCGGAAACTACCACAGGCGTATGGTAAGCTTTGGCAATGGGTTCATAGATTTTATAACCGGTGATGACACTCACATGCGAAGGTCCTAAAAAGGCATCTATCTTTGCATCGCCTCCACCCATAATCGCATCAACCGCTTCAGGCACGGTGACATGGTTGATATGAAAGAAAAGATTTGTCAGCTTTTTTTCGATCGCTTGCTGGACTAACACTGCACTCATAGGCGTTGTGGTTTCAAAACCAATCGCAAAGAAAACAACGTTTTTATCAGGATTTTCTTGAGCGATTTTAATGACGTCTAGTGGTGAATACAACGAACGTATATCTTTACCTTCAGCTCTTAGTTTTTGCAAAGACGTTTTACTTCCAGGAACCCTTATCATATCGCCAAGCGTTGCAAGAATCGTATTTGGCATAGAAGCCAAAGCTATCGCATGGTCAATGCGCTCTTTAGGCATGATGCACACAGGACATCCCGGACCGTGAACAAACTCGATGAGTTCTGGCAAAATCTGCGAAAGCCCAAACTTCATAATGGTATGCGTATGTCCCCCACACACCTCCATAATGTTAATCTTAGACGTGCACTCTTTTTTGATAAGTGCCGCTAAGGCCTTCATATGAAGAGGATCGCGAAATCCCTCAATAAGATCAACTTCTGGCATAGCCACTGTCTCCCTCATCTTCACTGATCTCACCGTTTTTCATCGCTTCTGCGATTTCATTGTACGCAGCAATGCTATCTTCGGCATGTTCTTTACTGATCTTATTCATGGCAAATCCCACATGAATCAGCACATAATCGCCAATGTTGACTTCTTCAGCGATCAAATCAAGCGTCACTTTACGCTTAACACCCATAGTATCTACCGTTGCATAGTTATTTTCGTCGATTTCAACGACGCGTGATGGAATGGATAGGCACATGGTTATCTCAATGCTTTTTTCATTTTAAGGTAATTAATCCACTGATCAATCCCTTTGCCAGACTTGCTGTCAATTTCAATGACATCCACTTTTGGATTGAGCTTGCGCGCCTCGCGAATGGCTTTTTCAACACTAAAATCAAAATGAGGCAGAAGATCACATTTGGTGATTAAAAAAAGATCTGCACTTCGAAACATAACAGGGTATTTTGCTGGTTTATCATCACCTTCTGGTACGGAGAGAAGCACGACATTGAGATGACTTCCAACATCGTAGCTCGCAGGACAAACTAGATTGCCCACATTTTCGATGAATACAACATCAAGCCCTTCGATAGGGAGATGATGAAGCCCTTCATGCACCATAAAGGCATCCAAATGGCACGCTTGACCCGTTGTGATCTGATGTGCAGGCGCTCCTTTTGCAATGATGCGATCCGCGTCTTGATTGGTTTCAAGATCGCCCTCTATAACGCCTAGTTTGATCTGCTTGGTATCTATGGTCGCTTCTAAAAGCGTTGTTTTTCCACTTCCAGGGCTACTCATAAGATTGATGGCAAGGACACCATGCTCTTCAAAATGAGCGCGATTATGCCCTGCTTGTTTGTCATTGGCATCTAAAATTTTGGTGATGACCGCAATGGTTTTTTTATCATTAAGCTGAGGATTAGCATGAATCTCATCATGATTTTTATGTTCATGGTGATCGTGATTATGCGCATGAGGATGATCGTGATGGGTATGATCGTCATGATCGTGCGAATGGCTATGTGTATGGCCATCGTGAGTGTGTTCGTGCGCATGCGCAGACCATTGAGAAGGAGTGATTGAACAACCGCAATCTTTACACATTTTTAGATCCTTAGGTATATTTTTGATCTATTATAGAGTAACTCTTTAAATGGGAGCTAAAAAAAGAAGTTTCTTAGTTATTTTCAGGAAAAATATGCTCATGAAAACAGAACAAAAACAGTGCATTTTTTGCGGACAGACTAAACTGTATAAAGTTTCTTCCACACAGTATCGTTGCATTACATGTAAACGAACGTTTAGCCATGCAAAACAGGCTCAAGAGATGCACATACTAGACTCTTTTATCACCAATCACAGTGCCCATGAATGTGCAAAGCTTTTGGATCTCAATTATTTAACCGTTACTAAAACCTACCATAAATTTCGCCTTCTGCTTATAGCACACTCCGAAGCCCTTTACGCAGAGCAAACCAATACATTTTCGCAGTACGACGAATACTATTTTCTACCTACATGTAAAAGGGGAAAACCAAAGTATCTCTTTGATGCTATCGGCATTTTGGGGATGTTATATGGCAAACGTATTCACACACTTTTACTCCCCGATCAATTTGCCCATCTTAAAAATTTAGAAGAGACCTCCATCGAAAAAGAGACCTATGCACGTTACCTAAACCAGCATAAAGTGGCACACTATGAGAGTTTTGACAACGCTTTAGTCGATTTTTGGCATTTTTTAGAAAATTGGCTAGACCACTTCAAAGGGATCCAAAAAGAAAATTTCATCTACTATCTCAAAGAAGCTGAGTTCAAATTTAACTACGACAAAGAAGAACAACGCGCCATCTTAACCCAAAAATTAATTCCATATATTTGATACTTTCCTAAACTTCACGTTCTAGTGAAAAATACACGAGTACTCTTTAAACATATATTTTATATAATGATTATCAATTATATAAATTCTTCTTCATGCAAACTATAAGAATTTCAATAATTTTCACTAAAAACATCCATACACAATTAAGGAGTTAAATGCGCGTTTTTAAGATCCATTCACATCGTTTTGTAGGAGCATTATTAAGCCTAGCAACAGTAAGTGCACTTGCAGATACACACCAGAGTGAAAAAGATGAGACATCCGTACTTTCGAGCATTACCATTGAAGATATACGTGCCGAAGGGCTTAGACCTGAAACTGTAGAAGCAGGTACGTTTCGAGGAACCAACATTATGGATGTGCCCTCAACAGTCAATGTTATAACCAAAGAGGCTTTGGATTTGCAAGCAGCTACGGGAACGTATGACGCTCTACGCAACACTGCGGGCATCACAAAACAACAAAATGGCGGCGAGACATGGGATCAGTTGGTCATTCGAGGCATTGAAGTGCAAAATCGTACCAATTACAGGCTTAATGGTTCACTGCCACTGATGAACTTTAGCCAAGTTCCACTGGAAAATAAAGAGCGTGTTGAAGTGCTTAAAGGGGCATCGGCACTCTATTATGGTTTTACCTCCCCTGCTGGCATTATCAATTACGTGACCAAACGTCCAACGAATGAGCCTATGGCAACCGTCGGTTTGATGATGGATCAATATGGCTCAGCTATAACATCAGCAGATGTCAGTGAGCGCTTTGGAGAAGAGAAACAAGTGGGTGTGAGGGTCAATGCTGCAGGAGGATCACTTGGGTCGTATATGGACGATGTTGACAATGGAAATCGCAGCTTCGTCTCCATGGCACTTGACTGGCAAGTCAGTGATCGATTAACCATCAAAGCTGATGTAGAATATGATCGTCGCAAAGTCACAGAACAAGCAGGCATTGCTCTTCCAAAAGCGGTTAATGGCGTCATCACCTTACCCAAAACCGTTGATCCAACAACACTGGTAGGACCAGATTCAAGCAAGTTTGAAACAGAAACGACGAATGTGTTACTACGGTCTGATTATGCGCTCAGTGATACATGGAGTCTTGGACTTGAAGCCGGACGGGCTAAGACGCAGCGCGAACGTAACCTTGCTACTTTTACCTTTTCAAACCCTCAAGCAACCTCGCTCACTACAGGTACGGGTACGGTTAGAGTCAATCACCAAGAGTACGAATACACATCGGATCTTTTACGAGCTGAACTCTATGGTGTTGTCAACACAGGCGATGTTCAACATGACGTAACGTTTGGCACCAGTTACACCGAGAAAAATCAAGAACCCCTTGCGAGTAGCACATCTGCCACTATTGCTCAAAATCTCTATACTCCACATGCGATAACGCCAACGGGCTTTACCAAAACAGCAGGTGTTTCGTATACCACGAAAGATACAGGGTTTTATACAATGGATCGTGTGACTTTAGATCCACAATGGCAGGTTATCGGAGGTTTACGTCACTCGAAGTATGAGAGCAATCAAGATGTAACGCGCTATGAGGCGAGTGAAACCACGCCTATGATAGCCCTTGTCTATAAACCTTTAGAGAGCGTATCGCTGTATGCTTCGTATTCAGAGGGGTTGGAAGAAGGTGAAGCTGCACCTGCGGGGAGTGCAAATGAAGCTGAACGTCTAAATCCTGGCATTAGCAAGCAGTATGAGTTAGGCGCGCATTGGCTTTTGCCAACAGGTACCCTTGTATCGGCGGCGGTGTTTGATATAGAAAGCCCAGGGTATTATACCGATGCGGCGAACTATTATGTCGCAGGTGGGCATAAACGCTATAGTGGTGTCGAACTATCGATTCAGGGAAAACTGACAGAACAACTCAGCTGGCTCGCTTCCACACAGTGGCTAGATCCTCGTTTTGAAGATATGGGAGGTGATGCAACCGCACTGAACGGCAAATTGCCTGAAAATGCGGCACGTCGTACAGGAAGTCTGTTTCTAAGCTATGACCTAAGCAGTGTTCCAGGACTTTCGATTAACGGTGGAGCTTACTATACAGGTCGTCGTCCTGTGAACGACCTGAACCAAGCGTGGCTAGATGATGTAACTCTCTTTAGTTTGGGTGGGCGTTATGTCACCAAACTCTATGGTAAGAAAAACATCTGGCAAATCAATGTCGATAATGTTGCCGACAAAGAGTATTGGGCGGCAGGTGGAACACGCCTTGCGGCAGGCTCTCCACGCACGATTCGTTTGAATTATAAATTAGAATTGTATTAGTGTGCAGGCATCACATCTTAAAAGGTGTGATGCCTTTTTACATGTAAAGATTTTCAAGCAATTTTCATCTAAAAAATCCTGTTTTATAGTGCTAGTATGATAGGTGTAAAGTAAAAAGCACTTCATTAATCAAAGATCGAGCCCTAAAGTTTATAAACTTCGTCAACAAACTACCGATATGATTTTTATAGCATTATTGTACAGGATTATCTCATGCAAATTTCCAGTAATTTACAAAATAATTTTACGACTCCAATCAATACTGAATTTTTGAAGAATACCCCTGAAAATTCACAAAATAATTTAACAAAAGAAATCACTCCTATCAATAAAGATGCGTACAATTATGTTGATTTAGGCGAAAACATAAGTGCCTATACAACCGCCGTTGATCCTGTGCAAGAACAAACCAATAAAGAGCTTATAAGTTATCTATCAACTATCATGAATGATAAGACGGATGAGGGTAAAAAAAACCTAAAAGCATATGATCTTACACTATACCATCCTGTAGATGCAGATAAAAAGACGATTTGGGGTTATGATGATGCTCACCCAGAAGAATTTTATTCTGATCGCCAAACTGATCTTACATATTGGGAACCGACAGAATATGAAAAAACACACCCTTATACTGTGTTTGGAGATGGAATGAAAATAATTAAAAGAATGACATTTCAAGAGTTATATGATTTCTTAGGACAAGACTATTTTGGAAAGAACACCTCTAGAAAAGAATCTATCGCTATTGCAGATAGGATGTCTGTATTTCCTGTTACACTCACTGAACGACAAAGGCAATATATACAAGAGCTTCCAGGCCCTACTGAAAGTTTTTCTCAAGGTGTCAGTGACATTCAAACCGTCTATACTAATAATTTACGTCAAACAACAAAAGAAAGATTTGATGCTATTCAAGTAGAAAAATTCAAAAATCTCTACTCGTTCAGTGACGCATTTGCAAAAACGGATAAATTTCAAGAATTATATGCGAACTATGTAAACCAAAATAACAATAATAAACAAATAGAAGATGCTCGAACTCACGGTAAAAGCATGGCAGAAACGTTTGGATCCAAAAGTTTTTTTACTTCACAGGTTAGTAGTCAAAATCTATCCAAGTCTGAAATAATTGAACATTACTCGAAAATTAGCCAAGATATTCAAATACTCAGAATCCCTCCAAAAGATACGACATACGGCGAAACGTATATCAAGAAAATTGACGATTCTATTAAAATATACGACACAATAATCAATGACTTAAAAAAGATGTGGAACTATGGTGATTTGGATGTAAAAAGTTAATAACACTAGATATATAGCTCTATTTTGATAAACTCTCCTCTCAATTTACGTAAAAGTTAATCCTATGAAAAAACAGCTTAACACCTTGACACTTTCAGGTTTGATGATAGGCCCTATATTAGGCTCTGGTATCATTCTTTTGCCTCCTATTGTTTACGATCTAGTGGGTAATTTTTCCATCCTTATATGGTTTGTCATTTTAACTTTAGGCTTTGCTTTTGCTCTCGTTCTTGGAAACTTAAGTATCAAATTTCCAGGCGATGAAGGAGTAACAAACGCGGTACAATCAGCGTTTAACACGAAGCTCAAGTACCTGACTTCTTACTATCTCATTAGCGCTGTCCTTTTTGGTCCCGTAGCTGTTTATCTCGTTGGGGCACATTTTATGCAGCCACTTTTAGGGCTAGATGTGAATGTGCTGGCACTCTTCATGTTGATTTTTACGCTTTTTGCCCTTCTTCGCCCTGTCCATTTTTTAGGAACGCTCTCGTTGATCGTAACGACCATTATTGGCATTATTTTAAGCCTTGGAAGTATTGCTATTTTACTAGGACATGAGACAACGCTTTCGCTCAATGCACCTTTTGATATAACGCTTATTTCAAGAGCATTACTGCTTGCTTTTTGGGCAATCGTGGGATGGGAAGTTGTGGGGAACTACTCTAAAGAGGTAAATGATCCTACCCGAACGATCCCTAAAGCGGTGAAGATCAGTGCTGTGATTATCTCTGTTATCTACCTTTTAGTTGTATGTGCCATCCAATTTGCTTCGTTAGAACATATCAATGCCATCACGGCACTTATCTATCCTCTGTTTGGAACATCGAGTGATTTAGTTATGGGCATTTTAGCGATGCTTTTGTGTCTGAGTACGGTATTGCTGTTTGTTGGTGGTGTTTCAAGACTCATTAGTGGGTTGACCTCTGAGTATAAAGGCGTATTAGGTCTTTTAAACAGACGCCTTGAAAATGGTGCACCCATAGGAGCAACGGGGTTTTTATGTACCATCAATGCCGCTGTCTTAGGGTTAGTCTATGCGAAAGTGTTTACAACAGAAGACTTAGTGGCTTTAGCCGATGGATTTTTTATAGCCAATGCGACCATCGCCCTACTTGCAGCGTATAAACTAGCGACCAGTCAAACCATTCGATATACAGCACTTTTATTGGCGATACTGTTTGGGTTCATGCTCATGAGTGCTCATTGGATTGTTCTTGGTATTATTGGAGTATTAGCATGGAAAGTTTTACGATAAATATCTTTACATGTAAAGTGTGGTGAGCAAACATTTTTGTTTACTCACCCTCTGATAAAATGTTACGAAGCGGGTATAGATGCCTCTACAAGCTTAGAGAATTTAACCCCTTTAAGCCCTGCAATCTTTTGTGCAAAATCTTTTACTTCAGAAACTTTTCCCGTCACCATAATAGTTTCAAGGCAGTTTTCATGGCTTACATGTACATGCGTATTGCACATAATGTTTATTTTTGCATCGTGTTGAATCTCTAAGATTTTTTGAACAAGCTCATTTTGATGATGCGTATAAATCATCGTCAAAACACCAATAACATCGCTATTGTCATCTTGCCAATCATCTTTAACAATTTTTTCACGTATGAGATCTCGTGTAAACTCACTGCGTGAAGCATACCCTTGAGCGTCAACTTTTTTATCAAGCTCTTCTAAAAGCTTTTCTGGCAGCGAGACACTAAAACGAATAATTTTATCCATGGTGTATCCTTAATTAATATACTTCAACTACATTCTAATCATAGTAATCTTTAAATACTAAAAGAGAAAAATATTAATATTATTTCAAAAGGGATTTATATATCTGTCCGACACAAATTCCGCCATCATTGATCGCTAATTGTAGCGGAAAATAGAGGTTTTGTGTGACATTTTGAAGAATCTGCTCCATCAGTGTGCGATTTTGAAACACGCCACCTCCAAGGACTATAGGGTAGGTGTAGCGTGAGCTTATTTCAAGAAGAATTTTGACCAAAGTATTCATAAATTTAGAGGCAATAAGGCGTGGTTCACGGTCATAAAGCATTTGAGCAAACATAGGCTTATAGTGGACTATTTTATCGTCAATTTTCACTTCATAAGAGTCTAAAATCAAAGGGTCATAAAGCCTTTCTATGAGCAATCCACTCTCGCCATCATAGCTCACATTCTCTTCCATTCCGCACAAAACAGCAACTGCATCAAAGAGTCTTCCCACGGAAGAGCAACGTGGTGCATTGATCTTTTTAGTATAAACATGTTTAAGAAGTTTGAGGGATTTTTCATCAAAATAGTTTAAGAGATGAACATCTGCTTCATCGCCAAGCGTATCCCACAAAAGTGAAGCTAAAATGCGCTTAATTTCTTTAATACTCGCGTCCCCTCCCAAAAGTAAAAATGGTTCAAAAGAGACGACACGCTCGTAACGTTCTTGATCGCACAGTAAAAATTCGCCACCCCAAATGGTACCATCATCGCCGTACCCTGTGCCATCCCATGCAATACCCAATACAGGTTCACTTATGTGATGCTCAAACATGGTTGAAAGAATATGTGCATAGTGATGCTGTACTTGCACAAAAGGGATATTTTGCTTTTTTGCCCATTGCGTTGAGACGTAATTGGGATGCAAATCACCCACAATAAGATCGGGAGTAAAATCGTAAAAACGCGCAAAGCTTTCTATCATTTTTTCAAAAAGCTCATTGCTCGCAATATTATCCAAATCGCCAATATACGGGCTTACAATTATCTGGTGGTTTAGATAAATCGCAATCGCATTTTTTTGATGTGCGCCAACTGCTAAAATCTTACGCTCATCTTTACAATCCACTCTAAAACTCTGCGGTGCAATGCCGCGTGAAGAGCGCATCAAGAGCATTTCATCTCCAATGTACTGCAAAACACTGTCATCACTTGAGTTGACAATCTCGCGGTTATAATCAAGATAATACTCCACAACATCCTTCAGCTTCTGTTGTAAAACAGTTGCATCACTGATAATCGGCTCACCCGAGCGGTTCGCACTGGTCGCAACAATCGGATTTTTGAGGTATTCGAAAAGAATTACATGTAAAGGTGTGTAAGGAAGAAATACACCGAGACGATCAATGCACGGTGCAATAAGCGGGCTTATCTTGGAAGCATGAAATCGACGCTTTACAAGAACAATTGGACGAAGCAGTGAGCTAACGCCCTCCTCTTCTTTAACGCTTAAAACACACTCTTCTTTGATGGCTTCAAGATTTTTAAACATCACTGCAAACGGTTTTGAAGGTCGGTGTTTACGCTCTCTCAAGCGTGCAACCACATCGTCTTGCGTTGCATCGCACATGAGATGAAAGCCACCCATGCCTTTCATTGCGACGATATACCCTGTGTTAAGCAGCTCCGCTAATTGGACTATTGCCTCTTCATTCATGGCAAGGAGTTCTCCGTTGATGGAACGTAAAGAGAGTGTTGGCCCACATTTGGAACAACTAATGGGTTGAGCATGATAGCGACGATCCAAGGGGTTTGTATATTCACTTTGGCATTCTTCACACATCACAAAAGGTTGCATTGAGGTATAAGGGCGATCATATGGAACGGTTTTAATGATGGAATAGCGAGGCCCACAATTGGTACAGTTGGTAAAAAAATAGTGATAGCGACGATTGGTTGGGTCTTGCAACTCTCTTAAACACTCTTTACACAGAGACATGTCTGGTAACACGAGTGAGGATTTAGTGCTTGCTTCATCGCTATGGCGAATTTCGAAAGAGGTATCGTCTTTACATGTAAGAATATTTTTTTGCCAAAAATCAATACGAGCTAAAGGAGGAAGTTCTTTAAACAAAGCCTGTTCAAACGCATCAAGGCTCTCTTTAAATCCTTCTATCTCGATAACAACGCCTTTTGCATTGTTGAGTACAAAACCATGAAGTGTGTAACGCGAGGCTATGGTATAGACAAAGGGGCGAAAACCAACCCCTTGGACAATACCTTCAATATGATAAATCAGACGAGATTTACTGATCAATCGGCAACTCTTTATTAAAGCAAATCGTATGATTTGGTCTAAGATTTTTAGTGAGCATCTCAGAAAATCGTTTGTGAGCAAAGAGTGAACCACAAAGGGCGATCTTCGTTGTCATAAGATTCTCTTTATGTGCGTCGGCTAGGTCAGAGATAAAATAGGAGAGACTCTCCATATACCCAAAACTGAGCGTTGTATTATCGGTTCCTGCAACTTTATAGCTGATACCGCTACGAACCAACCGCACATAGTTAAGATCAGAACTCAGAGCATCCTCTTTTTCCAAGAAATAGTCAATGCGTGGACCTTTTAAACCACCAAAATCTTCAGCATTTTCAAAAAGTTGTTCTGCTGCATTTTCAAAATCATCGCTTAAGCCTAATGCCATTGCAACAATTTTCCAAAGAGAATAGATACTTTTAGGAAGATCACTCGGAATGGCAGTTTGAATAGCATGCGCATAAACTTCAGGAAATTGCTCTTTATAATTGGCAACCAAACGCTCTGCACTTGGACTACTTCGCTCAATCTCAGCAAACAGTTCTGCAAAAGATATTGGAAGCGAAACCTCTACAAGATTGAGCATACCATGCTCTTTCGAGTAGTGCATAATTCTATCATTATGGCTTTGGCTGAGATAAAAACAACTTGACGTTGCATCAAAGAGTTGATGTTCTTGCATAATAGAAGCAAATGCCGCATGAGAAGGCTCATCAAATTTTTCTAAACTTGCTTTGAGCGTTTTAGAAGCATAATCTTTACCCTTAAGGATCAAAATTGCACCATTTTCAAGGACACTTATCACCAAAGGCTCTAGCGCTTCAGACTGGGCAGTATAATCAACGCTATACGCTGTTTTGCATTGTGCCAACGTAGCTTTGAAAATAAACTGAACCCCTTTAGCAAAAAGACGTTTTGAAAGATGATACAAGAAAAGATCATCTGCAAGTCTGAGCATCACACGAGCATCACTTAAAATACCTTTTTGTGCAAAAAGGCTATTGACTTTAAAACGAATTGCTGGACGTTCCAAAGAAGCCAGTGCTTTGATCTCATTTTCCCTGCTCACAACCATACGCTCAACGACAGATAAATCTGTTGCAATCACCTCAAATGTTTTAAGAGCAGTGCTGTTTTCAATTTTTCCAAAAACAAAAGAACCATTTTTGGTTTGTATCGCTACATTTTCACCATTTGAGATAAGTTCTGAAATTTTTTCATAAAGCTTTTCATAGCCCTCAGAATTGTTTACATGTAAAAGTTCTTTACCCTCGTGCAAAAGCTTTACATTGGCATCTTTGGGTGTGCTTGCAAAAGGAGAAAGATAAAGTGGAGAATTGGGTGTATTAACAGAGGCTAATATTTTGGGTGTAAACTCTACCGTATACGCCATCACAGTTACTACTTCCTGATCTTCTGGCATAACATCGAGTACTTCCACGCTGGAAGATTTAAAAAAGATAGATAATGGAAGCGAAGCAGAGAGTGTATCGGCAAACGTACCTAACACTGTCTCATCAGCTTCTACAAAAAGTGTTACAATCGTCTCTTTGCGAATAATTTTATGGCTAATGCCAAAATCACTCGCAATTTCTTTCAGTAAATTTTCTAAAATACCGTTATTTGAAACATAATTAAATTCAAATGCTAAGATCATCGATCCTCCAGACAGGATGTGTTTGCCACACTTTGGATATCAATATCGCTGATTTGCTGATACGAAAAGCCTAATTCTACCAAATGTTTCAGTAAAACGCTCTCCATAACGCTACTTCCTTTAACGACAGCATCGGTCAGTTGGAGCGTTGTATCTTCAATAACTTCGGGAATAATGCCCACTATTTTCGTAGGTGGTCGATCTCCTACTAAATCCATCATAGAGAGGGTTTGTAACATTTCTACTTCATGCACACTACCTTGCCATGTAATAGAATTGGGGACATTTTCAAAATCGAAGAAGTAAACATCACCGATCTCGCCATCATTGGCATCAACACAATCAAGAACGATCAGGTAGTCATATTCAACGATAATAGGGATTAATCTCTCTGCAAGGGTACCGCCATCAATAAATGTGAGGGTGTGTTCAGAAGAAGAAAACGCATACTTTTTTTCAACAAGGCGGCAAAGATGAACTCCGACGCCTTCGTCGGAGAACATCACATTGCCAATGCCCAAAATCAACACTTTCAAGCCAAGACTCTCTTAGTGTTTGTGTTGTTTATGAAATTTGTAACCACTAATAATCGCATCCATTGAACCCTCTTTACCCATGATTGAGTTAAAGATTGCCATATAGATGTGAATTGGTATAAAGATCAAAATACCCCACATAACGATGTGGTGAATTTCTCGAACCATTGAAAGTCCACCTAACATTGCTTCAATTGGACGCATATAGTCGTATAAAAATAGACCGATACCACCAGCTTGATAACAATGTACATACAAAATTAAGCCTGTTAAGCTGATGATAAAAATCATCGTATAAAGACCTACGTATGCTATAAATTGCAACGGATTATAAACACCTCTTAAATGAGGATGTTCCCCCATAAAAAGGTAATATTTAAGCTGTGCAATCCATACTTTTGGACTGATAAAATCTAAAAACGATACTCTCTCTTTTGAGCTGATACGATCAACACAAAAAAGGTATGTTTTAAAAAGCGTAATTGCAATAAGCAAAAATCCTGCGATTTCATGCCACATTCTGAACTTTGCATTCAAGAAGAGGATAGGCTCATCCGATGCTTCAGGAGCAATGAATACATACGTTAAATAAAAACCTGTCACCGTTAATACAAAAATAGCAATTGCTCTAAGCCAGTGCGTCCAACGAAGCCCTGCTGAGAACTCAAATTCTATATCTCTTTTCATTGTTAGACTCCCTTTCGCTTTTAGCAAGACGCGCCGTTAACATTGACCTTATAACTGCTCATCTCATTACCTTTTGTATCCATAACATGTACAGCACATGCAAGACATGGATCGTAAGAGTGGATGATTCTTACAATTTCAAGCGGTTGAGAAAGATCTGTAATCTTCAAACCAATTAAAGACTCTTCATATGATCCTCTAACACCTTTTGCATCTTTAGGACTTGCATTCCATGTACTAGGCACTACTGCTTGGTAGTTTTCGATCACACCGTTTTTGATTTTAACCCAGTGACTTAGAACACCACGAGGAACATGTCCGATGTAGCGACCTTTGTACTCTTTGTTTTTATCAATTTTGTAACTTGTACACGTTGAATCATCAACTTTGAGGTTTTGAATCAATGCGGTAAATGCTTCCATACCATTGTCAGCAATCACTTTAGCTTCAATCATACGACATGCTGTACGACCTAGTGTTGAAGCAACAGCTGAAATTGGAAGACCTGTATCTTTTAAGAATTTATCAACAACGACTTTAACACGTTTGTTTCCAAGTGCGTAGTTAATAACGATATTTGCCAATGGTCCAACTTGAAGTGGGTTACCATCGTAACGAGGAGCTTTTACCCACGTATATTTACCTTTTTCATCAATAACTTTAGTTGCAGCGAGTACGCCTTTGTCATTAATTGTTTGAGCATCTTTAAAGCCAGTATAATTAGGCTCTTGACGACCCTCATATGGGTGGTAAGCCGCATTGTCTTTATACCATGAACGTGTTGCTTCTTCGGTAATTTTGCTCTCATCCAATGTTTGAACTTTAAATGGTTTACCTGTGATTAAGTTAACCACATCTTCACCCATCATCACACCACTGTCAAATAAGAACTCTTTTGCATTGATTTGGAACTCTTTTTGTGTAAAGAGATTTGGTACACCCAAGCCTCCTGTTACACTTGGTTCTTTTGCATAAGCAAGACCAGCCATAACAACGTCAGGATAGTAAGCACGATTAACGAAATCTGCAACTTCTTTAAATTTAGTCATATATTCGCCTAAACGTGAAGGAGATTGAAGATCCATAACACACGTTACACCACCAACCGTTAAGCTTTGTGGGTGTGGTTGTTTTGCACCAAAAATAGCCATCATTTGAGCGATTGTTCTTTGAAGTTCTAGTGCTTTAAGGTAGTGAGAAACTGCGATCAAGTTTTGCTCAGGTGTTAATTTATAGGTTGCATGTCCCCAGTACGCATTCGCGAATGGTCCAAGATTTCCTTTTTTAACAAATTCTGATACTCTTTTTTGAGTTGCAACAAGATCATCAGCACCACAGGCAATTGGAGCATCTGTGTACTTAAATGACTCAGCAGCAGCTTTGTGCGGATCCGCTTTAAGAGCAGAAACAACATCAACCCAGTCAAGACCATGAAGATGATAAAAGTGTACAACGTGATCATGTAAGAAAAGTGCATTGTTCATCAATGTACGTGTCAATTTTGCATTAAGTGGAGGCTCAATTCCTAGAGCATCTTCAACTGCCATAATACCTGCTTTGTAGTGTGAGTACGTACAAACACCACAAATTCTTTGTACCATAAAGCCAGCATCTCTTGGATCTCTGCCTTTAAGGATAGTCTCAATTCCTCTCCAAAGTGTTGAAGAAGAGTATGCTTCGGTAACAACATTGTTGTCATCTACAATAACTTCAACTCTTAAGTGTCCTTCGATTCTGGTGATTGGATCAACTACGATTCTTTTGCTCATTATCTTATCCTTCTATTATTCTTCAGTTTTTCCACTGCCCTTAACCGCAGCAATCGCCGCATGAGCCGCAATACCTACTGCAGTCGCAGTTAAGAGTGCTACGCCAACTTTATCGGCAGTCTTATCAGCGCCCTCACCGTAAACAGTGTTGTATAATCTATCACCAAGAGGCTCTTCAAATGGTCCCATATTATCCCAGAAACCAGGCTCTGAACAACCAATACAGCCGTGACCTGCTTGAACTGGCCAAGAAGTATGTTGGTTAAATCTCTCACGTGAACAGTTATTGAAGGTATAAGGACCTTTACAACCCACTTTATAAAGACAGAAACCTTTTTTAGCACCTGCATCACCGAACTCTTGAACGAATTCGCCCGCATCGAAGTGACCACGTCTTTCGCAAAGATCATGAATTCTAAGACCATAAGCCCATTTTGGACGATTGTAAGCATCAAGTGCTGGAAGTGTGCCAAAAAGGATATAGTGAAGTACGTTACCGACAATGTTTTTCTCACTTGGAGGACAACCTGGAACGTTAATGACAGGTTTATTAGTAATTTTACTGAGTGGTTGTGCGTTTGTTGGGTTTGGATGAGCCGCTTGGATACCACCAAAACTTGAACAAGAACCAATCGCAAAGATTGCTGCTGCAGAATCTGAAGCTTTTTTGGCACTTGCTTGGCCTGTTTGACCGTGTGGTCCAACGGTTAAGTAGAAGTCGCTGCTTCCTGCTGGAATGCCGCCTTCAACCATTAAGATATATTTACCTTTGTATTTTTCAATAGCACTCTCAAGATTGTGCTCTGCTTGCCAGCCCGCAGCAACCATAAGCGTCTCGTGATACTCTAGTGAAATGTGATCAAAGATCAAACTATCGATTGTTGGAGCGTCCGTTCTTAATAAACTCTCACTACAGCCTGTACACTCAGCCATGTGCAACCAAATAACCGGTAAACGATCTGTCAACTCAGCTGCTTGTGCCATAAGCGGTGTAAATGTTGAAGGTAATGACAACATTGCAGTAACACCTGCTGCCCACTTCATAAAATCTCTACGGCTGATACCATGTTCTTCCATCAGTGCCGCAATAGATTTTTCCTCCTTAATTCGGGGGAACTTCTCAAGATTGCTAAGTCTCTCAGCAAGCCTTTCGTACAGTTTTGCGTGTTCCATAAATCTCTCCTGTGTAAATTTTCCAAGATCAAAAAGTTAAGGCATCATTCAGAAAACAGACAATAGTTATTTACCTGAATGAGTATTCATTTAGCATTAAATCAAAAAACGTTTCACAATATGCTGGGAATGCACGCTATTAAGGCTTGTTTAAAGCAATAGAGTAGAAATGTAACAAAAAAAGAGGATAAAAAGTGTATTATATTAAAAATGGCTAAATTGTCACACGGGGAATAATACGTTTATTGCGTGGTACAGACCGAACAAACGTCAAAACTTTTAAGAACAAAATCCGCTTTGGTAAACGAATTTAGACCAATTAAAGCTTTTTGAGCCGTCGAAGGATTTTGTTTATCACCATTTCCCAAATTCCATACTGTTGGCGTGATAATGTCGTAGGACTCTATAATACCTTGATGGACAACAACATGGTGTATGAGTGAGCCTCTTGGTGCTTCAATCACACCAACCCCTTCACCACTCAAACCATGAATCTCTTTTTTAGGAGGAATCAAAGAAGCTTCTTTCAAATCAATACTCTGAAGGAGCGCTTTTGTACGCCACAACAAATGCGCACACTCAACAGCTCTTGCAACAACGCGTGTTAATGCCGCGTCTTTAAAACGTCTGTGAAAATCACGCATCAATGGCTCTTTAGCCACCATTAAACGCGACAAAGGTCCTACTTCGCAGAAACTCTTTTTATACATTGCACTTTTAGAATAGGTATATCCGCTGTTCTTATCGGCAAAAAAAGTATGATCTAAACTTTCATGCACATACTTAACATCAGCTCCCAATACCGTCGTTTTAGAGGCCTTAAGGCTTCCTTCATACATAAAAGATTCACCAAGCGCTAAAAAACGGTCAAAACTACGCCCTAAACGATCAAAACCATGTTTAAGCATTTCATCAATTCCGAAGGAAAGAGCCGAAGGAACTGACATCACTTGCAGTGCTGAGTCAAAACTCAAAAACTCTTCTAAGCTCATGCCATAAAAATGCTCCTCACAAAAAGCGATCACAGCATCCAAACATCCATGAGCACTGATAAGATCACTTCGAAGTGGATCGCACGTAACACCACCCGCCATGACAAACGAACCATGCGGCCACTGACCGGTAAAGTGTGCCCCCATTTTCAAGCTATCCATAATGGCACGTTGTGCTTGAAACCACTGTTTCTCTTTAAAAGCATTGCCTTTGTATGTTGGATCAGAGACTCTTTTCAGTTCTGGCAAAATGGTAAAAAAATACCATTTAATATGGTTTTGAATCTTCTCAGCATTGAGTGCAATTTCGCGAATATCTTTGGCTTTTTGGTTTACATGTAAAGATTCGCCTGCACTTTTAAAACACTCTTCTATGGCTAACACAGAAGCGATAGCATGTGAATGCGAGCAAATGCCACATACTTTAGGTGTCAATGCTAAAGCATCAAGCAAAGGGCGCTTTTTGAGAATCTCTTCAATGCCACGGTAATTAAAAAATTTGATTTTGGCAAAACTAACCTGCTCTTTTTCCCACTCAAGCTCCAAGGTCGCTTCACCTTCAATTCTTTGAATAATCTCTTTAGTTATCTTCATCAATCAGCTTCTTTTCAAGTCTCTCTATCTTAAAACTTTTTGCCACTCCAGCAAGCGTATAGTAAGCACGTTTGGAGATGCCAAAGGGTGTTTGCGGTAGAGACATATTTTTTTGCGTTTCATACAGTGCAAGGCGAGGAAAATCAAACTCAGTACATCCTAAACACGGAGATCCTGCTCTGGTTTTTGAACTCACATCATTCCACAAAATCTTATTGCAATTAGCATGGCTCATGGGACCCAAACAACCATGATCATAAAACAGACACCCTTCTTTTTGCCCAAGTTGTTTACTATCGACCTTCCATTCAAAATACTCATTGCGTAAACACCCATGATGGGCGAGGTATGAAAAGACCTCTTTGGGGCGTAAAAATTCATCTAAAAGCACCTTTTCTCCATTATGCAGCGCCAAAAGAGTCTCAACAAGCCACCGTGGATGCACAGGACAGCCTGAAATGTTAATGACATTGTTTCTCTCCAACCAATACCCACCCTTCTCTTTTCCACTAAAGAGTGCGCCTGTAATCTTTTCAGGATCGCGCAAACGAAAGACACCGCCAAAACTGGCACAACTTCCGGCACAGATAATATATTTGGCACGTGCAGCTAAAGTATCGAGAATTTCGTAAAACGGGAGGTTAAAGCGTTGAATTAAACGTTCATCATGGCTCAGAGCACCCTCTAATATGAGAAAATCAAAGGTTTCATCACTCCTTAAAAGGCTCATAAAATCCTCTGCCCCACACCATAATGGATGGTAAAGCATATCAAACGAAGCAGCAAAGCTTGGCATGTAAGCATAATTTAAAAACGAGTGGCTATTGCCATTACATGTAAGACCTTGAAGCCAGATGATGGATGATTTGTGAGGCATTAGTATTGTTTCAAAGCATTATAGATATTGAGTGAAATTTCATCCACATAAGCGCTTAGTACTTTATCGAGCACACCTTCGCCACTTAAGAAAACAAAACCACCTAGATAGCCCATAAAAAGACCAAAAGCAGAAAAAAAGTCTTGGTTGCGTAACTCACCCTTAGCAACACCTTCTTCAAAGAAAATCATCAGTTCTGTTACAAAAGAAGAGACACAAATCATTCCTTCGCAACCCTCTTTGAAGACCTCTTTATTGGCAAGGTAAACGCGTAAAAAGTAGTTAATATGCTGAGGCTTTAACGTTGCCATTTCAAAATAGAGTGCGACAATTTTACGAATTTTTTCTTTTGCACTTCCCTCTTCTTCATTGACTTTTCGAATTTCAGCGCCCAAAATGTCAGATGAGTACTTGATGATCTCTTTAGCGAGCAACTCTTTGGAAGAAAAATAATTATATATGTTACCCACACTCATACCCATCGCTTTGGCAATATCGGGAATCGTTGTTGCATAAAAACCTTGCGTTGAAAACAGCATCAATGCCGCATCTAAAATCTTTTCACTTTTACGTAATTTTTTATCCACGAATACGATCCTTCTTACTGCGCTTTGGCTCATTTTACCATTTTTATTAATGTTCATTTAAAATGTTTCACTATAATTTTATCGATTCATTATCAAAGGAGTACAAATTGTTACTTATGAAACTTAAAACTGAAGAGAAATTTGCTTTTTTGCAACTGGCGCAATATGTTGCAAAACAAGATGGAGAATACGGTCTTAAAGAGCGTGAAGTGGTGGAAGAATACTGTACTGAAATGGGCATTGATAATATGGAAATGAATTTAGATCAATTTGTGCTAGAAGAGAGTCTCTCTGTCTTTAGAACACCTCAAAGTCGAAAAATAGCAATTCTTGGATTGATGGTACTGGTTCACATCGATGATAAGTTTGGCATTAATGAACATAAAATTATGGATAAAATCGCTCAGACGTTCAATTTCAGTGAACAAGAAATGCATCTTTTTTCAATGTGGGGGAAAGCAGGTTCAGCACTGTATGAGCAAGCGCTTGTTTTTACGACAGTTTAAAAGGCTGGGAATTTTCCCAGCCTAGAATGTTTTAACGATTTTTCTTACTCTTTTTTTCTTCGATTAGTTTACCTTCTAATATCTTCTTACCACTCTCAACACCGGGTTGATCATAGGTATTAACATTCATCATTTGACCAACAAGAGATGTTAAAAGCTCATAATAGAAAATCAACTTTCCAATGTTCTCTTCATCAATGTGTTGAAGGGTAATGGTGTCGATTGGAATATCTTTTTTATCCAAAAGCGCTTCAATGGTCGAATCTGCTTGCATATTGATAAGATCGCAAAAAGCAATACCATTCATCAAATCCAAGCCCTCAAGCTCTTTAAGCGTAATCGCTGGAATTTTGATCTTATCATCAAAATTTTCAATTTTAAGTACGGTTACACTTTTATCGCGAAGTCCTTCAACAATAAGTTGTAAGAAGGAGTGTTGATCTTTTGGACCAATCAAACCAACCGGTGTAAGACCCACGTTAAAACTGCTATGGCGTTGTTTTTTACCCAAACTCTCACCCCAAAGCTGAACATACCAATCCGTAAAGCAGTCCAAACTCTCAGAGTATGCAAAGAGTGTATTGATGTTGTAATGCATAGAATTTTTAGCGTAATAGGTCGCTTTTTTCATCAACGTCTCTTTGATGTAGCCATCTTCAAAGAAGCTTTTTTTAATCGCCTTTGCACCATCAAGTAAGCGTTGAATATCCACACCTACCAAAAGCAATGGCGCAAGCCCCGCTGCACTTAAAACAGAGAAACGTCCACCAACATTGATAGGAATATGCAGAACAAAAGAGTTAAATGTTTTAGCATGCGCTTCCAATTTTGAGCCATCATCGGTGACAAAGGTAAAACGATAATCAAGGGGAATATCTTTGGCTTTCAAAAGGGAAAGAACGTATTTGTAAACCGAGATTGTCTCGATGGTTGTACCTGATTTACTGATGACAAAAAAGTGGGTGTTTTTAATGTCCAATTTGTTGAGTGTTGAGCGAATAGAAGCAGGATCAGTACTCTCAAAAAGGTGTAAACGTTTGTCAAAATCGCGAATACCTTGAAGAGCTCTAAAGATCGCTTTTGGTCCTAATGAGCTTCCACCAATACCGATAATAGCGATATCTTTGATCGCATCGTAATCATTTTTTGATTTAAAATCTGTTAAGTAGTCTTCAAGAGCGCTAATATCTTGATCTGGCAGAGCATAGTAGCCAATGGTATTTTGCTCAGCGATGATTTTATCGAAGATGCCCTCTTCCACTTTAATGTTAAAATAGAGTGAATTTTTCAAACTTATCCTCCAAATGATAATTGGTGAGATATTACTATTAACAATCTTAAAAAAGCCAAAACATAGAGGCGTTGTGCTATATTTCCACCTATTATCAAACACCTAGGAAAAGCATGTTTTTACCAACCACCAAAGAAGAGATGAATCAGAGAGGATGGACTCAACTCGACATCATACTTATCACCTCTGATGCCTATATAGACAGCCCCTACATGGGAGTTTCTGTTGTAGGTCGTGTGTTGGAAAAGGCTGGTTATAAAGTCGGCATTATCGGACAACCAGACATTACATGTAAAGATGACATTAGCCGTTTGGGAGAGCCTAAACTCTTTTGGGGAGTGAGTGGCGGCAGTGTGGATTCTATGGTCTCTAACTATACAGCCACCAAGAAGTTTCGCAATTCTGATGACTACACGCCAGGAGGCATTAACAACAAACGCCCTGATCGTGCAAGCTTGGTTTACACCAACCTCATCCGCCAAAACTTTAAAAATACCGTACCCATTATGCTAGGCGGCATTGAAGCAAGTCTGAGACGTGTGACGCACTATGACTTTTGGAGTAACAAACTTCGTAAACCCATTTTGTTTGATGCCAAGGCAGACTACCTGCTTTATGGCATGTCAGACAAAAGCATCATCGAGTTTGCCGATGCTCTCAAAGAGGGAACCCAGCCTTTACATGTAAAAGGACTTTGCTACATTTCCAAAGAGCCAAAAGAGGAGTATCTTACCCTTCCGAGTCATGCTGAAACACTGGCAGACAAGCTCAAATTTATGGATATGTTTGACATTTTTTACCACAATAATGATCCGATTTCAGCCAAAGGACTGTGTCAAAAAGTGGATGATCGCTACCTCATCCAAAACCCACCTTCCCTTTACCTTACCACAGAAGAGATGGATGAAGTAAGCGCGCTTGCGTTTATGAGAGATGTTCACCCCTACCATAAAAAAGATGGAGCGGTCAAAGCACTTGAAACGATTAAATTTTCCATTTCAACGCACCAAGGCTGTTATGGCGAATGCAGTTTTTGTGCCATCAGCGTGCATCAAGGAAGAACGATTCGTTCTCGCTCAGAAAATTCTATTCTCAAAGAAGCTAAACACTTTACGACCTATAAAGATTTTAAAGGTATTATCTCCGATCTTGGAGGGCCAACGGCGAATATGTACGGCTATGAGTGCCATAAGAAAGTCACCAAAGGAACATGCGAAGAGAAAAGCTGTATGTTTCCAAAACTCTGTAAGGCACTCAAACCAACGCATAAGAAACAACTCGATCTACTGCGAAAAGTCAGAGCGCTTCCGGGCATTAAAAAAGCGTTTGTGGCTTCAGGTATTCGCTACGATCTCATCAGCGATGATAAAATGT
This sequence comes from Sulfurospirillum arsenophilum NBRC 109478, assembly GCF_000813345.1. Taxonomy (NCBI): domain Bacteria; kingdom Pseudomonadati; phylum Campylobacterota; class Epsilonproteobacteria; order Campylobacterales; family Sulfurospirillaceae; genus Sulfurospirillum; species Sulfurospirillum arsenophilum. The sequence goes on along the minus strand of NZ_BBQF01000002.1, from coordinate 48,038 downwards.
ATGGCTATGAATATCTTAAAGAGATTGTTGAGCATCACCTTAGCGGTCAGATGAAAATAGCCCCTGAGCATATCGATGATGAGATCTTAGCGCTCATGGGAAAACCAGGCAAAGAGTCCTTAGTCGAGTTTAAAGCGCTTTTTGATAGGTTGAGTCGTGAGTCTGGTAAAAAACAGTTCCTCACTTACTATCTCATCGCCGCACATCCTGGGTGTGAAGAGAAACATATGCATTCTTTAAAACAGTTTGCGAGTACTGTTTTGAAGATCAATCCTGAACAAGCACAAATCTTTACCCCAACACCTTCAACTTATGCAACACTCATGTACTACACGGGCTTACACCCTATAACACGAAAACCTCTTTTTGTTGAAAAAGATATGCATAAAAAAGAGCGTCAAAAAGAGATCGTTGTCTCCAAAGAGCGTAAGTTTTACAGTGGATTTGATAGCTAAAAGTCTTTACATGTAAAGGAGTATCTATGAGTGTTTTAATGGAATTTAGTATGTTCCCCCTAGAAGGAGAAGACAGTAAGAGTGCCGATGTTGCACGCATCGTTCAAATGATTCATGAAAGTGGTTATAGCTACAAACTAACTCCTATGAGTACCGTTGTTGAAACACCAACCATGAGTGAAGCACTGAAGCTAGTAGAAAATGCTTACGCGCTGTTAGAAGCATGCGGACGTGTTTATGCCTGTTTAAAGTTTGATATCAGACCAAATCGTGAAGATGGAATGCAGCAGAAAATCGAATCGGTACAACATAAACTCGATTGTCTCATTAGTATCTAAATCAAAACGACACTTATGCCGATGTAGATTCAACTAAAGGAGTCATCATGCAGAGTATAAGCGCAAGCAATTACAGTTACAATAGTTTGGACTTTTCACTTCAAACCAGTAGTGGAGATACTATTGATCTTAGTATGTATGATGAACGCTCTCTTGAAGTTTCGCAAGAACAAAGTGGCAATACCTCAAGCACCTCGTTGTCACTCTCCCATGCCTATGGCTATAGTTTTCAGTACAAAGGCGATGGTATTGATGCAAACGATCAAAAAGAGATTGATGCGGCAATGAAGCTGATTCAGCCGATGATGGATGAGTACCTCAAAAATGTAGAGGAAAGCGGAAATTCTACGACACAAGCAAAAACGACCAACACAGCGTATGACATTAATTCAAAACTACCTACTATTGAAGAGCTCAACACCCAAAATTATGCGAATGATTCGATACTCAAAAGCCTTGATAAGATTTTAGAAAAAGCACAAAAGCAGAATGAAAAACTACTCCAAGAAGCGCAAAAGCTTTTTGATAGCATTTTGAAACAACAAAAGGGTTTTGAACTTTACATCTAAAGTAGTGGTGGTACTTTCATACCACCGTATTTTGGCTAGTTGAAGTTTTTAGCTAAATGCGCACGGAAACGTGCTTTCTCATTTTCTAAATCTAAATCACCTTTGAAAATATCATGTACAGAGTATGTTTCCAATGGTTCTGCTCCACAAAACTGGAATGTTTTATGTGTTGCAACATTGGCTTCATCAAGACTAAGTCCTTCAAAGAATCCCTCTTTATTGCTAAACTCTGTTGTTGGGCAGTTATAGGTTAACGAGAGCATGTATTTTTTGCCTTGCATCAAACCGCCACTACCATAACGCTTTGTTGCGTCACTTCTGGTTCTTCCATCACTGGCATACGTTACAGTATCTTTACCCATAGAAAAGATCTCATCGATATACTTTTTAGTCAACCAAGGCACGCCCATCCAATAAACAGGATATTGAAAGAGTATGATGTCTGCCCAAGCAAATTTGTCAACCTCTTCTTTAATACTGTAGTCACTCTCGACAACGCTATGCTTGATGGCATACCCTTCTTTTTGAAAGAACTCCGTAGCCGTGTCGATGTAAAACTGTGTTAGTTTTCCCTCTGCAACGTTTGGATAGTATTGATGACCATTGATGATAAGTACATTTTTCATGTATAACCTTTCCGTTTATTTTTGGAAAAGTATAACTGCAATATACTTAATTTATCTTTACAGTATTTTAGGTAAGTATTGAAATGGCTTTGGGTTGTATCTTTACATGTAAATGATCTTTACGGTTAAGAGGCTTTGAAATTCTCGCACTTTCGATGCAAAGCATCTTAGTGTAGTCATCTTTTTTCATATCTGAAATGTTTGCTGAACCTTCAACCCACGGGTTCCAGACAACAACATCGCTGTGATTTTCGTGAGAAATGCTTATGGTTCGCTCTTTCTCTTGAAGAATGGTTTTGACTTCGGGTTGTGTGTAGATACGATCAATCGCTTGGTTTACATGTAAAAGCTCATCTGGGCTTTCCCAAGACTTTCCCTTTTGCAAAGAGTCCGTATAAATGCCACCAAGACCAGTGACGTTGACATCATTGATATGTTTACATGTAAAGTAGGAGTGAAGTGCAGCGGTGCTCTCTTTTTCCGCGTTTACATGTAAAGAAAGCTCAACATCTCGTCCCAAATTCATCTCGAGTCGTATGGTAAACGCATAAGGCCACATAGCGCGTGTCATTGCAGAGTCATGCAGTTCAAAGAGTAGTTGCATGCCCTCTTCGCTTTGGGTATGTTTGAGTAAATCCCACTCAACAAGACGGGCAAATCCATGAGAGGGACTGCCCGCTTTTCCAAACCATGGCCAACACAGAGGAATGCCTCCACGAAACGCCTTGCCTTTTTCAAATGTTGAAAGCTCCGCTGACCAAAAAAGTGGTTCACCGCCTTTGAGCTGAAAATGAATCAGTTGTGCTCCTTGTCTTAAAACAGTTGCATCAAAGAGAGGATGGTGAAGTTCAAAACCTATTGCTGTGTTTTTAATAGAGTGAGCGTTAATGGAAGCTCTCCACGAGTTTTTGCACCAGCAAATTCCAACCATCTACGAGTACAAAAATAAGCAGCTTAAACGGTAAAGAGATCATAACAGGAGGTAGCATCATCATACCCATTGCCATCAAAACGGAACTGACCACCATGTCGATAACAAGAAAAGGAAGATAGAGCAAAAAGCCAATCTCAAAAGCAGTCTTTAGCTCACTGATCATAAAAGCAGGCATTGCCACAGTCAAAGGCACATCTTCAATGTTTTTAGGGTTTTCGAGGTTGCGAATACGAAAGAAAAGGGCTAAGTCTTTTTCACGTGTATTGCGAATCATAAAAGCTTTAAAAGGCGCAGAGCCTTTTTCAAACGCTTCTTGGTAACTCATCTTCTCTGCCAAATAAGGCTTTATAGCTACCTCATACGACTCATTCATAACGGGTTCCATAATAAAAAACGTCAAAATCATCGCCAAAGAGACCATAACTTGAGAAGGAGGCATTTGCTGTGTTCCAAGTGCTTGGCGAAGAAAAGAGAAAACGATCAAGAGACGTAAAAAACTGGTCATCATAAAAATAAGCGAAGGGGCAAGAACAAGAATCGTTAAAACCAACACTAAGTTCATGCTGGTAACAAGCTGCTGAGGTGAATTTGGTGCGCTCAAAGAGAGGTTAACGGTAGGGATTGTATCGGCACCAAAAGCCATCGGTGTCATACAGATCAATAGTAAAAGTATAATTCTCTTTAGGTTTTTCAAATGGGTTCCTTGAATATTATCTTATGATTTTAGTTGGTTTTGCGTTAAAATCCATTTAATCTTTAAACAACTTTTCGTTAAAATAGATTTCATCTGACTGTTAGGAACACACTTAATGAATATTTCTATTGCGATTATGGCTGCGGGACTTGGTACTCGCATGAAGTCCACACTTCCAAAGGTACTTCACGAGATCAGCGGTTTTGAGATGTTGTACCACATCATCAAAGAGGCACAAAAGATCAGTGATGACATCCATGTCATTTTATACCATCAAGCAGACCTTGTTCAAGAAAAAATGAACCGTCATTTTAAAAATATCCACTATAGCATACAAGACCATCAAAACTTCCCAGGTACGGGTGGTGCGATCCGCGGTGTTGTACCAAAATACGAGCGTTTGCTGGTACTCAATGGCGATATGCCCCTGCTTGAAGCCGAAAATATGCAAAATTTTACACATTTGGATGCCGATGTTGTGATGAGCGCTTTTACATGTAAAGAGCCATTTGGGTATGGTCGTGTCATTATGGATACCCATTATAACGTTGAAAAAATTGTCGAAGAGAAAGATGCGAGTGTTGAAGAGAAAAAAGTAACTGCGGTAAATGCAGGTGTTTACCTCTTTAAGACCGATTTTCTAAAAGAGAATCTTCCTAAACTCTCCAACCAGAACAGTCAAAAAGAGTACTACATCACAGACTTAATTGCTTTAGCCAATGCTGAAGATAAAACAGTCAAAGCCCTTTTTGTTGATGAAGCAACCTTTATGGGTGTCAACTCCAAGTATCACCTCTCCCAAGCTGAAGAGCTGATGCAAGATCGCATTAAACGCCGTTTTATGGAGCAAGGTGTAAGTATGCGCTTACCTCAAACCATCTACATCGAAGCGGATGTGCAGATAAAAGGTGAATGTAAACTTGAAAACGGTGTCACCCTGCTTAAAGGTACCGTTTTGGAAAATGCGCATATTAAAGCGCACTCAGTCATTGAAAAAAGTGTCATCAAAAACTCTGACATAGGACCTATGGCTCGTGTTCGCCCCGACTCAATCATCGAAGATACCCACATCGGAAACTTTGTTGAGATCAAAAAATCCACCCTTAAAGGTGTCAAAGCGGGACACCTAAGCTACCTTGGTGATGCAACCATTGATGAGGGAACAAACATCGGCTGTGGGACGATTACATGTAACTACGATGGCAAAAGCAAATACAAAACCATCATCGGCAAAAACGTCTTCGTCGGAAGCGATACTCAACTTGTCGCACCTGTTACCATTGCGGATGATGTCCTCATTGCTTCAGGTACAACGGTCACAAAAGACATCCCTAAAGGAGCCCTAGCGATCAATCGTGAACCGCTCAAAATCATTGAGGGTTTCTTTTACAAATTCTTCGGGAAAAAAGATGCGTAACAACCAACTCACAGGTAAAAAAATCCTTTTAGGCGTGACCGGAAGCATTGCGATCTATAAAGCATTAGAGCTGATTCGTCTTTTTATCAAAGCGGGCGCTGAAGTCAAAGTGCTGATGAGCGAAGATGCCAAGCGTTTTATAGCACCGCTTACCTTTGAGGCGATTAGTCAAAATAAGGTCTTACATGTAGAAACCGAATCGTGGAGCGAAGGGCTAAGTCACATTCATACGGGCAAATGGGCAGACCTTTTCATTATAGCCCCCGCTTCAGTTAATACGATCAATAAACTAAGTCATGGCATTGCGGACAATCTTTTAACACAAACAGCCATTGCCTTTACCAAAACCATTGTTCTAGCCCCATCAGCTAATACCAATATGATGCTAAACCCCATCACGCAAGAGAGCCTTACCAAGCTTACATCACTGGGTTATCAAATCATCGCTCCACAATCTAAATTACTTGCGTGTAATGACGAAGGTGTGGGCGCTCTTGCTGATGTTGAACAGATTTTCTACACATGCGCAAGGCTACTTTTAAAAGAGCCTTTTTGGATGGATCGAGAAGTCATTATCACCGGCGGTGGTACGATGGAAAAAATTGATGATGTCAGATGCCTCACCAACTTTTCCAGCGGAAAACAAGCTTCTGCCCTTGCCCTTGCGTTTTACCTAAGAGGTGCGAATGTCACACTCATTAGCAGTGGTGAAACGCCAATGGTCAATGCGATTAATACGTTACATGTAAAAAGCACGCATGAGCTTCAAAGCGCCCTTCTCTCACAAATGCAATATGTCAATAAAAACGATAAAACCCCTTATCTTCTTATGGCGGCTGCCGTGAGCGATTTTGTACCTGTTCAAACGCACGAAGGTAAACTCAAAAAAGAAGAGTTGGGTGAGCATTACAGCCTAGAGCTTAAACGCAATGTCGATGTACTCTCAATACTTCCCAAAAAAGGGTTCAAAGTCATCGGCTTTAAAGCAGAAATGGATGAAAGCAAAGCACTGGGTAATGCAGGAGCGATGCTAGAGAAAAAAGGGTTAGATGCGGTATGTCTCAACGTTCTCAAAGAGCACAACACCTTTGGGAGCAGTAAAAATGAAGTAAGCTTTATCACCGCTTCTCATGTCCAAAAATTCTCCTTAGCGGGTAAATTTGAAATCGCAGAACAAATCGTGGAGCAATGTAGTCACCTATGATCTCCACACTTCACAAGTTAGCTGGCATTGGCTCAGATATTGGGCATACCAGTAGCTCTAGTATCAATTTCAATGCCAACTTACCGGTGAGTCTTGAAGTTCTCAAACAAATCGATGCAACACGCTTTCGTTTAAAACTTGGACGAAAAGAGCTCACTACTAAAAGCAGTAAAAACCTCAAAGAGGGACAAAAGTACTGGGCAAATTTTTCCGAAGGTAAAGGCGGTATCTTAACGATCTCCAATCTTTGGAAACAGCCTCAACTTTTTGAAGAGGAAGCGTACTTTTTACCTGTTTCTTTTGATCAATTATTTGAGTCCAGAAGCTTTAGTTACAGTGATTTTAAGGCTTTTTTATTTAAACAGCTGAGCGATGAACAACTGAGCCGTGAACTCTTTAAAACCTATTCGTATATGCTATTAGCCCTCTCCAAAGCGACCATTCATCTTCCTTTGATCTATGGAGGAAAAAAGGTAATGGTACAGTTTCAAAAACAAGCAGATGCATCACTCATTTTCTATATTGCTTATGAACATTTAGGACCACTTAGAGGAATTATCACTCCCTCAGAGTTTGAAATAGCCACAATGTATGAAAAAAGTTTGCATTATTTACAAAAAGAGAGCCCTAAATTGGGTATGATTACACACCTTACTCTCCAAAAAGAGATTAAATCTCTTTTTGATGTAAGTGATTTAGTTTTAGATGTGAAGGGCTAATCTGTTATGGAAGGTGTTTTAGTCATTATTTTTGGCTTATGCATAGGATCGTTTCTCAACGTTGCTATTTTGCGCTTACCCAAAAATGAAAGCATCACACTTCCTGCATCGCACTGTCCAACGTGTTTGCATCCTTTGAAGTGGTACCATAATATTCCTCTTTTCTCGTGGCTCTTTCTAAGAGGAAAATGTGCATTTTGTAAGAGTGCTATTTCACGTCAGTATCCCTTTGTTGAACTTGGCACCGCAATGCTGTATGGACTAAGCTATATACGTTTAGAGAGTGTAACGCAAGCCTTGTTAATCGGTTCAGTCTTTGCACTTTTACTGGCTTTAAGCATTATAGATTTACGATACAAGGCAGTACCTGATACACTCAGTATGCCTGGACTTTTACTGGCTTTTTGTGTAGGAAACCCTTTAGTGTCTTTTCAAAATGGGCTTTTGTTTATGGGAGCTTTTACGCTTCTTCGCTTTCTTCTCTCTGCGCTTTTAAAAAAAGAAGTCATGGGGGAAGCTGATATCATTATCGCTGGTATTATAGGCGCCATTCTTGGTATAAAACTAGGCTTTGCTGCCATTTATATTGCAGCAGTTATTGCTCTGATAGCATTTGTTATTGTACGTAAACGTGGCTATGAGCTTGCGTTTATACCGTTCCTTGCACTTGGACTTTTGTTCACGTGGCTTTTTAATACACCAATTTTACATGTAATGGAATTTATTTATGAATAGAGTCAGTCGTTATCTTTTAAAACATTTTAGTGAGCTTTTTAGTTCACTGTTTTTTATCCTCTTTTTTATCACATCCGTGGTCTTTTTTATCAAGTTAACGGCAATGACTGCCATTATAAAGATGAATTTTTTAGAGCTTGGAACGCTATATATCTATTTGTTACCACGAACTTTGATTTATACACTGCCATTGACTTTTTTCATTGCACTGTGTATAACCTTATTCAACCTCTCAAAAGAGAATGAAACGATCGTTCTGTTTACACTAGGATATAATCCTAAAAAGATTGCGCAACTCTTTTTAACGCTATCTTCCGTACTTTCGGTCTTACTGATTATTGATATATTTGTTCTTATTCCTATTTCAAAACAACTCAATACCAACTTTTTTGAATATAAAAAAGCGGAAGCAAAATTCAACATCAAAGCGAATGAATTTGGACAAAAATTTTCTGACTTGCTTGTCTATATCGAACACAGTGATAGCAATCAAAACTACAGAGGTATTACGCTTTATCAATCGCCCACTGAAAAAGAGGATGAAAAACTGATCGTTGCAAGTAATGCTGCCATTTTCAATGAAAAAGGTACCCTTAGGCTCAATCTTGATCAAGGTAAAATTTTTGAATTTACCAAAGAAGATATTCAACAAATAAATTTTGAACGTATGCACATCAACGCTAGGCCAAAAACACCTATAGGAGCTATGCAAAGTATTGAAGAGTATTGGAATGGCGTTTTTGTGGATCAAAAGCGTGCGTATGATCTCTCATTTTTCTTACTTATCGCCCTTTTTCCTGTCGCATCAACACTAATTGCTCTTAGTATTGGTATTGTGACGTATCGATACGATAAAGGAAGTATTTACGTTGCTATGTTCTCAACGATTGCACTTTACCTTATACTCACAACACTAGTATCTACATGGCATCCACAAAGTGCTCCAATCATTGTTTTTCTTACAACATTTTTTATTGCCTATCAAATTTACAAAAAGCGCATTCGTGCTATGTTCTAGGCTCTCATGCGTGTTAAAATTACTTTAAGTTATGATGGAAGCCATTTCAATGGCTTCCAAATCCAAAAAAATGAAACCAAAACTTCACAGAGCATTGCAGGAGCAATTACAAGAGCTCTTAGACGCGTTAATGTCAATTCAACCCTCGTTGGAAGTGGACGAACCGATGCAGGAGTTCATGCAACACATCAAGTCTTACATGTAGACCTTCCCTCTTTTTGGAGTGATCTCTCAAAACTGCAATCCCATCTCAATGGCTTTCTTGAACCTTCTATTTATATTCAGAACATTATGCCTGTTCCTTCTTCGTTTCATGCTCGTTTTGATGCCAAAAAAAGACTCTATCGCTATGTACTTTATGATGGAGCGTATCAGCCTTTTTTAGCCAATTATGCTTTACATGTAAAACCATTAGATATTATGAAATTAAATGATTACGCACAAGTTTTTGTTGGATTACATAACTTTGAGTATTTTAAGAAGCTTGGTGGAGGAAATACAAAAGACGAACGTACCATTTTAAAAGCAGGTGCTTATCGACATCAAAATCTCATTATTATCTATTTTTTAGGCGATGCCTTTTTACGCTCTCAAGTACGAATGATGTGTGGAAGTTTGATCAAAGCATGCGATGGAATACTTAGCTATGACGATCTTAAAGCACAACGTGATCGTCAAATGAAAGTGTCCACATCACTCATTCCAGCCTGTGGACTTTACCTTTCACGCGTCTTTTATTGATTAAGCAGTAACGCTCCACCCACAACCACTTTTTTGACTTTGCCATGCAGTGTATTACCGCAGTAGAGTGAATGTTTGTTGGTGACTTCATAACTCTCTTTTGGATCAAATAGAACTAAATCAGCATCGTAACCTACGGCAATGACACCTTTTTGAGACAGACCTAAGACTTTAGCTGGATTGTAGCAACAGATGCGAATAAGTTCATTCAAACCAATGACATCATTCTTCACTAAAAATGTATACGCAAGTGTTAAAAACTCTTCAATAGATCCAATACCAAACGCAGCATCTTCAAAGGCTACATCTTTGTATAAAATAGATTTAGGAGAGTGGGCAGAGGTTAAAATATCAACAGCTCCTTCTTTGAGTGCGCTTACCAATGCTTGACGTTCTTCTTCTTCACGCAAGGGAGGCATCAATTTTGCATAGGTATTAAAGCCATCACAACTGCTATCATTTTTAGAAAAATGATGAATGGAAACTTCCGTATAAAGGTCCGATTTGAGTGCTTTATGTGCTTTTGCAATCTCTAAAGAGCGCTTCGTTGAGAGTGATTTCAAAACCACTGTTGCACCGTAAAAATGTGCCATTTCTGCCACTTTTGCCACTTCTGCCGTTTCCGAGATTTTAGAGATACCTGAAAGCCCTAGTTTTGAAGCAATGGCACCATCATTCATCAGTCCATTGTCATCCAGATTTGGCTCATAACACTGTACAAAAAGAGGTCTTTTTTTCATCGTTGCATACTGCATACCTCGTCTTAGAAGATTGGCATTACGATGAGAATCTGCCAAAATAGCTGCGGCACCGTTGTTTAAAAGCGTTGCAATATTATGGAGTTGATCTTCTTTTTCATCGGCAAGAGGAGCACTCATTTTGAGGTCAATTTTGGCTTGATCGATCTTAAATTTTACCAATTCCAACAGTGTCGCACTCTCAAGACGTGGGCTAAAATCAGACATAACAACAGCTGTTGTAACACCACCTTTTAAACAGCTACTTGCTAATTTATCAATATGCTCTTGATTAAGGGTACTATTGGAAAAACGAACATTAAGATCAATAAGACCAGGAAGAAGGTAAAGTCCACTCGCATCAATCACCTCATGCGTAGAAGCATCCAGTTTTTGCGCTACTGCGACAATTTTACCCTCTTCTATCAGCACATCTTGGCTCACAAGACCTTGCGTGGTTGACACTAAAGCATTTTTAATTAACATGGCTTCCTCTTTTTGATAGTTTTTGTTTGAAACTCACAATGCGCTCATAGGAAAGTGCTATGCGCTCCGTACTTAACTCACCGCTTTTAATGGCATCTGTTATAATTTTATTAATTGTAAATGTCATACTTGCATTATCGGCAAAATAATTTGTAAAGACTAATATATCCGCACCTGCATCAATGCTACGAATGACGCGCTGTTTAAAATCAACACTACTCGCAATGGAATGTGTTCTCAAATTATCGGTAAAGACAACACCTTCAAAGTGCATTTTATCTCTCAGTAAGCCCTGAATAACGAGTTTTGAAAAAAGAGTTGGATTGTTGGAGTCAATCTCTTTGTGCATTGCATGAGACATCAAAACGGCATCCATTTTACCATAAGCAATCAGATCATAATAAGGTTTTAACTGCTCAAATCGCCATGTTGATGTTACATCTTCTTCGCTTGAAAAATTGTTCCAAAGATTAGCACCTGCTGTGGGGAAATATTTCACAACGGGTGTCACACCTTCCGCATGAAGTGCATTGATAAAAAGCATTGCATAAGTGGTTACAATTTCTTCATAACTTGAGTAGCTACGTTGCAATTTAGCGTTTTCGTAGACGTCTTTTTTGGGTTGGAGATCGAGCACGGGCGCAAAGTTGACATTGATCCCACTTTTAGCAAGGTCATGGCTTAGCTTTTGGTAAAGTTGTTCTGCTTCTGCGATATCTTTATTTTTAAAGAGTTCATAGGCAGAAGGAACTTCACTAAAGCCCTTTTTAGCCTCAAAAAGACTCTTTTCTCCACCTTCATGCTCTACGGCAACGATGAGGGGCAGATCTTTAGGTGCTTGTGCTTTTAGATACTCATTCAGTTTTTTAAGTTGTACTGGATTTTGAATGTTTTTATCCATTAAAAAAACACCGCCAATTTTTTCACGCTTAATGTCTTTGGCAATCTGATCAACCCATTTATCGCCCTCTTTGGTTCCATCAAAGCCAATGATAATCATCTGAGCAATCATATCTTCTAAAGGAGGTGTTTTAGCGTGTAAAAATGAGGCAAAAAGTAGGCAAGTGAGAAGGAATTTTAGCATCAATCGGCCAATAAGTCTTTCACACTCATACGAGGTTCTTTACCTTTTAAGATGAGTGCTATTTCATGTGCGATAGGCGTATAAATAGTATGTTTGCCAGAAAGCTCAAAAATTGCTTCAGAGGTAAAAACACCCTCAGCAACTTCGCCTAAAGCCACCAGGATATCATCAAGCTTTTTACCCTCGGCCAAGAAAAGACCGACACGGTAATTTCGTGAAAGCGTACTAGAAGCTGTTAAAAAAAGATCCCCTGCTCCGCTTAAGCCTAAGAAAGTCTCATCTTGGGCTCCAAAAAATTTTCCAAAACGGCGCATCTCAACAAGACCACGTGCTATTAAACTTGCTCTTGCATTATTGCCAAGCTTTAGTCCATCACAAATACCACTGGCAATGGCAAGAACGTTTTTATAAGCGCCACACACTTCGGCACCAATAACATCTTTGGAAGTGTATGTTTTGATAAAGGAAGGGAAAAATGCGGCAAACTCTTTTGAAAGGGTTTCATTGATCGAATTGATAACAACGGCTGTGGGAAGACCTTGCATGACCTCACTTGCGAATGATGGGCCCGATAAAAAACTAAGATGATCTTCGGGGACATGCTTAGCAAAAATCTCATTGAGAAATGCACCACTGCCCTGCTCTATACCTTTGGCTGCAACCAAAATTTTTTGTCCGCTAAACGTAAAATGTGCCTCAAGCCAACCACGAACGACTTGAGCAGGAAGTGCAAAGATAAGGTACTCACACTTTAAAGCCTCTTCAAGGCTGACAAAGTTTTCAAGAGGTTTTGTTTGACGTGAGGTGATCTTACATGTAAAATTGCGAGAAAGTGCAAACTGAAGTGCTTGTCCCCATTTTCCCGCTCCAATGACTGCTATACTCACGCTCTTTCTCGCTTATACATCAAGTCTAGATTTTAAAAGTTCGTTTACTTTAGCAGGATTGGCGGCCCCTTTGCTCTCTTTCATCGTTTGACCGACAAAGAAACCAAAAAGTTTATCTTTTCCACTCCTGTATTCTGCTACTTTATCAGCATTTGCACTAATGATCGCATCGATGATCGCTAAAATTGCACCATCATCGCTGACTTGTTTAAGACCCAATTTTTCAATCGCGTCATCAACACTTGCACTGTTTTCCATCAAATAATCAAGCACCTCTTTCGCCGCTTTACCACTGATAGTTCCATCTTCGATGCGTTTGACAATCGCTGCCAATTTAACCGCATCCACAGGCGAAGTCACAAGGGTCATACCATGACTTAATCGTGCTTGAAGTTCAACCGTAAGCCATGTTACAGAGTTCTTAGCCCCTGCCCCCTCCGTTATCATTGTCTCGTAAAAACGTGCCATTTCAACGCTGGATGTAATCACATTGGCATCGTACTCTTTAATGCCATACTCTTTTAAGAAACGATCACGTTTTTGATCGGGGAGTTCTGGAATTTGGATACACTCTGCAAGCATTTCTTCAGGAATAAGAACAGGAAGCAAATCAGGATCTGGGAAATAACGATATTCCGCACTATCCTCTTTACCTCTCATGCTTCTTGTTTCATTTTTTTCGGTATCGTAAAGTCTGGTTTCTTGAACCACTTCTCTTTCATAAACGCCATCTTCCCATGCATTACTTTGACGCTCTACTTCGTAGTCAATCGCTTTTTGAATAAATTTAAATGAGTTTAGGTTCTTAATCTCAGCTCTGGTATAAAGCTTCGTATCGCCCTTAGGACGAATGGAAACGTTGGCATCACAACGGAAGCTCCCCTCTTGCATATTCGCATCGCTGATGTCGAGGTAACGTAAAATGGCATGGAGCTTTTTAAGGTACAAAATTGCCTCTTCGCTGCTTCTCATATCTGGCTCGCTTACGATCTCAAGAAGCGGTGTTCCAGCACGGTTTAAGTCCACATGAGAGACATTGCCATGGTGAATGTTTTTACCTGCATCTTCTTCAAGGTGCGCTCTTGTAACGCCAATACGCTTCGTTGTACCATCTTCAAAGTCAATGTAAATTTCACCCGCTTCAACGATAGGTATCTCAAATTGGCTGATCTGATAACCCTTTGGAAGGTCTGGGTAGAAGTAGTTTTTACGGTTAAAAATAGATTTTTGATTAATGGTTGCATTAATAGCCGTACCTAAGGCAATGGCTTTTTTTACAGCTTCTTTGTTTAAAACAGGTAAAGCTCCAGGAAGTCCTAAACAGACTTCACACACATTGGTATTAGGCTCGTCTCCAAAACTGGTTGGACAACTGCAAAAAATCTTGGTTTTTGTGTTTAACTGAGCATGAACCTCTAGTCCAATGACAACTTCAAATTGCATAAATACCCTTTGGGATTAATCTATAAAAAAGCGAATTGAGGCAAAACCGTACACGCCAACCTCTTCACAAGCTTTCACTTGCTCTATGTTGATGATGCCACCAAGCGCGAAACATTTAACGCGGATTCTATCATTTATTTCTTTTAACTTCTCTAAACCAAGCGGTTCTCCCTTGTTTGGCGTTGCAAAAATAGGACTAAATGTGATCGCATCTGCTCCTCTTTTTTGAGCTTCTTCTACTTCCTCAAAAGTGTGCGTACTTACAATCACTTCTAAACCTAAGGCTTTGGCATTTGGGGTTACATGTAAAGCATTGGATGGCAGATGCACACCATCACAGCCTAATTCATATGCGAGTTTAAAATCTGTATGTAAGTAGAGTTTTGTTCGTTCATCTTGCAAAGAAGCCTTTGCAACCATAGTGGCTAAAGAAATATAATCTGTTGTCTGTTTATCGCGCAAACAGATGTAATCAGGCTGATACTTTGCCTTTACATGTAAAAGTTTTTGAACGACTTCGGTTGGGTTGGAAGTATAAAATGAGGGATCAGTGATGAGATACTGTTTGATCATTGAGGCTAAGTTTTTCTAAGAGATGCGTCTGCTTTTTAAGCTCTTCAAATTTATCCAGTTGCAGTTGTGCCATTTCAAAGATAATGACAAAAAAGCAGCCACTCAGAAAGAAGAAAAGAGCAATAATGGAAGCGATGATAGTGCCAAAAGGAAGAAAAAGTAGGAAGGTATAACCTCCACCAGCCAATGCAAGAGCCCAAGAGGCTCCTTGCAATAAACTGAGGAGTTTTTCAAAACGCGTTTGTTGGTGTTGCAACACGAGAGTACTTTTTAGTGCTCTTCGCTAATTAAAACAGCACCTGCAAGATAAACGTATGTTAAGATCATAAAAATAAATGTCTGCAAGAATGCAGAGAATGTTAAAAGTGCATACGCAGGAAGTGGTGCTACCCAAGGAGCAAGCATCAAGACAACTGCTAAGAAAAGATCATCACCTTTGATGTTACCGAAAAGTCGGAAAGACAAAGAGACAATACGAGAAAGATGTGAAACGATCTCGATTGGGAACATTAATGGAGCCAAAACTTTCAATGGTCCCATAAAGTGTGCAAAATAATGAACAACACCGTTTACACGGATACCCTCAAAGTTATAGTAAACAAAGACCATAAGCGCTAGTGCCAATGTCATGTTTAGGTTGCTTGAAGGAGCTTCAAAACCAGGGATAATACCAATAACGTTTGCAATAAATACCATCAAACCAAGTGTTGCTACAAGTGGTAGGTATTTACGCGCCAATTCTTCTCCAATGACATCTTTACCCATAGAGATGACACTCTCAAGATACGCTTCCATGACATTTTGAACACCACTTGGTACCAGTTGCATTTTAGACGTTGCAAGTTTTGCCAAGACAAAACTGATAACACCGACTAAAACAATATGGGATACAAAGATGAAGTCATGAGTGTGATTAATAAGACCTAAAAATGTAAACATTTCGCCCATTACACATTTCCTTCGTTAATAATTTTGCGTGATTGTATCGTTAAATCATTTAATAGTAGTTTAAGGCTTCGGTTTTTTGCGAAGTTCGCTGACCTGTTGCCCACCTATACCCCAATTATCCATATCAACTTCGTCAATCGTGACAACCGTTGTGGCTGGGTTCTTACCCAAAACACTCACTAAGAGGTTTGTTACCCCTGCAATAAGCTTCTCTTTTTGCTCTTTTGTTGCACCCTCTTTGGTGATTTTGATGTTAACATAAGGCATTTTTACTCCTTGATTAATAGTCTATGTGCACGTGAAAGTGCCATATCAATATTGTCAGTAATGTTTTCTAACCCTATTTTTTTCTCAAAGCCAAGACGTCGCATTTTAAGCTTAATGTGCTCATTGACCCCTGAAAGTACAAGAATCGTTCCGTTGCTTTGGCAAAGATCAAAAAACTCCTCTAAGGCATGAAGTCCCGTTGCATCAATCATAGGAACGTGACGCATACGTAATATAAAGACTTTTGGAGGATTGCTCACTTCTCCTAGTACATTTTTAAGACGATCGGCAACACCAAAGAAGAAAGGTCCATCGATCTCATACACTTCCACATCTTTAGGGACAATTTTCTTAGAAATGGCATTCACATCATCCATTTCAATAGGCTCATCGTCTTCATCTAAAGGCATGCCAATCGTATTTTTCGTATCGACAATACCCGTAACATCAATCATGCGCTTAATAAATAGCAGACCTGCTAACATAATGCCTGTTTGAACACCCGTGTTAAGATCGATTAAGACGGTTAAGAAAAACGTCATTAAAAGTACAACAGTATCGTTACGCTCAGACTTAAGAGCAATCGCTTTAAAGTGGTGAAATTCACTCATATTCCAAGCCACCACGATTAAGATAGCAGCCAATGTTGCTAAAGGAATCAGCACAATGAATTTAGAAAACAAGAACATAAAAATAAGTAACATTAAAGAATGAATAACGCCAGCAATAGGGCTATATGCACCAGCTTTGATGTTAGTCGCTGTCCTTGCAATGGCTCCCGTTGCTGCAATACCACCAAAAAGGACAGAAAAAATATTAGCCGTACCCTGTGCCATAAGCTCTTTATTAGAGTGGTGACGATCTCCTGTCATACCATCTGCCACAACACACGAAAGTAGAGATTCAATGGCTCCTAACAGCGCAATCGTGATAGCATCTGGGAAAACAGCACGCACTTTTTCCAATGAAAACGCAGGAATGGATGGGTATGGCAAGGTAGAAGGCAATGCTCCAAATTTAGAACCAATCGTTTCAACGGGGAGTTTAAAAAGATAGACGGCAAGTGCTGAAAGAATAATGACAATAATAGGTGTAGGAATATGAGGAAAACGATGGCGCAATTTAAGCAAAAGCGCAATACTAATAACGCCAATAGCCAATGCATAATAGTTTACATGTAAAAACTCAGTAGAATAAAGCTTCCACTGATCTACAAATTCAGCTGGCATTTTTGCAATAGGAAGCCCAAAAAAATCTTTGATCTGTGAAGAAAAGATAATGAGTGCTATACCTGTGGTAAACCCAACTGTAACGGGATAGGGAATATACTTGATGATATTTCCAAGCTTAAAAACACCCATAAAAAAAAGCATGATGCCGGCTAAAAACGTGGCAATCACTAAGCCATCGTATCCATGTTTTAAAATAACCGCATAGAGTACCACAACAAAAGCCCCCGTAGGACCTCCAATCTGGTACCTACTCCCTCCAAAGAGAGAGATAATCAACCCAGCGACAACCGCTGTAAACAGTCCTTTTTCAGGACTAACACCACTGGCTATGGCAAATGCCATGGCTAAAGGCAAAGCAATAATTGCAACCGTAGAGCCAGCTACTATATCAGACGATAATTTTGCGAGGCTATACCCTTCCCTCAAAACCGTAAAGCTCCTAGGGAGCCAATACTTCACATTCATTGTGAACCTTAAAGAAGAATTTTCTCTTGTCCTAAGCGATAGAGTGCAAAATCATATTTGACAGGATCACTCGGATCAATCTTTTGGAGTGCGTGACTCAACTCTAACACAGCTTTAAAATCATACGACTTTCGCTGAATCAAGCCCAGTTTTTTTCCCAACGCAAAGGTATGGGTATCAAGAGGAACGAGCAGATCTTTGGTATCAACACCATGCCAAAGACCAAGGTCAAGATGATCTTTACGAACCATCCATCTAAGATACATATGCCATCGTTTATAAGGAGATACTGGGGTTATGGGAGGTATTGTACCCAATAAAAACTGATAGCCACGTGAACGATACGCATTAATATCATAGAGTAAACCAATAACGGCACGTAAACCGTCCATCACATCTGATTTTTTTTGATATGCAGGGAGAAAAATTGACTCGAATGATCCAATGTCGTGTTTAACACGTCTTAGCGTTGTAAAAAGTGCTTGAATATCTTTAGCATTTTGAAAACGGTAATAGTGATGTGCTAATGTTGTCTCAATGGTTTGATCATCAGTATCCAGTAGTGAAAAATCTAAACTCTCTAAAAATTGAATGATTGCAGGAACGTTACCATAAGCAAATAGCGCACAAATCAATGCGCTAAATTCATCTTTATAACGTGATGCGACCATGAGAGGGTCTGGACGATTTAAACTGATCTCTTCTACATGATTACGCTTATTGGCC
The DNA here is from genome assembly GCF_000813345.1 of Sulfurospirillum arsenophilum NBRC 109478. Lineage (NCBI taxonomy): Bacteria > Pseudomonadati > Campylobacterota > Epsilonproteobacteria > Campylobacterales > Sulfurospirillaceae > Sulfurospirillum > Sulfurospirillum arsenophilum. Next base: position 29,740 of record NZ_BBQF01000002.1, on the reverse strand, counting down.
TCTTCGTTTAAAAGTTTCGCAACCTGATCAAACGTCATTTAAGACATCTTTTTCGTTACTCTTACTTTGCAGATAATCAGAGAGATTAATCAAAGAAAAGGTGACAAGAAAGATGAGAAAACCTGGGAAAAAACTCAGCCACCATGCAATATCGATCACTTCTTTACCTTCACTGATAATCACACCCCAACTCATCTGTGGAGGCGTAATACCAATACCTAAAAAGCTAAGCCCACTCTCTGCTAAAATCGCTCCACTCACACCAAAGGTAAAGCTAATGAAAAAGATAGGAGCAAGCAGGGGAGCAAAGTATTTAAAAATAATTTTGAATGTATTGACGTTGGAGAGTTTAAGAATTTTAATAAAAGGAGCATTCGAAATCGCGAAGCTCTCACTTCGTATCATTCTCGCCATACCCATCCAACCTGTAATAGAGATGATAAAAATAAGAACCCACACCGAAGCACTCATATAACTAATCAATGCCAAAAGAAGAAAAAACGTCGGAAAGGTTAAAAAAAGATCAATCACAACGATAATGAGCTTATCAACACTCTTTTGAAAAAATCCCGCACTAATACCAATCATAAGCCCTACAAAACTCGAAATCAAGGCACTTAAAATACCAATCATCAGTGAAACTTGACCACCTACCATCAAACGAGCTAAAAGATCACGCCCTAGCCTATCGGTTCCTAAAAAATGTTCATAACTTAGAGGCAACAAAATAGCGGTGGGATTGAGATCATACGCTGACCCTGCATAAAAATAAGGGAAGAGAAAGCAAAATAAGAAGATGAGCACCAAAAGCATGGTGCTCACAAAAGGAAATCGTTTCACTATTGTTTAATGCCTAAGAGAGTTTGTAGCATTTCATCTATTGTTGTAATGATCTTTGCAGCCGCACTGTAAGAACTTTGATATTGCATCAAATTGGCTAACTCTTCATCTTTGTTAACACCACTTATGGATAGGAATTGCGTATTGATTGTATTATGCAATGCTTCATTGGTATCATAACTTGTTGATGCAGCTGAAGCATCTGTTGCCACGGTTGTTGTTAAGGAACTGTAATACCCAGCTACTGTCTCTTTAGATGAACTACCATCCTTTGCATAAAAATTCAATGAATTATATTGTAGCTGTACCATAGCGTTGGCAACATCATGATTACCAACAACAGGTGCAGCATATGCTTGCATTAACAGCGGATTTTTCTTATATTCGGTTTTGACATCAATATTGGAGCCATCCGTTCCTGTGAAAAATTGACTGACACCAATTGCACCAGGGAAGTTAGTTCCATTGTCTTGAAGTGCTATTGTATAACCATTATTAAGTGAAGTAGGCGAAAGAGAGAATGTTCCATTATCCATAAATGTCGCTTTATAATAGTCATCCACGTCGTTAAGCGAGTTATTATCCTTATTATCATCGGTACTTTTATTCATTTGAGTCAATATGCTAGAAGAAAAAGTATCATCACCCATGCTTGTTGTATTATTTATATTAATAGTTTTACGTGCTACTTCTTTGCCAGAATTATCATAAACAATCATATCGAACGAACCATCTTCAATGTTATTATAGGCATTTTGTAACGAAGTATTACTTTTAATATCCAAATTAGGTGATTGCATACTGGTTTGAGCACTTTTTGCGTAAATGTTATTGGTCTCTGTAATAATGGTTTGAGCAAGACTATCAAGGTTATCAACATAATTTTGAATCGTTCCATCTTGAGGATAACCACCATTCACATTTGGAGAAATAACACGACCACGAAGATCTAGCATTGCGCCAACTTTCCCTCCAGATAACTGCTCTGTAAGGTTATAGCGTGTGCCATCTTGTATTTCAGAATAAATAGAATAGTAATTACTGCCATTAGACGTATTATCAATAACCAAAGGATGAAACGTTGAGCCATCAACAAAAGAAGCACCTGCAATATTAAGATAGTATTGTGTACCAGAGTCTGTCATATTTGCATCAACGGTATTGTTACTGGTAATATTACCCTTAGCAACTGTAATATCAAGCATTTTAGATAATGTAAGTTCTAGTTCATCCCGTTTATCACGAAGGTCATTCGCATAATTTCCTTTGTCAGATTCAATATTAGCAATTTGTTTATTAACATTTGCGATTCGCTCACCAAGACTATTGATTTCATCAAGAGATGATTTTAGCTGTGTATTGATAGAGTCTTGAATCCCCCTAATGGCTTCTCTTGTTGATTGGATGTCTCCACTTAATGTCGTTGCAGCTTGAGTTAAAGCAATCTTTTGAGAACCAGCGGTTGCATTGGAAGCAAGATTATTCCACTGTGTAAAATAATTGGTTAAATCTTTGGAGATACCAGCATCGGCTAGGTCTGGGAAATTTTTTGCAACTTCTTGAAGTGACTGAGAAGAATAGGTATCGTATGAGAGATTTGTAGAAGCACTTCTTAATTTTGCAAAAACAAATTCATCATGGATACGAACAATAGATGTCACCGTGACACCAGAACCTACACTGACACCTTGTCCACTTAGCGCAGGGCTTGCAGAAAAATTTACCCTTTGGCGTGTATAAAACTCATTTTTGGCATTAGCAATATTTTGACTGGTAGTTGCAACGGCTACTTGAGCAGCATTTAGTCCTGAATTACCTGTATTGAAAATCCCAAATAAGTTACTCATGACTAAGCCCTTACTTTGAGTAAAGACGCTGGCTTATGATTTGCGACTTTGTAGCCTTCCATATCGCGTGGGAAAATACTATCGAGGAGTACGTTGTAAAATTGGCTGATGGTGACGACATATTTTGCATATTGCTTATTACAAATCTTAAGCTCTGAGAGTTTTACTTTCATTTGTGCTAAAAGCTCTTTTTGTTCAACACTTAGCAACTCTTCTAATGAAGTTTGACCGCTCTCTTTGAGCATCTTCATCAGTTCATTGTCTAAAAGAGACTTTTTAGTTTCAAAGGATTGAATTAAATCATTTTTAATTTTTGCTCTCTCAAAAACCTCACTATGTTTTGCGACTTTGATGTCTGCTATATCTTTGTGTGTTTGTTCAATGAGATTCTCTATATCTTTAATAGCATTGTGTAAATAGTGCGTCAACATCTTATTATCCTTTTACATGTAAGGATCTAGATCAACTCTTCCGCGACTGCTTGAGCAGTTTTTGCTAGATCGACTTTATACGTTCCATTTGCGATCTGCTCTTTGAGTGCGGAGACTTTGTCTACCCCTTCACTTTTTTCTGTTTTTGAGACACCTTTAGATGAATCATCTTTAGGAGTACTCTGTTGTAAATACGCCACGTTGGACGATTGAATTTTTGAAATCATTTTAAACCCTTTATTTTAGATTGTAGTTGTCTACAACCATATCGTCCAAAATGATAAAACTTTAACGCCCTTCTTTCAAATAAGTAAATAACATTTGACTCAAACCCAAATTTCCACTTAAAGCTGTACTCATCGTATCGTTATACATAGATTTATAGATTTTATCTCCTGCATCTTTTGGGTAAAGGCCATTCTCTTCTTCACTGTTCATAGCAATATCAAGGATTTGTTTCACAAAATAGGCTTCAAATTTGTCGGTCTGCTCTTTTAGTGACGCATCACTTTTGCTCTTGGTGTCTAGTTTGCTCATGGAACCATTGAAATTGGCATTTAAAAGAGCAACACTGTTATCGGCTGTTTGCATTAGATGATCTCCAATGGTGCAGTAATGGCACCTGAACGTTTGATATTTTCTAAAATCGAGATAATGTCTTTTGGTTTTGCACCCAGCTTGGTAAGTGCGCGTGCAATATTTGCAACCGTCATACTCTCTTCTTTGATCTTAATACGATTTTCGGTACTGGCTATCTGAACATCGCCACCAATATCAACGCTTTTATCATCAAGAGGTGCATTGCTTGCTTCAATTTTGATGGTAATGTCGCCGTGAGTGACAACCACTGGATCAACTTTAATATTAACACCTGAAACAATAGTGCCTGTTCGTTCATCTATCACGATTTTGTATTCTTTTTCATATTTAACATCAGCGTCTAATGTTTTTGCTAAAAACTCAACCGTTGAAAGATTTTCTGGACGCATCAATCGAATGGTGCGAGAGTCAGTTGCAACGGCAATTTTTTTACCAAACATCGAGTTGAGTACATTTTGGACAGAAACGGCCGTATTAAAATTGGCTTCTTTTAAAGAGAGATTAACAAATTCTTGTTCATGGAGGTCATTTTCGATTTCACGCTCGACTAAAGCACCTGAAAAGATATTTGCAGATAATGGGTGATTAAGTTGGCCTTTTTCTTTACCATTCATGCCACCGATAGTCAGTGAACCTTGTGCTAAAGAGTAGATTTTTCCATCCACACCTTTAAGCGCGGTAAGGAGGAGATTTCCACCTTGCAATGATTTTGCATCGCCAATAGAGGATACAGAAACATCCAGTTTATCACCTTGTCTTGCAAATGCTGGAAGTTTTGCTGTAACCATAACAGCTGCAACGTTTTTAGATTTAATATCAGCAGGATCAATTTTGACGTTTACGGTTTGCAAAAGGTTTGAGAGTGAACGTAATGTAAATTGAGAAGAAGAGCCATCGCCTGTTCCATTAAGACCAACAACAAGACCATATCCTATCAATTGGTTATCACGTACGCCTATAACATTGGCAATATCACCTAATCGTTGTGCATACAGTGTACTAAGCGTTGAAATTAATACTAAAGATAATGTGAGGATCTTCATCAATTTCCTTTAAATTTGACATTCTTGCCAATTTAAAGCAATTAATGTTCCAATAATTCCTTTTGGTTAACGCGTTGTAAAATATCTTGCATCATATCGATTTGAACTTTTTGAATTTCAAGCAATTCTTCTTGTTGATGCATGATAAGATGGTCAATTTTTTCGTGAAGCATACGAATTTCAAGTTCTGATTTGAGATTGATCATATAGTCATTTTTTGCGCGGATTCTATCTTTTTCTTCTTGCCTGTTTTGACTCATCATAATAACAGGAGCTTGTAATGCTGCGATACACGACAATATTAAATTGAGTAAGATGTAAGGATAAGGATCAAAACCTTGATTTTTAAACCAAAAGATGTTGATTAAAATCCAAACGAGCAGAAAAGAACAAAAAGAGATAATAAAGGTCCAACTACCACCAAAAGTTGCGACTTTATCCGCTACTTTTTGACCAAAGGTCAATGCCGTATTGTCGTCATTCTCGACTTTATCACTCAGTGTTGAATTGTTTTGAAACGAACTTAGAACACGTTGTTCCAAATCGGAGAGCTGTCCTAACTCTTTTGTCAAATAATCCGTAATATATTTTTCACGAAAAACATTGAGTTCGCTATTGGCTACATAACTGTTCTCACCAAAATCAGGATATTTTTCTTGAATAGATTTCAAGATAGAGTGACGAATGGTGGTAGCAGAAATACGTTCAGAGAGGGGAAACGCTTTATGAGATATATCGCTTATAAAAGTACTGTTTTCCATATTACATGTAATAGCTTAGAGAGCTATTTCCAAATTTTTTAGTTTTTTGTAACCCAAAGGCACCAATACGCTCAGGAAGTGCAAGTGTACTCATATGTTCAATGACGATCAAATGAGCTTTTTCAGGGGGAATTGAAGCAATAAGATCAATCACTTTTACATAAATTTCTTCCATTCCCTCTCGAATCGAAAAAGGAGGATCAAAATAGAAATAGGCTTTACATGTAAAGGTTGGAATGAGTGTTGGAAATATGATAAAACTATCGCCATAAAGCGGTGTTGTATGTGCTTCATCAATTACTTTACAGTTACTTTTAAGCGTTCCAAATGCGGCTTTGTCTTTTTCAATAAAATAAGCATGCTTTGCTCCACGGCTGAGTGCTTCAAGCCCCATAGAACCGCTACCACCAAAGACTTCAACGAAAACTTCATCCACAATATCATATTGTAATGTATCAAACAAAGAGCCCTTGAGAATACCTTTCGTACTTCTGGTACTTTCAAGAGAAGGAAGCATTATCTTCTTGCCTTTGTATTTGCCAGCACTAATCGTTGCCATCAGAGGCTTAATTGCCATAATAGCCTCGAATCGTTTGAATAAGCTCTGTTCTAAACTTTTCAGTCAAAGCCGTAATTTTTTCTTCAAGAGCATGGGTTGTTTTGGATTGAGGCATCATATCATCCACATTACCGTGTAACATAAGCAGATGCTGAAAAAATTTATCAAGCTCTATGAACAGTGATGATTTCGAAAAAGGAATGATTAAATTGCCTTCCGTGGAAGAGATATAAAAGATAGGTTTGTCAAGTTCAATTTTTTTATCACTGATCACAAAATCACACTGTTTATAAGGAACAACGATATCTCCTAAAAAACTTTTCAGTGCGCGACTTAACAGCAATGATTGGCAAACTAAAGCTACTTTCATGATATTCCTCTTTTTATATACCTGAAATAGTAACACACTAAATCTTAATAGACTTCTTGTATAGTCTATTAAAGTATAATATATTTATGAAAACGATGTGTTTATTATGAAGCATATCGCTATAAGCAATTAAACAAAAAAAAAGATGTGTCGATCTAGCTAGTAGGAAAATTACAAAACGACAAGGAGGACAATTATGGACATCTTTAGCGCAACAAGTAAACAAGTTGAAGCTGCAACTGCTCCTAAGGTAGAAAATTCAGCTCCAATGAGGCAAGTCGAACAAACGGCTGATACATCCAAAGTGAATCAGCAAAATAATAAGGAACAAGAAGATCCAAAAGCATTAAGTGAAACGGTTAGTGAGCTTAATAAACAGATGGACTTACTTAATACCAATATTACGTTTGGATATAACGATAAAATAAATCAAATGTTTATTAACGTTATAGAAAAAAGTACAGGCAAAGTCATTCGCAAATTTCCTACAGAAGAAGCGATGAGCCTTTCTGCCAAAATGAAAGAGATCGTAGGAATAATTTTTGATAAAAAAGGATAGACGATGGCAACTTCAAGCTTAAGCTCATTAGGTCTTGGTAGTGATGGTGCACTTTCATACGATACAATTGATAAATTAAGAGCAGTCGATGAGAAAGCTATACTTAATCCTATTGATGCAAAGATAACCACAAACACGACCAAAACGACAGATTTAGCGACACTTACGTCATTGGCGAACACCTTGAAGTCATCAACATCTGCATTATCAACAGAGAACAACTACCTTCAAAGAACTACCACTGTTTCAAATGATGCCGTATCGGTAACAACAAAAGCAGGTACAACGGTAGACAATTTTACACTGCATGTTGACAAACTTGCACAGCAAGATATTTATCAATCAACCAGTTTTGCGAGTAAAACAAGTACATTTACATCTGCGAGTGACACGCTTACTCTTGCAATTGGAACCAACACATATGCTATTAATGTAACATCGGCTACAACACTGACTGAGCTTCAAAGCATGATCAATGAAAAAGCTGGTGGTAAGGTCACTGCTTCTATCCTTAATGTTGGTGGAACCAATCCGTATAAACTTGTTATCAAATCAAATTCGACAGGGGCTGATAATGCCATTACATTATCAGCAACAGGAACTGCTCTGACCGATTTAGGATTAGATCAAAGCGCCAATCATCTCAAAACTGCGAGAGATGCTTCTCTTATTTACAATGGTGTTACCGTATCACGCTCATCAAATACCATTGATGATCTTGTTGTGGGTACAAGTATTGTATTAAACAAAGAACAAACAGATGCGTCAACCAATACAACTGTTTCAATTACACAAGATTGGAGCAATATTAGTACCAATCTGAAATCACTTGTAACGTCATACAATGATTTGATGACAAAATTAAAAACAGCAACGGCCTTTGATACAACAGCAAAAACAGCAGGAACATTCCAAGGCATTACACAAATCAACACATTAAGTGCCGATATTCGTAAGCAAGTTTTAGGTGTTGATAGTGAAGGCAGAGGTCTTAGTGACTATGGTGTTAGCATGAATACTGAGGGTAAACTTGAGTTTAATGCAACAACATTCAATGCCAAAGTAGCAGCTGATCCTGCAGATGTTAAAGACTATTTTTTAGGTTCAACAACTTATAGCACCACATCCTATAAAGGAGCTTCCGTTGCAGCTGGAGGGTTGAGTATTGGTGCTAGCGCATTTTCGATTAATGGCAAGGCTATTACCTTTACAACACTTTCAACCGCAACCATAGACGATAATTTAGCTGCTATTAAAACAGCCATTAATAATGCTGGCATCACAGGTATTGAAGCAAGCCTTGGAACCAATAATAATATCGTTATAAACGGTGCTAAAGGTGCGGATATTGTCATTACAGGTGATAGCACGGCACTCTCTTCTCTAGGATTGCAAACAGCCAATATTTACTCTTCGCCAACCACGAAAGAGGGCCTTTTTACAAAGTTTAATTCGATGCTCACAGGTTATGTGAATACTACGGATGGAACCCTAACACAATATAACAAAAGTTTGGCGACAGAAAAAACCACATTAACAAAAACAAGAGCAACCGCTGTTACACGACTAGATACAAAATATGAAGCTATGGCAACAAAATTTGCCGCCTATGATAGTATTATTAGTAAACTAACCAATCAGTTTAGTTCACTCTCTAGTATGATCAAACAATCTTATAGCACCAGCAACTAATTCAAGGAAACCATTATGTATACCAATTTAGCATACTCAACTTACTCACAAAACAACGCCTCTATTGAATCTTCTGAAAAGTTGATTAGAATGCTATACGAAGGTGTCTTACGCTTTGCATCACAAGCAAAAAAAGCCATTGAAGATGGAAATATTGAGAAACGAACGTATTGGATCAATCGTACATCAGCTATCTACACAGAGCTTATTAACTCACTCAATTACGATGGGGGTCAAATAGCGCATTATCTTAGTGGTCTTTACATTCACCAAGTGAAACTTCTTGCAGAAGCCAATATGTACAATGATACAACCAAACTGGATGAAGTCATTAATGTTGCTAGAGAATTATTACAAGCTTGGAAAGAAGAGACTGAGTATGTCGTGGATTAAAAATTTTACGATTGCTATCGTAGAAGAGAATTACACAAATATTGGTGAGCTTATAGATACTATGCCTCATTTTGAAACCCTTGAAGAAGCACAAACAGCATGTGCATTGATTCAAGAAGCTTTGGTGATTATGGAAAGAGAGAAAGCAAATACATTTGAAGCTATGCAAAAACTTAAAAAAACACGTAAATTTATTGATACATCCCCCGACTCATACTTACAAGAATACAGAGGGTAAAACCTTACCCTCCTCTTCTTAATTCTTAATCTTCAAAACACTTTTTAATTAACGAAGAACTCTCTGGCTTTGTCATTAACGAAACAACAACTGCTGTTAGTGCAGAGAGTGGTAAAGCAACAATCATGGCGTCTACAAAAGTTATTTTCCCCATTAAAAGCGTATTGACGCCAAAAAGCATTTTACAAAGACCCAACTCTTTTGCCTCTTGAAAGTGAACAAACAAAAGCCAAAAAGTGGTAACAATTGTACCCACAATCATTGAGGCAATAGCTCCTTTTTTAGTCATACGTTTCCAAAAAAGTCCACCAAAATAGGTCGGCAAAAAGATGCTCGCACACAGAGCAAAAAAGATAGCAGTGCTTCGTGCAATAATCGCTGGTTGATCATCAAAAATATAGGCTAAGGTTACAGAAATAACGATCATCACCACAATACCCACACGTGTAATAAGCAGTGAATTAGGGTTATGTTTTCCTGCAATCTGCTCATAAACATCACGACCTATGGCTGTTCCCATCGCATGAAATTGGCTTGAGAGTGTACTCATAGCCGCAGAAATAAGCGCAAATAAAAAGATAAATGCAAACCATTTTGGCATCGCTGCATTAATGAAATGAGGAATGACTTTACCAATGCCACCAGCACTTTGAAGTGCATTTTTACCTTCATTAAACTCATAGTACCAAACGTTGGTAAGTGCCCCTACAATAAAGATGATGCCCGTCATCGCAATGATAAAAACACCCCCAATTAAAACCGCACGATTGAGTTCATTTTTACTTTTAACGGTCATAAAACGAACAACCAACTGAGGTTGTGCTAAAACGCCGACACCTACGCCCATAGTAATCGTCGTAATAACAAAAAGCCATCCTTCAGAGAGGAAAACAGGCATCTTATTCCATCCTTGAAAACCCCAATTCATAGAGAGTTTCATCATAAAATCAGGGCTACCTGCGTTAAGATCTTTGATGTTGACACTACCAAGCGATGCTACCGTTTCATTCCAGACGGTTTCAAGTTTAGTAAAACCTATATCAATACCACCTACAGCATCAAAAACCATAAACAAAAGCATAAGCATTGCTACAAACATGATGACACCTTGCAAGGCATCGGTGAGCATTACCCCTTTAAGGCCACCCGCTAAAACATAACCTGTCACGATAACGGACATGACTAAAAGGGCTAGATGATAATCTACTTTAAAGTAAGCCACCAAGAACTCTGTTCCACCAATTAGAACAGCCGAAGTGTACAAAGGCATAAAAATTGTAATCAAAACACCACCAAACATCTGAATAAACTTAGAGTTAAAACGTCGTCCTAGTAATTCAGGAAAGGTGTGTGCATTAAGGCGAATGCCCATTTTACGGGTAGGATTGCCCAAGAAGACAAATGCAATAAAGACACCAATGAAGATGTTACAAAAGGTAAGCCAAAGAAGCGAATTTCCTAGCCATGCAGCCACACCACCAAAACCTACGATCGCTGCTGTGGAGATAAAAGTAGCACCATAGCTTAATGCCATAACAAATGGATGCGTATCGCCACCTGCTATGAGGTAATCTGCTGAACTTTTTGTCTGTTTATAGCCCACAAAGCCAAGATAACCCAATACGGCTAGGTAAATAATGATGATGATATTTTCAAGTATACTCATCATAGATCCTCATTGATTCGAGCTTCATCTTTATCCCAAGATTTCGTGTTTAGCACCTTCTCCTCTTTGTCCTTATTCCAGTTTATTACACCGTAAATAACGCACAAAAGAGCACTTGCATTCATTAACCAAAATGCCGATCCAACGCCCAAATCAAATGTTCCCATCACAATCCCTTCCTTTTAAAAGTTCCTTAAAAGTAATATAAAATCCTTTAATGAAACTTTATTTTTATCTTAAAACATTTGTAAAAAAACTATAAGTTTCAAAATTGCTCACTTTAAGCGTTACACTTTTGACACATATACTTAGATAAGTATTTTATAAAGTAAGTTTCAATACTCTTTAAACCATTACTATCTATCAGCAACGGAGCACAACGATTATGAAACAGATTTTGATGGGAAATGACGCCATCGCCCTTGGTTTGATTCACGCAGGGGTTGATATGGTTTCAGGTTACCCAGGAACGCCTTCAAGTGAAATTTTGGGAAATTTTCAAAAATTTAGAGATAAATTTAAACTAGAAGCATACGCACAGTGGGCGACCAATGAAAAAGTAGGTTTTGAAGTAGCTTATGCGGGAGCCATCTCTGGTAAACGCACCTGTGCAACCATGAAGCAAGTCGGACTCAACGTGGCGAGTGACCCTTTAATGAGTGCTTCTTACATCGGACTTAAGGGTGCCATGCTACTCATCTCGTGCGATGATCCTGGTTTTTACTCCTCTCAAACCGAGCAAGATAGCCGAAGTTTTGCCAAATTTGCGCGCATTCCTGTGCTTGACCCTTCCACGCCACAAGAAGCCTATGACATGGTTAAACTTGGAGTTGAACTTTCCCATCAATTTGAATCGATTGTCATGCTTCGCCCTGTCATGCGTGTCAGCCATGCCAGAGAGATTTGTGAAGTCGATGATAGTTTACATGTAAAGGCAAATCAAGGCAATTTTGAGCGTAACATTCCACGTTGGGGCGCTGTACCACCTGCTGGAAGATTTAGACAAGGTTTGGAACAGATCGATCGTTTGGAAGCCATCAAAGCATGGAACTGGGATCATCTCATTAAGCCTAAAACCCATGCACTTAAAGGTGAAAATGTTCTCTGCCTTACCAGTGGAACGGGTGATGGTTATGTCCGTGAAGCCATTAGTGAACTTGACATTCATGCCGATGTGCTCAAACTCGATATGCCCTACCCGCTTCCCAAAGAAAAGCTCGAAGAACTCTTTGTCCATTACAACAAAGTCATTGTTTTTGAAGAGAGCTTTCCCTGTATTGAAGAGCAGTTAAGCTCGCCAAAACTGTATGGAAAACTGACCAAGCATGTTCATGTTATTGATGAATTTTCCAAAGACAAAGTACTTTCCGCTTTTGCAAATGCGGGTGTTATAGCGCCAAGTCATGCGTATAAAAGTGAAAAATACACCGAAGAACTTCCCAAACGCCCACCCAATATGTGCCCAGGCTGTCCTCACCGTGATGTTCACTATGCCATTACCAAAGTCTTTAAAAAGAAAAAGTCTATCTACACATCCGACATTGGTTGCTACACACTAGGACTCAATCAAGCGGCGATCGATACGATTTTGTGTATGGGGGCGAGCATTTCCATGGCGAGTGGTTTTAGCATCTCTGATCCTGATAAAACTGTTATTGCAACCATTGGAGATAGTACGTTTATGCACTCGGGTGTTGCGCCACTCATTAATGCTGTGTATCAAAACCATAAATTTATTCTTGTCATCTTAGACAACTCCACGACTGCCATGACGGGTCGTCAAACGACACCTGAACGCACTAATCCACATCAAATTGACATCAAACGCATTGTTGAGGGATGTGGCGTGAGTTGCCACGAGTATGTGTATGTACAAGATATTAACAAAACTGTTGACTTTATGAAATCACTTCACGAGATGTATAAGACGGCAACCGCTCCTGTTGTAGCGGTAGTACGTGAATTTTGTGTTCTGGATAGAGAAAATGCTATGGGTCGTCTTGGAAATGTGACTGTAGAAGTTGATGAGGATAAATGTGTCGCGTGTGATTCGTGCATCACTAACTACAAATGCCCTCCAATGCACTACAACGATGCTGGTAAAATGGAAATTGACCCATTCTTGTGTGCGGGTTGTGGTTCATGCCTTGATGTGATCTGCCCCACCGATGCGTTTGTCAAAAAAGAGGAGAAGTAAGATGAAGTATCAAATTGTTATCGCAGGCATCGGCGGACAAGGTGCTGTCTTTTTGGTCAAAGTTCTGAGTATCGCCTCTGCACTTGCGCATCAAAAATGTTTAGGAACGGAAAATCACGGTATGAGCCAACGCGGAGGTTCTGTTTCGTGCTACGTTAAAATCGGTGACTTTTACGCCCCAGCTATTGATGAAGGACAAGCCGATCTTCTCATCGCACTTGAGGGCAATGAAGCACTTCGCAACATCCAATATTTGAACAAAGACAAAGGTGTCATTGTGATGAATGCGCCTAAAAACTTCCCAAAAGTCAGCTTTGAAACCCATAGCGTTGATGCGTTTAAAAAAGCAAAAGCCAATGAGTTTCCAATAGACGCTTTAAATGTTTATATGTTAGGTGTAACACTTGCACTCGATCCTCATTTTCCATTTTCTTGTAAAGAGATCGAAGAAGCCATTACGCAAATGAACGCGAAAGTAGCGGAGAAAAATATCGTAGTACTTCATCAAGGCATTAACGATGCAAAGGATAAGAAATGATCTGGTCGAAAGAAGAGACGCTTCCACGCCATAAACTCACTGAACTTCAAAGCCAAAGGCTTCAAGACACTGTAGCACGCGTCTATGCGCATGTGCCTTTTTACCAAAAAAAGTTTGCAGAACTTGGCATTACGCCTTCGGATATTACCGCTATTGACGACATCGCAAAACTTCCCTTTACCAAAAAACAAGATTTGCGCGACAACTACCCTTTCGGGCTTTTCGCAGTTAAAAAAGATGCCGTGGTGCGTATTCATAGCTCTAGTGGCACAACAGGAAAACCAACGGTTGTTGGCTACACCAAAGCCGATCTTGACACATGGAACGAAGTGATGGCTCGTGTCTTTACAATGGCAGGAGTCACAAGCGAAGATACATCGCATAATGCTTATGGATATGGGCTTTTCACGGGTGGCTTAGGGCTTCATTATGGCGCTGAAACCGTGGGAGCTACGGTTGTTCCAAGCAGTGGTGGTTTTACGTCACGTCAGCTGATGCTTATGAAAGACTTTGAAGCAACCGTTTTGACTTCTACGCCCTCTTTTGCGCTCCACATGGCAGAAGCGGCGCTTGCTGAAGGTTATGACATCCAAAAAGATTTCAAACTCAAATGCGGCATCTTTGGAGCAGAACCCACAAGTCTTGGACTCAAAGAAGAAGTAGCCCGTGTATGGGGCATTCACTACTGCGAGATTTACGGTCTTTCTGAGATCATCGGACCGGGCGTTTCTTCTAACTGTTTTGAGAGCAAAGACCTGCACGTTTTTGAAGATCATTTCTACCCTGAGATCATCGACCCTAAAACGCTTGAAGTGTTGCCGTATGGCGAAAAAGGTGAGTTGGTCATCACCAGTCTTACCAAGCAAGCGTTTCCGATCATTCGCTACCGAACAGGTGACATCACCTCGCTTGACCAAACTCCGTGCAAGTGTGGCAGAACGCATGTACGCATGAAAAGCGTTATGGGGCGTGTCGATGACATGCTCATCGTCAATGGTGTCAATGTCTTCCCTTCACAAGTAGAACATGTGCTCTCCAACATCGAAGGCATTACACTGAACTACCAAATCATCGCTGATAAAAAAGGCTACCTCGATAAGCTTGAAATTATGGTGGAAGTCACTGAAGATATGCCTCTTGATAGCATCGGACAACTCGAAGCCTTGAAAAAGAAAATCCAACATGAACTGCTCAACAACCTCTACATTAACGCAGAGATCAAACTTGTTGAGCCACGAACCATAGAGCGCAGTGTCGGCAAAGCCGTCCGCGTCATCGATAAAAGGAGTCTATAATGAAATGCAACATTAAACAACTAACGATTTTTTTAGAAAATAAGGCGGGTGAGCTTTCCGTTCTTACTCACATTCTCTCCAAAAATGGCATCTCTATCAAGTCCATTTTACTCGCAGATTCGACCGACTTTGGTTTGGTTCGCACCATCGTGGACAATCCTGAAAAAGCCAAAACCGTGCTCGAAGATGAAGGCTTTAGCGTGCGTTTTACCGATGTTTTTGGTGTCAAGATCGAAGATGTTGTGGGAAGCTTTGATAAAGCCGTGAGTGCCCTCTCCGAAGCTGGCATTAACATTCTTTACACGTACAGCTTTTATGAGGCAAGTACGGGTATTTTCATTTTCAGCGTCGATAAAGATCGCTTTGATGATGCTATCAAAGCATTGCAAGCTAAAAATATTGAGATCGTTCAAGCCAAACACTTTTACATGTAAAGGGTTTCTATGACATTTAGTAAAAACGAAAGCCTTTGCAAAGATGAGCTTCAAGCGTTACAGTTAAAACATCTTAAAGAGACACTGCTTAGGGTCTATCATCTCGTTCCTTTTTACAAAAATAAGTTCGATGAACACGGTGTTTTACCGCAAGACGTCAAATCTTTGGAAGACCTTGCTAAACTCCCCTTTACGAAGAAAAAAGACCTTCGTGACAACTACCCTTTTGGCATGTTCTCGGTCGATATGGATCAAATTGTACGCATCCACAGCTCAAGTGGCACGACAGGCAAACCTACCGTTGTGGGCTATACTGAGCACGATATGGACATCTGGGCGGAAGTGATGGGGCGTGCTTTTACGATGGGCGGTGTGACATGCCAAGACATCATGCAAAACTCCCACGGATATGGACTTTTCACAGGCGGTCTAGGCTTTCATAACGCCGCAGAACGCATGAAAATCGCCGTCATCCCAAGCTCAACAGGTTTTACCTCTCGCCAACTTTTGCTTCTAAAAGATTTCGGCGCAACCGTACTGACAGCAACACCTTCGTTTGCCTTACACATGGCAGAAGTTGCAAAGGCTGAGGGCTACGACATCGCAAAAGACTTTAAACTACGCGTTGGATTTTTCGGAGCAGAGCCTACGAGCGAAGGGCTTAAAAATGAGATAGCCCACATTTGGGGCATCGACTACCACGAGATTTACGGACTCTCTGAGATCATCGGACCGGGTGTGGCGTGCAACTGCAAACACTCAAACTTACTGCACATTCACGAAGACCATTTCTACCCTGAGATCATCAACCCTGAAACGGGCGAAGTCTTGCCAGAGGGTCAAAGAGGCGAACTTGTCATCACAACCCTTACCAAACAAGGTTTGCCGATCATTCGCTACCGAACGGGTGACATTACCTCACTGACGCGCATTCCGTGTCGTTGTGGCAGAACCATCGGCAGAATCGAGAGCATCGTCGGCAGAAGTGACGATATGCTCCTCATCAACGGTGTCAACGTCTTCCCATCGCAAATCGAGCATGTACTCTCCACGCAAGAAGGCATCACCCTCAACTACCAAATCATCGCCGATAAAAAAGGCTACCTCGATAAACTCGAAATCGACGTGGAACTTGATGAGCACTTAATCAGCGATGATGTCAGCTACCTAGGAAACCTCAAAAAGGAGCTCCAACACGCCCTTTTGAACAATCTCTACATCAACGTCGAAGTCAAACTCGTAGCACCCAAATCTTTGCAAAGAAGTGAGGGAAAAGCGGTGAGAGTTTTGGATAAGCGACCCAAATAATTTCTTACATGTAAGGTTTTAAAGCCTTACATGTAAAATGCTTTTAGTGCATTATGACTTGGCTTTTTTAAGCATCTTCGCCGTTGTATCAATATACTCTATAAAATCTTGCTCGACACGTGAAAGTTCATTTTTTGTTTTTTCTTTGTATTTTTCATATTCATTGTATGCTTTTTGGATAGCTTTGTCGTGGCTAATTTTTCCTGCATGTTCTAGTATATCTTTGCCTGTCATTTTCAAAAAATCATCTAATCTTGCTATCCAATCGCTCATATACATAGGTGTTTTACTCATCGCTTGGATTTCTGCCAGTTCGATGTAAGCCGTTACCATACGATTTAAAAGGTTGAGTTCATCTTCACTCAGATAATTTTTGGCAACACCGATCTCTTGCCTTGTGGGATGTGTGCCTTTGAAATTGGTAAGCCCCATATGTGGCTTGGCACTATCTGCCCTTTCATAGACAAGTTCAGCCGCTGTGTTGCCGTGAATTGCCCAGTGCATTTTATTTTGCACTGTTTGAAAAAAGAGAATACTTTGCTCCGCTCTTGAGTCATAATCTATGCTCGTAGAATAAATATCAAGCACTTTACGCCAAAAAATCTTCTCACTACTTCGTATATCGCGGATGCGCGCTAAAAGCTCTTCAAAATAATTACCGCCACCTGCAAGTTTCAGTAGCTCATCGTTCATCGTAAAGCCTTTGACTATGTACTCTTTGAGCCTTGCCGTTGCCCATTGGCGAAACTTTGTACCTTGCAACGACTTCACACGATAGCCAACAGAAATGATGACATCTAGATTGAAATATTTTGTGTAAGAAATCTGTGTTTTGTTTTCTATCGCACCGTGTTTAGTGGTATGTGCACATTGTGCACATACCACAGTTTCATCAAGTTCTCCCTCTTGAAAAATATTTTTTATATGTTTGGATATGACCGTTCTATCTCTTTGAAATAGCTCCGCCATTTGCTCAATATTGAGCCAAACTGTCTCATTTTCAAGCCTCGTTTCTATTCTCGTTTTACCATCTTCACTTTGATAGATAAGAATGTTTGATGTTGTTGGATTGTTTGTCATATTATACTTGCCTCATTTTTATTTGGTATCTTCCTCAATTTCATCAAAAAAATGCATTTGACGTTCATTTAAACGTTTTTGATATTTTCGTTTTTTCCCAGCTTCACGAAGTTTTAATTCTCCTAAATCTAATTCTCTGGTTCCATAAACCATTAAAACACGATAATTTTTATTCTTTTCATCCCCGAATTCATCAAAAATAATCTTAATTTCTAAATGACAACTGATTGATGAACCATTTAAAAATGTATGTTTACCTTCAATTACTTCTTGTTTGAACTTAGAATCAGCCATACTAAAATCAATTTTTTCATTTTTATATTTTCCACGCCAATTATATTTTCCCTCTTTTAAAACTGGTGATATTATTTCTATTATTGCATCATCGTCTTTTAAGGTTGTTGTGTCATCATGTAAAATAAAGTTCTTAAAATCTTTTCTCTCAACTAGATATTCATCTTCATTGTTTTCTAAACTTCTGTATCCAATTTTTTCAACTTTTTCATAAGAGTCAATTTTTTTATAAAAATTTGAAATATATTTTTGTACTAATTTATCATTTAATTTTTCATCAATTTGTTTCTCTATTTCTATTTCTTTTTTTACATTATCAAGTTTTAGACTTTTAAGAGTTTCTTGTTTTATCTTTATATCTAACTTCTCAGTCTGAGCATTGCGAGTCGCATAATGTGTAACTATATTGTTTAAGGCAGGAGATAAATAACTTAGTGTTCTATCTATAACAAAGCCAGAAAAAGTTAAAATTTCAACTAATCCACCTTCTTGATATGCCTCTGTTTCTATTTTTAGTTCACTATCTAAAAGCTCACCTATTCGTTTGATAGCTTCAAGAAAATCTTTTTCAGCCTTATTCCTTACGAAAGCATTCATAGAATGCGACTTATCTTTTAAATAGTAGTGTAATTCGAACTTTTTCGCAGTATTATCCATAAGTCATATTACCTTTATATCAAAATCACTTAAAGTATTCACGAACAGACATCTCCGTATTATAACAAGATTTTCACTAAGCCTTTTATCAAAAGGAGTGGCTATAATAGTCAAAAGCTTTTCAAAGGAATTGCATGCTCAAAATCGCCGTTTCCGCCTGTTTACTGGGTGAGCCTATACGTTACGATAAAACAGGACAACGAGATCGTTTTATTACCGACAAGTTAGGCAAGTACGCTTCGTTTATTCCATTTTGCCCTGAGCATTTAGCCTTTGGAACACCACGCGAGACCATACGCATTGTGCTTGAAGAGGGGCATAAAAACGTCATCACTGTCTTTTCCAAAAACGATGTTACACAAGCCATGAATGATGCGGTAGCGCATGAACTTCACAAAATTCAAAACGAAGAGATTTGTGGCATCATACTCAAGTCAAAGTCACCCAGTTGTGGGCTTGGCAGTACCAAGTACTACATGAAAGAGATGAGCGAAGGTAAGAAAGATGGGCTTTTTGCGCTTACATGTAAAGCACATTTTGTGGATTTTCCTATCGAGGAAGAGGCACGTTTGATCGACCCTTGGCTAAGGGAAAACTTTGTGATGCAACTCTTTGCGTATGAGGATGCAATGCAGCTTCAAAAAAACATCAAAACGATGCAAGAGCTTGTGGCATTTCACACTGCGTATAAGTTTCTGCTTCAAAGCAAACATGAGACGAACTACCGCCTTTTGGGCAAAATTGTTGCCAACCATGAGAAAAAGAGTTTGAAAGAGATCACGCAAGAGTACATCAGCCTTTTTAAACAAACCATCGCACATAAAGGTACGATTGGGAAAACGGTCAATGTACTTCAACACATGGTCGGTTTTTTCAAAAAAGAGCTGACCAGCAGTGAAAAACAAGAACTACATTTACAAATCGAAGAGTTTCGCGACGAGATCATTCCGCTTATCGCGGTGATGAGCACCATTGAATTTTTAGCGAAAAAGTACAACACAACCTACCTTTTGGGACAGAAATTTTTGAATCCTTACCCTAAAGACCTCTCCCTTCGCTCTATAATACAAGAAGGCAAATGAGCATGAAAAAAGTCCTCTGGTTTAGACGCGATTTGCGTGTTTTTGACTCGATGCTTTTAGCGATTGAGGGTGAGGTTTTACCCATTTTTATTTTCGATACGAACATTTTAAATGCTCTTGAAAAGAGTGATAAAAGAGTCTCTTTTATTTTTGAGCAGGTGCTTAAACTCAAAGATGATCTTAAAGCGATGGGGCTTGATCTTGCGCTCTTTTATGGCACGCCTTTAGAAGTGTTTACTTACCTCAAAACATTAGGGATTAGTGAGGTTTATGCCAGTGTGGATTATGATGCTCATGCCAAAGAGCGTGATGCTAAAATCGCAGAGCAATTAAGCTTTCATGCACTCAATGATTGTTACCTTTTTGAGCCAAACGAAGTCCTCAAAAAAGACGGCTCTCCTTACCTTGTTTTCACCCCATATTATAGGGCTGTTCAAGCACTTTACACAAAATTTTACGCATTAGAATACACAAGAGGCAAACAAAGCCTTTCAAACTTCGAGTACAACGAGCTTTGGTGTATTCAAATTGGAGACAAAAAACCTTTACATGTAAAGATAGAAAGTATGGGGTTTGAGTCTTTACATGTAAACATTTTAGAGCCTCAAAAAGCGTTAGAAATCTTTACATGTAAAGTAGATTCATATGCCCAAAAACGTGATTTTTTAGATACAGATGCCACGTCTCATTTGAGCGTTCATCTTCGTTTTGGCACACTTTCTATTCGTGAAGTCGTGCGCTTTTTAGCGAAACTCAAAGCACAAGGGCATGACACAGAACCCTTTTTTAGACAGCTTATGTTTCGCGAATTTTATGCTTATTTGCTCTACCATTTTCCAAAACTTGCATGGGAGAATTATAAATACTCTCCGCCTATTTCAAATGATGCTGAAGTCTATGAGCGATTTATCTCGGCTCAAACGGGTTATCCACTTATTGATGCCGCAGTTACTGAACTGCTCACAACAGGGTTGATGCACAACCGTGCTCGCATGGTAATCGGTTCTTTTTTTACGAAGCATTTGATGTTACCGTGGCAAAGGGGTGAGGCATTTTTTGCGAAGTATCTTTTGGATTATGATGCATCGGCAAACATACTTTCATGGCAGTGGTGTGCTGGAACAGGGATAGACCCGCAACCTTATTTTCGTATCTTTAACCCTTATGCACAGTCGTTGAAGTTTGATAAAGAAGCACGCTACATTAAGCGACATCTTCCTCTTTTAAAAGATGTTCCAGCCTCATCTTTACATAAAGAAGATTACTTAATGACGCATGATATCGAAAGCTATCCAAAGCCCATTATTGGGCATGAAAGCGCACGAAGGCGCTTTCTAAGTTCGTTTACTTCTTAAACTCCACGACTTCACTCAGAGACAAACGGTGTTTACCTCTTTGCTCATTTGCGCGGTAGCCAAATGGAATGACAAGTGCGCTTTGATACACAGAGGTATCAACACCCAAAAGTGCATCGACTTTTGCATACTCGAAGCCTTCAATAGGACACGAATCAATGCCGATAAACGCAGCAGCAGTCATCATGTTTCCTGCCGCAATATAACACTGTTTCTCACTCCACATCTCGATGGTATGGTCATCTCTACCGTCAACCCAACCTTTATAAATGCCCATCAAACCTTTAAACGCATCTTCCGCCAATCCCCAACGACTTAATTGCTTTTTGGTGTAAACATCACTACTTCTAACATCTTTGCGTGCTAGGATAACGAGAAGGTCGCTACATGTAGAGATCTGTGGTTGATTCCATGAAACTTTTTCGATTTCAGTTTTGAGTGTTTGGTTTTGTACGACGACAAACTTCCACTGCTCAATACCAAATGAACTAGGACTCAAACGCCCTGCTTCTAAAATAAATTCTAAGTCTTCCGCTGGTATTTTTTTGCCATCAAACAGTTTACATGCATGACGATAATTCATCGCCGCTAAAAATAGTTTTTTGCTATCCATTAAAAATCTCCTTGTTAATTTAGTAGATTATAATGTAACTCAAACGCGCTTTGCGTTAAGCTAAAAAGCAACACTATTTTTTAAGAAATCTATTAACTTAATAAGAGAAAACACCATTACATACAAAAAATACTGTAAGGGAAATTAAAGTAAATTATTCATACAATTACCTCAGTATTAAAACAAAAAAGGATTCATAATGCAAAACGACTTTACAAAAGCGATGGACTTTCGCCATGCGTGCAAACTCTTTGACGAAACTAAAAAGATCACAGATGAGCAGATGCACTTTATCCTAGAAGCAGGTCACAAATCGCCCTCTTCGTTTGGTATGGAGCCGTGGAAGTTTTTGGTCATTACCAACGAAGAGCTTAAAGCAAAACTTCGCCCAGTATGCTGGGATCAACCCCAAGTTACCACCAGTTCACATCTTGTGATTATCCTAGCGGCGATTGACGCAGTCAAAGTTGAGAGTGGCGTACCAGCGCTTCGTTTTGGAAGACGTGAAATGCCACAAGAGAAAAAAGATTTTTACCTCAATTTATACGCCAATCACCTCCAAGAGACGCTTAGTTCAGATAAAAACATCTATGCATGGACAGCAAAACAAAGCTACATCGCTGCTGGTAACATGATGACTGCCGCCGCATTTATCGGCATTGATTCATGCCCGATTGAAGGCTTTGAAAAAGAGAAAGTTGAAGCCATTTTGGGACTTGATACGAGCAAATACCAACTCGCAATGGTGCTTCCTTTTGGTTACCGCATCAACCCACAATCTCCGCAACTTCGCGTACCATTTAACGAAGCAGTAGAGTTTATTAAGTAACACACCCAGAGCCTAGAAATTAGGCTCTCCTCTCCCCTTTCATATTTCATTTTGAAATATTTTAGCCTTTACATGTAAAAAAATTCTATCATCCCAGTATGAAATTAACCACCGAAGATAAACTCTCCCTCTTAGCAGGCAGTGCCAAGTACGATGTCTCATGCTCCTCCAGTGGCAGTGAGAACAACTACAAAACAGGCGAACTTGGCTGTGCGCATACCAGTGGTATTTGCCACAGTTTCACCAGCGATGGACGGTGTGTTTCACTTTTAAAAGTTTTGCTTACCAATGTTTGCATTTACGACTGTGCCTATTGCATCAACCGTGTGAGCAATGACACTCCAAGAACGGCATTTACCCCAAGAGAACTGGCAGACCTTACCATCAACTTTTACAAACGCAACTACATAGAAGGACTTTTTTTAAGCTCTGGCATCATCAAAAATGAAGACCACACGATGAGTTTACTGCTTCAAACCTTGCGTATATTGCGCCATGAGTACCGTTTTAACGGCTATATTCATGTCAAACTCATCCCTGGGGCATCCAAAGAACTCATCGAAGAAGCCACCCTTTTAGCACACCGTGTCAGCTCCAACATCGAACTTCCTAGCTCCAAAAGCCTTGCCCTACTCGCACCTGACAAAACCAAAGAGAAGCTTCTCTCACCCCTCAAACACGCGCGTGACATCACACTGCAACGAAGCGCAAAGCCCATATCTATGAGTACACAGATGATTATAGGAGCAACCAGCGAGAGTGATTTTGAGATATTAAAACTCTCTTCCTCGTTGTATGAAAAAGCACTGTTAAAGCGTGTCTATTACTCTGCGTATATCGCGGTCAATAATCACAAGCATCTACCCGTACCTGAGCTTTCCAAGCCACCACTTCTACGTGAACATAGGCTTTATCAAGCCGATTGGTTGTTGCGATTTTACGGTTTTTCGTACGATGAGATTTTGAGTGAGAACCAAAACCTCGACATTCAGTTTGACCCAAAAACCTTTTGGGCACTCTCAAATCTTCACCTTTTTCCCATCGATGTCAACCATGCACCCCAAGAGATTTTAGTACGCATTCCGGGTATTGGCATCCGTGGAGCGCTGAAAATTTTGCAAGCACGACGCTTTAAGAAACTTTGCTTTGAAGACCTCGTAAACCTTAAAATCTCACTCAAGAAAGCGCGTTATTTCATCATAGCAGGCAAAGATTTTCACAGAAGTTCCTCTCTTTATACGGAGAAGATCAAACTAGCCCTCATTCATCAAGGCTCGAACATCATTCAGCCTACATTGTTTGACACTTCCATCTACACGGGAGAGCTGTGATGATCTTGCTCTACGATGGCAGTTTTGAAGGGTTTTTGTCCTTGGTGTATGAGGTTTATTATGAAAAGTTACAGGTAAATTCTATTGTCAAAAAAATGCCCGAAACGCTTCTATTTGAGCGTTTTCATGAGATTTTTACCGATGAAGCCAAAGCGGGAAAAGTCTTAGACGCCATTACCAAGCACTTTACCAAAGAGCAACAACATACTATCTTTCACATTGTTTTATGCGACACGCGAGACTATGAGATGGCGCTTTTGGAATATCTTCGCATCGGGTTTAAAAACAAAAAAGAGCTTCGTAACATTAACAACACCAACCTTTTTTACATCCAAAATCTCGAAAAAGAGCTTTTGTGTTTGGTGCATAAAATGTACGGTTTTACCCGCTTTGAGGAATTAGAAGATGGAACGCTCTATGCCAAGATTGAAACGAAGTTTAACATTGTCCCTTTTTTGGGTGAGCATTTTTGCAAACGTTTAGGAAACATACCTTTCATCATCCACGATGTTAAACGTGCTCTTGCTTTTGTCAAAAATAATGAACTGCGAGAAATTCGCTCTATTGCCTCTTTTGATGCACCCATCTATTCAAGCGAAGAGGAAAAATTTAAAGCATTATGGAAGAGCTTTTTTAAAGCGGCGGCAGTGGAAAGCAGGTACAATCCCAAGCTTCAAAAAAGCTGGGTTCCATTGCTTTATAGAACGTATATGAGTGAGTTTATGGACGATATTTAATTTTTGTGACGGTGGCTGCTAAAAGCCACCGTTACATTGTTAAAAGAACCTATGCACTCACAACAAGCATGCCTTGAGCATGTGCATTAAGTATCTCTTGAGCGTGAAGCTCAACGATGTCAACATACCTAGGTGTTTTTCCATTGAAAATAAAATTAACACTAAAACACCAAACAAAAAGAACACAAAAAGAAAGAAGTTTAAATTTCATTTTTTTAACCTTATTTGAATTATCACAAGAATTGTAATAACTCAAAGGTTCTTCAAAGAGTCTTTTTCTGTAAATTTATGATTTTTTAGTATTTTTTAAACGATTTATAGAAGTGTCAAACGCTCTATCTTACGTTAGAGCATTTGACATGTTAAAAATTATAAGGTATCAGCGTGTCTTTCAAAGACCTCTTTATCCCAACCACCACCAAGTGATTTGTAAAGAGATACACCCGAACTCAGCAAGGCTTGTTTGGTTTGTGATGTGGCGAGTTTGGCCGAGAGCAGATTACGCTTGGCATCTAAGAGCGTTAAGTAATCTCCATAACCATTCTCATACTGTTTCTTAGCCAGTAAGTACACTTGCTCAATGTTCTTCTCATAAGAGAGTTGATGCTCAAGTTTTTGAGTGAGTGTATGACGAGTATTGAGCGCATCATACGCTTCTTGAAACGCTTGTTGCACTGTCTTAGCATACGCGATCTCTGCTAGCTCTTTATTGGCTTTGGCACTCTCAACGTTGGAGCTGGTTTTACCCATATTAAACAGTGGTGAGGCAAGGCTTCCACCAAAGCTGTTCATGGCTGATTGTGATTTCATCAAGTTAGAAAGCTGCGTGCTTTCAAACCCAAGTGCGCCTGAGAGACTAATGCTTGGAAAATAAGCAGCACGTGCCACACCGATGTTTGCATTCGCCGCTTTGAGATTCTCTTCGGCTTGTTTGATATCAGGACGTTTGGTTAACAGTTCTGATGGTAAGTTAGACGGTACCACGATATCACTTGGCAATACTCTTGGTAAGCCATCTTGACTAAAAGCAGCTATGGCTTCAGGTGATTTACCTACTAAAACGGCAAGTGCACTTTGTTGTAAAGCAATAGATTGTTCTAAGGCATCTTTTGTGATTTGAGCACTGTTAAGTTCTGCACGTTCTGATAAAAGCGTTCCTTTAGAGATAGCTCCAAGGGTGTACTTAGACTCATTACGTTTAAGTCCTTCTTCTCTTGCTTTGATGGTCTCATTGGTAATGTCCAGTTGTTCATACAAACTAATAAGGGTAAAGTAACTGTCCACCACACTGGAAGCTAAAGAGATCTTCACCGTATCTTTAGCAGCATAGGTTGCTATAAGTGAAGATCTTGAAGAGGCTTCTGCTTCTTTATATTTGCCCCATAGGTCTAGCTCATAACTTAGCACTGCACTGAGTGAGAAGTCATTGTACGTGTTATGCGCTTTAGAGTTATACGTATCGGCACTACTTCTGATTCTTTGACCTGAACCTTGGACATCAAGGCTTGGGTAACGATTGGAGGTACTGCTGGAAAGCGTTGCTCTAGCTAAAGAGATATTTGCCATAGACGTTTGAAGGTCATAGTTATTTGCCAGTGCCTCTTCAATAAGAGCTGAAAGCTTTGCATCATGGTAACTACTCCACCATGCTGCGTCCACATACGGTGATTCACTTTTTACATCAGCGCGGTACGCTTCAGGAAACTGTGTTGTTGGGATGTTCAGCTCTGGAGAGAGTGAACATCCACTTAGAATTAAGGCTATAACAGCACTGTAATAGAGACTATTCTTCATCTTTTTTTCCTTTACGTGCAAACTTCGCATTAAGCTGTGCGAGCCAGTTGTAAAAGAGTGGAATAAAGAAGATCGCAATGGTTGTTGCGGCGATCATTCCACCAATAACACCAGTCCCTATCGCATGACGACTTCCTGCTCCTGCACCTGAACTAAGTGCTAGTGGTAAAACACCAATCGTAAAGGCAAGTGATGTCATAACAATCGGACGGAAACGAAGACGTGCCGCTTCTAGGGTTGCATCAAAGATGGACTTACCTCTCTCTTGGGCTTGCATCGCAAACTCAACGATCAAGATGGCATTCTTTGCTGAAAGACCAATGAGGACTAACAGACCGATTTGGAAGTAGATGTCATTGCTAAGACCTCTTAAGTACACAGCCATAATCGCTCCAAAGACGGCAAAGGGTACTGCTGTTACGACGGCGAGTGGCATCAACCATCGTTCGTACTGCGCTGCCAAAATCAAGAAGATAAAGACGATTCCGAAGATGAACGCTTGAGAACCGCTACCTGCCATCTCTTTTTCTTGGTAAGATGTTCCTGCCCATGATGGAGTATATCCTTCTGGTGCAACTTCTTTTACGACCTCTTCGATAGCTTTTAATGCATCACCGGAAGTATAACCAGGAGCTGGTTCACCTTCGATTTTCGCCGCAGCAAAAACGTTAAAACGCTCAAGAACATCTGCCCCTACACTTCTTTCATAACTGACCAATGAACTTAGAGGAATGAGTTTACCTGAGCTTGATTTGACAAAGACATTTTTCATATCTTCAGGTTTTTCTCTGAAATCAACATCAGACTGTACATTGACCTGATAGGTACGACCAAAGAGGTTAAAGTCATTCACATAGTAAGCACCAAAAGTGGACTGCAAGGTTTTAAAGGCATCGCTAATCGAAACGCCCATTGCTTTCGCTTTTTCACGATCCAAAGTGACTTTATACTGAGGTATATTCATATTAAATGTACTTCTAACCATCATCATTTCAGGTCGTTGGCTTGCTTTTTCAACAATTTTTTGTGTTACAGCACCAAGCGCTTGGAGTGTTCCACCTGTTCTATCTTGCAAGTACATTTCAAATCCACCAGAGATACTAAGACCCATAATTGGAGGAGGATTTAACGCAAAAATCGTTGCATCGGAAACACCAAATAACGCGCCATTTAAAGCACCGCTGATTGCTTGAGAGTGTTGATTAGGCGCTTTACGTGTACTCCAATCGTTCAAGATTAAAAATGACGTTGCCGCATTGGTTTTTGCTGCACCACTTAAAAGATCAAACCCTGTAATCGCCATATTATATTCAATATCAGGCATTGCCTTGGTAATCCCACTGACTTGTGCACTCACCGCTTCTGTACGACCTAGGGTAGCTGCTGGTGGCAATGAAGTCACCGCAATCAGATACCCTTTATCTTCCATCGGAACAAGGGCACTTGGAACTTTTTGGAACAATTCATAGGTAACGCCCATCAGTGCCGCAAAAACAATAATACTAATGACTCCATGACGAACAACCAGACTGACACCACTGGTGAACCAGTTGGTTGAGGCATCAAAGAACTCATTAAATTTCTTCACAAACCAAAACGGTTTTGGCTCTTGTTTTTTCAGAAAAATTGCGCACAAGGCAGGTGTTAATGTCAAAGCCACCATACCCGAGATAACGACTGAGATAACAATGGTAATCGCAAATTGTTGGTACATTTGTCCCGTAAAACCACCCATAAAAGAAACAGGGATAAACACGGCACATAAAACCAATACAATCGCTACAACAGGTCCAGTGACCTCTTGCATCGCTTTAATCGTTGCATCTTTAACACTAATGTCATGCTCAGAGTGTAAGATACGCTCAACGTTTTCGATAACAATAATAGCATCATCGACTACGATACCAATGGCAAGCACCAGCCCAAAAAGCGTTAAAAGGTTAATCGAATAACCAAGCGCATACATCCCCGCAAACGTTCCAATAATCGAAACAGGAATAGCAAGCACAGGAATGATGGTTGCACGCATATTCTGCAAGAAAAGATAGACAATCGCAATGACTAAAAGCAAAGCTTCAATGAAGGTTTTAACCACCTCATTAACTGAAATTTGAATGAACGTTGTTGTATCATAAGGAATATTGTACGCCATATTTTCAGGAAAAGATTTTGCTACACGATCCATCGTTTCTTTAACTTTTTTAGCCGTATCAAGCGCATTGGCACCTGATTGTAAATAGATACCAATAGGCACCATTGTTTGCCCATTTTGAGTTGCAGTAACATTATACGACTCCGCGCCTAACTCTGCACGAGCAACATCTTTAAGGCGAAGGGTCGAGCCATCTTTGTTCGATTTTAAAATGATATTTTCAAACTCATCTACCTTATCAAACCGCCCTTGGGTAGTTACCGTGTAGGTATAAGCCTGAGAACCTTTTGTAGGCGTTTGATTGAAACGTCCTGTAGCAAATTGAGCGTTTTGCTCAGAAATAGCGGAGATGACATCATTAGGTGTTAAATTATACTTAGCAAGTTGGTCAGGTTTCATCCAGATACGCATCGAATAGTTTTGATTCCCAAACAATGAAGCATTACCAACACCAGAAACACGCTTCAACTCATCAATGACATTAATCAGTGCATAGTTAGCCATATAAATTTCATCGTAGCTATTGTTCGGTGAAATAATTGAAATAACTTCAAGAATCGTTGAAGATTGTTTCGTAACCGTTACACCCTGCGCTTGGACTTCAGAAGGTAGTTTATTGAGTGCGGATTGCACACGGTTATTGACGTTAATCGTCGCTAGATCAGGATCGGTACCAATCTTAAAATAGACATTGATGGTCAATGTTCCTGAAGAAGATGCGGTTGAAGACATATAAATCATATCTTCAACACCATTAATCTGTTGTTCAAGCGGTGCTGCAACGGTTTTAGCAATCGTCTCTGCACTAGCACCTGCATAGGAAGCTTGAACACTGACTTGCGGTGGTGTTACCTTAGGATACTCTTCAATGGATAAACCTCTTATACCCATTAACCCCGCAATAATCACAACAATCGATAGAACGGTTGCAAAGATTGGACGGTTGATAAAGAATTTTGAAAACATAGCTTATTCCTTCGCTTCTGCAAGGTTAATGGCAGAACCTGGACGTATCTTTGTTAGGTTATTCGTAATAACCACATCA